>CAIYZT010000404.1 GCA_903930735.1 uncultured Paracoccaceae bacterium | reverse complement strand
TGTTCATAGATACCTACAACCACGCCCGACGACTCAAGGCCCTCAAGGGACTCACGCCAGCACAGTTCATCTGGAAGGAATGGCAGGCAAAGCCGGAACTCTTCTATGAAGAGCCGTGCTACTTGACCTCGGGACTATACAGGTCAAGCTCATAGGCCCGTTCCGCCAGCCGCCGCACATCCTCCTGAGCCTTGGCGCGGTCACTGGCAAACCACTCCAAGCCGCCCTGAAAGCGGGCAAATGCACGGGCAGCATAGGGCCGCGGCAAAACCCGGGTCCAGCGGTGGTGGCCCGCTCCAGCAAGGTGCTGGCGGCCGTGCCCTGCGCCGTGCAGGGTGCGGATCTTGGTCTGGGCGATCCCATCATCCGCAACCGCCTTGTGGGCAAATTTCAGAGCGGTCGAAACGGCAGAATCCGAGATAAAGCGCCCGCCCCAAACAGCCTCGATCAATTCTTCGCGCGAAACCACCCTGTCATGGTGCTCGACCAGGTGACGCAACACGGCATAGGCCTTGGGCTCCAGACGCACTTCACTATCCGGCCCGCTCAACTGGGCGCGATCAGGATAAAGCGCGCAAGAGCCGAAGACGTAATGCATTCGAAATGACCTTTGCCCGGGAAGTCTATGGCCTAACGCGCCCCACCGCACATTTCAAACACCAACACTCTGCCCCGCCTTCGGTCAATCTGGTCTTGTCCAAACCAAAGGAGAACCCGATGTCCCGTATCACCCAAGCCCTCGACGTTCAGACCGCCGCAAACGCCCCTGCGCTCTTCACCCGCTTGCTGACCCGCCTTCGTCGCCACCTTGCCCGCATCGAAGCCGCGCATGACCGTGAGGCCCGCTGCGCCGGTCTCAGCCCCGAGGATATTTGGACGCTGGCCCCCATGACCCTGCCCTGCCCTTCTTTTTCCAGCGCAAACAGGACCGCTGATCGATCGGCCTTACTGAACCCGCACCACCCAGCAGCCGGTCCAGTTCCTCGAATTGCTCCGGATAGGCGCCCGTGCTGCCTGAGGCGATGGCCGCGTCCAGCGCCTCTTTCGACGGATAAAGCTCGTGCACCGTTATCTGTGTCGTGCCCCCGGTTTTGACGAAAGTCACCTTGGTGATCGAGGTCTGCGTCCCCTCCTCATTGGTCCAGACCAGCCGCGACGGAGGCGTAACCTCAAGGTATTTGCCGAAAAAAGTCATCGGCTCCGGCATCGCTGGGTGGCCAAAAACCAATTGTAGCGCCCCCCGGTGCGCGCGTCCATTTCGCAAGACAAAAAGTCGATGCCAAAGGATTTCGGCGCCCACCACCGCAGCATCAATTCCGGTTTGGTCCAGGCTTCGAACACGATTCGCGCCGTTCGTTGACGCGGCGGGTGATCTGCAATTCCCGCTCCGAGATGCGGTCAACCTGGGTCTGGGGCTTGGCAATGACGTCCTTGTTTTCCACCCTATCTCTCCTTTTGCTTCAATTCTTCGACTCTGGCCCAGACGGCAGGTTCGCACCCGCCCCTGTTTTTGCGTGGTGACCAGTCCCGCCGCTTCCAGCAGCCCCACATGTTTTTCATCCCCGTCAGGGACATGCCTAACTTTTGCGCCAGATCGGTGATCGAGGCGTCCTGCCGCATCAAGTGCTCCAGCACGCCGCGCCTTGTGGCATCGCAAAGCGCGGCAAAGGTGGTATCATAGTGGGGGGGCGATATACTGAATCATTTGGTTCAGTGATTATCAGGCGCCAAAGCGGCTGGCAAAGGGGACCCTGCCGGACCTTGGCCCGCAAGACTTGCCCTTGCCATGCCCGGCGTCCTGCGCCAAAACCCAAATCATGAAACCAGATATCCTGTGCATCGGTTCGGTCCTGTGGGACATCATTGGCCGCTCCTCCGCCTCGATGAGGCTGGGCTCGGATGTGCCGGGCCGCATCACCCGCCTGCCCGGCGGCGTGGCCATGAACATCGCGATGACCCTCGCCCGTTTTGGCGCGCGCCCCGCCATCCTTACCGCCATCGGCCGCGACCCCGAAGGCGATGAGTTGATCGCCGCCTGCGCCCATATGGGCGTGATCACCGAACAGGCCTACCGCTCCGATGATCTGCCGACCGACCGCTACATGGCGATTGAGGGCGCGAATGGCCTGATCGCAGCCGTCGCCGACGCCCATTCGCTGGAGGCGGCGGGCGACAAGATCCTGCGGCCGCTGGCGAACGGCACCTACGGCAGTGCCCAGGCGCCTTGGACCGGATTGATCGCGCTGGATGGCAATCTGACCGAGACGCTTTTGTCGCAAATCGCCGGCTCCCCCCTCTTCATCAAGGCCGATCTGCGCATCGCCCCCGCCTCGCCGGGCAAGGCCGAGCGGCTGCTGCCCCTGCTTGCCCATCCCAGCGCCACGCTTTACGTCAATCTCGAAGAGGCCAACCTGTTGACCCTCGGCCAGTTCGAAACCGCGCCGCTAGCCGCCCAAGCCCTGCTCGCCCGCGGTGCGGCGCGGGTTCTGGTCACCAATGGCGGCAAGACCTGCGCCTTGGGCACCAAGGACAAGGGCGTGATCGAAGACGCTCCGCCCCCGGTCATGGTGGCCCGCGTCACCGGCGCCGGAGACACCTTTATGGCCGCCCATATCATGGCCGAACAGCGCGGCGAGGCCCCTGCCCTTGCCCTCGCCTCGGCCCTGCGCGCCGCCGCCACCTATGTTTCCGGAGAGATCGGATCTTGACCAAACTTAACGCTCCGCTGACCTTTTCCCCCGAAGTCGCCGAGGCGCGCGCGGCCGGCCGCCCCATCGTGGCACTCGAATCCACCATCATCACCCACGGCATGCCCTTTCCGCAAAACGTGCAAACCGCGCGGCGCGTCGAAGACGAAGTGCACCGCCACGGCGCGGTGCCCGCCACCATCGCCATCCTGTCGGGGCGCATCCACATCGGCCTGACCAGCACCGAGTTGGACGCCTTGGGTCAGGCCAGAGGCGTCGCCAAACTCTCGCGCGCCGATCTTGCGGCCTGCCTTGCCATGGGCGGCACCGGGGCAACCACGGTCGCGGCGACAATGATCTGCGCCGATCTGGCGGGTATCGCGGTCTTTGCGACCGGGGGCATCGGCGGCGTGCACCGTGGCGCCGAAACAAGCTTTGATATCTCCGCCGATCTGCCCGAGTTGGCGCAAACCCCGGTCACCGTGGTGGCCGCCGGGGCCAAGGCCATCCTGGACCTGCCCAAAACGCTTGAGTATCTGGAGACCTGCGGGGTGCCGGTCATTGCCTTTGGCCAGGATGAATTCCCCGCCTTCTGGTCGCGCAATTCCGGTCTGAAGGCGCCCTTGCG
Organism: uncultured Paracoccaceae bacterium; assembly: GCA_903930735.1. GTDB lineage: Bacteria > Pseudomonadota > Alphaproteobacteria > Rhodobacterales > Rhodobacteraceae > CAIYZT01. Next base: position 3,726 of record CAIYZT010000404.1, on the reverse strand, counting down.
CATGGACAGCGCCGCCCAGATCGCCGCCGCGCACCTCATGCGCGCCTCTCTGGGCCTGCCGGGCGGGCAATTGGTGGCCAACCCGATCCCGCTCGCCGCCGAAATACCGGCGGACAAGATCAACCCCCATATCGAACAGGCCCTGCGCGAGGCCTCTGCCGCCGGCATCTGTGCCAAATCGGTCACCCCGTTCCTGTTGAACCGGCTCTATGAGCTGACAAAAGGCGCATCTCTCGTCGCCAATATCGAGCTGGTCCTGAACAACGCCCGCCTCGCCAGCGCCATCGCCGCCGAAATACCGCGCCCGGCATAGGCGTGCCCGAGAATCCAAACGCTGACTTGTATCCCAGGACCCGCGCCCCTAGATTGACCACGAGCTGTCCGGAAAACCAAATGCCAGAGATTGATCCCCCCAAACGCTCGCTTTTCGGTGCTTTCCGCGCTTCGTTTCTGACCGGGTTGGTGGTGGTCCTGCCCGTCGGGCTGACGATCTATGTGGTTTGGGGCGTGATCGGCTGGATCGACGGCTGGATCCTGCCGCTGATCCCGGCCGCCTATCAACCCGAAGCCTTGATGCAGCGCTACATCGGACCGCAGGCGAATTTTCCGGTGCGCGGGGTCGGCGTGCTGGTGTTCTTGTTCTTCACCGCGCTGATCGGCTGGCTCGCGCGCGGGCTGATCGGCCGCACCGTGATGCGCCGCGCCGAGGGTCTGGTGGACCGGGTGCCGCTGGTCCGCTCGGTCTATTCCGGCGTCAAACAGATCACCGAGACCTTTTTCACCAAGACGGAGAAAAGCTTTGACCGCACCTGCCTGATCGAATTCCCGCGCCCAGGCTATTGGGCGATGGGCATGGTCGCCACCAGCCCCAAGGGCGAGATTGCCGTCAAGCTGCCGAAAAGCGATGGCATGGTGGCGGTTTTCATCGGGCTGACGCCGATGACCTCGGGGTTTCTGGTTTTCGTGCCGGAAAAGGACGTGATCTTTCTGGACATGAAGGCGGACGAAGTCGTCAAGCTGATCGTCTCGGCCGGTCTGGTCTACCCCGCCCAAAAAGAGCACGTCGAAGCCGCCATCGCCGCCCGTTAAAGCGCCGTCCAGCCGCCATCGATGCTGATCGTGGTTCCCGTCACCTGATCCGCCGCACCCGAGCACAGGTAAACCACCGTGCCGCCGATCTGCTCCACCGTCGCAAACTGCCGCGAGGGCTGGCGCAGCAGCATAACCTCGCGGATCACCGTCTCGCGGTCCATCCCATGCGCCTTCATCTGGTCCGGGATCTGTGCCTCGACCAAGGGCGTCAGCACATAGCCGGGGCAGATCGCGTTGCAGGTGATGCCCTGCCCCGCCGTCTCCAGCGCCACGGTCTTGGACAGGCCCACCACCCCATGCTTGGCCGCGATATAGGCCGATTTGAACGGCGAGGCGGTCAGCCCATGCGCCGAGGCGATGTTGATCACCCGCCCCCAGCCGCGCGCGCGCATCGCCCCCAGGGCCGCCGCCGTGGTGTGAAAAGCCGACGACAGATTGATCGCCAGGATCTGATCCCATTTTTCGGTCGGAAAATCCTCGACCGGGGCAACGTATTGAATGCCCGCGTTATTGACCAGAATATCGCAGCCCCCCGCCGCCGCAATCAGGGCCCGACATTGATCGCCCTTGGACATATCGGCGGCCAGATAGCGCGCGCTGACCCCATGTTCCGCGCCAATCCGGGCGGCCATGGCATGATCCTCTTCGCGGTCGGTAAAGCTGTTCAGCACCACATCCGCGCCCGCCCGGGCCAAACTGGTAGCAACCCCCAGCCCGATCCCCGAGTTCGACCCGGTGATGATAGCCGTCTTGCCCTTCAGCATTTTGCCGCCCCCAAATGACTTGATCGCAGCCTACATGCTGCACTTGCAAAGGAAAGGCTGGCGAGCCCCGCAACGCCAAAAAAAACGCCAGCACAAGGCTGGCGTCCAGTTATTGAGGCAGGTTTCATACAGGCAAGAAACCTATCGAGCAGTACGCATCTTATAGCCCGGCTTCGGACGCTCTCCAAGTTAAAAGTTTGAAATGTCGTCAAAGCCGCCATAGTCTTGGATAAATATCGCTTCAAACCAGAAGGAATCTTGCCCCGATGAAGCCCGGATTTTTCGGTCACCTGACCAGCGCCGCCGCCGCCGTCACCCTTGTTTTGCTGGGTACATCCGCGCTGGCCGAGCCGCGCCACGGCATAGCTATGTATGGCGAGCCCGCGCTACCACCTGATTTTGTGTCCCTGCCCTATGCCAACCCCGATGCGCCAAAGGGCGGCCGAATCATCTTTGGCGAGGCCGGCGGCTATGATTCGCTGAACCCTTACATCGAAAAGGGCCGCGCGCCCGCAGGGGTATCTTTGCTGACAGTTGAGACACTTCTGGGCCGTTCTTATGACGAAGCCTTCTCGCTTTACGGGCTTTTGGCCGAATCAGTTGATACCGACGAGGGCCGCACTTATGTCGAATTCACCCTGCGCCCCGAGGCAAAGTTTTCAGACGGCGCCCCGGTGACCATCGAGGATGTGCTCTGGTCGATGGAGACCTTGGGCACCATCGGCAGCCCGCGCTACGCCGGGGCTTGGGCAAAGGTCGCCAGCGCCACCAAGACCGGCGAGCGTTCGGTCCGCTTTACCTTTAACGTCCTTGACCGTGAATTGCCGCTAATCCTGGGCCTGCGCCCGATCCTGCAAAAGGCGCATTGGGACGGCAAGGATTTCACCGCCACCTCCTTTGACCCGCCGGTAGGGTCAGGCCCCTATGTTGTGGACAGCTTTGATCCCGGGGTCTTTGTCACGTTCAAAAAAGACCCCGACTGGTGGGGCGCCGATCTGAATTTCTACCGTGGCATGCATAACTTTGACGAAATCCGCTACGATTACTACAGCGATGCCACCGTGGTCTTTGAGGGATTCAAGGCGGGTGAGTTTTCTACCTACCGCGAAGGCAATCCGGCGAAATGGGCGGTGAATTACGACTTCCCGCGGGTGACCAGCGGCGAGGTCGTCAAGGGTGAGATCCCGCATCAGCGCCCCTCGGGGATCGAGGGTTTCGTGATGAACACCCGGCGCCCGATGTTCGCCGATTGGCGCGTCCGGCAGGCGATGATCGAGGCTTTCAACGCGGAATTCGTCAATTCCACGGTGAACGGCGGCGTCAATCCGCGCATCGTTTCCTATTATTCCAACTCTGGTTTGGGCGCGCCTGCGGGCCAGCCCGCCGAGGGCCGTGTTGCGGAACTGCTGGCAAGCGTGACGGACAGCCTGCTACCCGGCGCGATGGAAGGCTATACCCTGCCGGTTTCGGACGGCAGCCCGGAAAACCGGGGCGGTCTGCGGGTGGCGGCGACCTTGCTCGAAGAGGCGGGCTGGGTGCTGAAAGACGGCGCTTTGGTGAACGCGGCGGGCGAGCCCTTTGCCTTCGAGATTCTGCTGCAGCAGGGGCAGGATGACGTCAAATCCTTCGCCGATATCTATACCGAGGCGCTGAAACCTCTGGGGATCTCGGTCAAGACCACGGTGATCGATCAGGCCCAGATGAAGGACCGCACCACCACCTATGACTTTGACATGACCTATTATATCCGGTCCTTGTCCCTCAGCCCCGGCAACGAGCAGATGCTGTATTGGGGCGCGTCGGGAGTGACAGAGCCCGGCACCCGCAACTGGATGGGGATGAATTCCCCCGCCGCCGAGGCGATGATTGC
>CAIYZT010000403.1 GCA_903930735.1 uncultured Paracoccaceae bacterium | reverse complement strand
CAAGGCGGGGAGGGGTGAGCGGCGATCAGAAACGTGCCAGTGGCACGTTTCCGCTGCGAACGCCCTGCCCGTGGCAGGGCCGGAACACGAGGGGCGAGGCGTCGGGAGCGCCGCCGGTTGAGGATCGAGGTGCGCTTGGTCTCCAGGAGCCGTGCACAAGTCTTCGATCATGGGGAAATACTGCCCTGAAAGTGTTGCATCTGTCGCGCCCGAAGTTCGACGTGTTTTCCCGTCATAACAACGTGCCCGACCCGCTTTCGTCCGGTTTGACCACGTTCTTATCCGCCGGTCTTTTCGGTGCGCACGCCTTGCGTCCTGATTTCTCCAGCGTGTTCAGATGTTTGGCGATGGTGAGAAGGGACGCCGCCCACCGCCGCCACGCGGTCGATCGCACCACCCCGGCGCGGATGCAAACCTGCCGCCACCTCACACCCTCGGCCCGCAGCCATACGATCCGTGCATCCTCGGGGTCGAGCCAGGCCAGCCATGCGATGCAATCCTCCATCCGCTGGATATCACGGGCGCTCGGCACGACCCGCATCCGCGCCTCCTCGTAGCCATAAGCCTGCTTCGCATCGTGGATATACTCCGGCCAGGACTGCCCGTAGCCCTTGGCACCCGAGCCGGGCGGGTTGGGCAGGCGGCGCAGGGTCAGGGCGGCATCCTCGAACTGATCTTCGATGTCGCGTGGGGTGATGGGCATCAGGGCCTCCGTTGTGGTCAATAAATCTGGCGGGCGCGCAGCGCGGCTTCGGTCACCAGCCCGGCCCGCAGCAGGGCATCCCGCGTTGTGTTGTTCACGGCGCTGGGCGGGACGAAGCGGCCGGAGTTGATCCACTCGGCCGTGCGCAGCAAAATGTCGTAGGCGGTGAGCGTGGGCACGGTTTTCGTTTCCCCAGCACTTTTCGCCCTCTCCGCCAGCGCCAGCCTGTGGGCATGGCGCTTAGCGATCGCCTTGGTGAAATATGCCCACGTCCGGATCGGGTCGTCGCGGGTTTGGCTGGTCCGATCGGCAAGCGTCGGCAGAATGTCCGCAGCGAGGTCGTAGCCCGCTGCAAGCCACTCCGCGATCACCGGCCGGGAGGTGACGATGGCGATCCTGGCCGAGGTGCTGAGCCCTGGGCCGCAGGCCGCAAGGCTGGCGGCTTCGGCATCAGCTGTGGGTGCGGCGCCCTGGTCGAAATCGGGGTCGGCCGCGGCCCTCGCGGGCACGTCACGCGTAGTAGTAGTTCTTTTTAGTATCTTTGAAGTATCAAGGGCGGCCACTGTGGCCGGGGGGTCCGGGTCTGGTGGCCGGTTGTCAAGCGGCCGCATTGGCCGGTTGTCGCCGTTGGCCGGTTGGTCCAGATCGTCAATTTCGGCCCCATCTGGCCCGTCATCCAGCATGCCTGGAGGTGCTGGTTTGCGCCCCTCAAAGGCCGCAAGCAGGATCATGTCCGACTGTCTGCTGCCATTGCCGCGGCGGCGGACGATGCGTCGGATCACGCCGCGCCGCTCCATGTCGGCCAGCACCCGGCGCACCGTGCGCTCGCCCAGCGCGGTCTGATCGGCGAGGGTTTTCTGCGACGGCCAACTGACGCCGAACTCGTTGGCATAGTTGGCCAGCACGAGAAGCAGCACCTTTTCGGTGACGCTGCCCGCCGCATAATCCAAAGCCCAGGTGATGGCCTGAACGCTCACAGCGCGGCCGTCACCGTCAGGCACTTCACGATGGCTGCCATCAGCGCGATCCGCTTGTCGGCGTCAGCCTGGCGCATCTGGCCCGCCCGAACGCGGGCCCAGTAGTATTGCTTGCGCATGTCTAGCTCGCGCTGGGCCTCGGCAATCAATGCCGTGACCGGGATCGCGCCGATGGGGGTAATCTGTGCCATGGCCGCCCCCTCAACGCCGACCAGCGACAGCGCGGCCGACGCCCGCCTTGCGAGCCTCTTGCTCGCGCAGCCAGTCCCTGACAGCCTCCATGCGGTAAAGCACCTTGCGCCCCACCCGGACGCAGGGCGGGCCCATGCGGCGGGTCTCCCAGCGCTGCAGGGTATCGACCGAGAGGGTCAGTTCCCGGGCAAGGTCGGTGCGGTTAAGCCAACCGGTCAGCAGGCCGCTGTCCACCTCAGGCGTGGCATCCTCGGCAGCGCTTAAGCCAATCTTTTTCATGTCTTTTCTCCATGACCGGCGCTCCCCGATCGGCGCGCCAAAATCGGTCCGGGAAGACAAGCACGGGCCAGGCACCGGCAAAGAGGCAGAAACCGGCAGAAACAAACCGGCAATTCTGCCGGTCGCGTTATCCACCGCAATCGAAGGCCCGGCCCCGGATTTCATTTTGAACAAAGCCGGAACTCTGACAACT
>CAIYZT010000402.1 GCA_903930735.1 uncultured Paracoccaceae bacterium | reverse complement strand
ATGCGGTTCATGGTCATGATTGCCTCCTGTGTGGCATGCGGGCCGAGCAGCCGCAGTGCACAGAAGAAAGCCTGATCCGGGCAAGGTCAAGGGCGGTTGCATGTGGGCGCCTGGACCATGACCGCCGCGCTTGCGGATCATGACGGGCGCGAGCTGCATGGTGCGCATAAAGGGACATGACCCTGCGGAAATGACGAGTGGCGGTCAAACCGGTCAGGGGATAGGCGCATTGCAGGGGGCAACGCCGTTGCCCTGCCTGAACCATGGAATGAAAACAGATGTCCAGTCTAACGACCCTCATCAAGGCCCGCGTCTCGGCCAACAATTTCGACAGCGCCCATGTGATGAGCCCGTCCGAAATCTCGGATCTGATTACAGTAGCCGGCGAAGCCCCGACCTCGTTCAACCAGCAGAATTGGCGCGCGATTGCCGTGAATTCGGCGGAGGGAAAGGCCAAGCTGATGGGCCTGGCCTATGGGCAGCCCAAGGTGGGCGATGCGGCGGTGACCTTTATCATGGTCGGCAAATCCACCGGCTACAAAGACCTGCCGCAGATGTTCGCATCGACCGTTGCGGCCGGCACCATGCCACAAGAGACGCTGGATGGCATGGTGGGCATGGCCGAGGGCGTGTATGGCAGCAACCCGGCGATGCAGCGGGACGAGGCGGTCCGTTCGGCCTCTTTTGCGGGCATGACGCTGATGCTGGCGGCACAAGACAAGGGCCTGGCGAGCGGACCGATGATCGGCTTTGACCCCGCGGGCGTCGCGGCCGCCTTCGGCCTGACAGCGGATGAAGTTCCCGTCATGCTGATCAGCTGCGGAAACGCGGCCCCCGGCAACTGGCCGCGCAAGGCCCGTCGCCCGGTGGCCGAGGTCGTCTCTTTCGCCTGATCGGATTTGAAACGGCAAAAGGGCGGCAGAAAGGTCTGCCGCCCTTTTGCGTGTCGCCCACGGATCAGACCGACAGGCAGATGTATTTCAGTTCCATGTAGTCGTCGATGCCGTGGTGGCTGCCTTCGCGGCCCAGACCCGACTGCTTGACGCCGCCAAAAGGCGCGACTTCGGTCGAGATCAGGCCGGTGTTCACGCCGACCATGCCGTATTCCAGTTGTTCCTGAACGCGGGTGATGCGGCCGATGTCGCGGGCGTAGAAGTAGCTCGCCAGACCAAAAATCGTGTCATTGGCGCGGCGGATCACCTCTTCTTCGGTGTCAAACTTGAACAGGGGGGCGACCGGGCCAAAAGTCTCTTCGGTTGCGACTTTCATCGCGCCGGTAACGCCGGTCAGAACCGTGGGCTGAAAGAAGGTGCCACCCAGCGCGTGGCGTTTGCCGCCGGTCATGACCTTGCCGCCGCCAGCGACGACGTCGGCGATATGCTCTTCGACCTTGTCCACGGCATCCATATTGATCAGCGGACCGGTGCTGACCCCGGCGGTCAAGCCATCGCCGAGGGCGAGTGTATCGACCGCAATTGCCAGTTTGGTCGCGAAGGCATCATAGACCCCGGCCTGCACATAGATCCGGTTGGCGCAGACACAGGTCTGGCCGTTGTTGCGGAACTTGGAGATCATCGCGCCTTCGACGGCCTTGTCCAGATCGGCATCGTCAAACACGATGAAGGGTGCGTTGCCGCCCAGTTCCATCGAGCATTTCAGCACCTGCTCGGCGGCCTGACGCAGCAGGATGCGGCCGACTTCGGTCGATCCGGTAAAGGTCAGTTTGCGGATGCGCGGGTTCTCGCAAAACTCCTTGCCGATCTCGGAGGAGCGCGACGAGGTGAGCACCGAAAACACGCCCGGCGGCACCCCGGCGCGTTCGGCCAGCACGGCGAGCGCGAGGGCGGACAGCGGGGTTTCGGCGGCAGGGCGGGCGACGAAACCGCAGCCTGCGGCCAGCGCCGGGGCGACCTTGCGGGCGATCATCCCGTTCGGGAAATTCCACGGCGTGATCGAGGCCGCAACCCCGATCGGCTGCTTGATCACCGTGATGCGCTTGTCGCGCTGGTGGCCGGGAATGGTCTCGCCGTAGATGCGTTTGGCCTCTTCGCCGAACCATTCGATATAGCCCGCACCATAGGCAATCTCGCCCTTGGCTTCGGCCAAGGGTTTGCCCATTTCGGCGGTCAGGATCGCGGCCAGGTCGTCCTGATTCGCCATGCACAGATCGGCCCATTTGCGCAGGATTGCCGCGCGTTCCTTGCCAGTGCGGGCGGCCCATTCGTGGCGGGCGATATCGGCGGCCTCGATGGCGCGGGCGGCATCCTTGCGGGTCAGGTCGGGCACCCGGGCGATCACATCACCGCGGGCGGGATTGGTGACGGCAAAGGTCTTGCCATCCTCGGCGGTGATCCATTGCCCGGCGATATAGGCCTTTTCGCAGAAAAGGGTCTGATCTTTCAGCAGCGCGCGCAGGTCTGTGACGGAATCGAGCATCTGGGCCTCCCCTTTTTCGGTTAATCATGGCATGCAGCACGGGCCGGGAAAAGTCCAGTTGGCAGGGGTGTTCTGGACTGAAAATTTGATCATATCTGGAGTCATCATGGGTGCGGATCGGAAGAATCTGAGTGCGGAGTATGCCGTTGGCATCCATATCGCGGGGTCTGCAGAGTTTCCGGCGAAATGGTTGCGGCAGGCACAAGGCTTTGTCGCCGGTTTGGGGGCGCGGGCGGAACTGGGGCTGGCTTATGGGCCGGGCGAGCGGCATCGCTATGATCTGCTGCGGCCCGAGGGTACGGCGCGGGGGCTGATGGTTTTCGCGCATGGTGGCTATTGGCTGGCTTTTGGCCGCGAAAGCTGGTCGCATTTGGCGGCGGGGGCCCTGGCGCGGGGATGGGCCTGCGCCTTGCCGTCCTATACTCTGGCGCCCGACGCGCGAATTTCGCAGATCACGGCTGATCTCGCGGCGGCGGTGCAGGCGGCCTCATCCAAGGTGGCGGGGCCGGTGGTGGTTTGCGGCCATTCGGCGGGCGGACATCTGGCCGCAAGGATGGGCTGCGCGGATCT
>CAIYZT010000401.1 GCA_903930735.1 uncultured Paracoccaceae bacterium | reverse complement strand
GCAAGGGGCGAGACGCTGGGCGGATTGATCGACCGGATGGCGCAGGTCACCCTCGGCCAACAGGCAGCCGCGTGATTCAGGCTGCCGATCTTCGCGCCGAGGCTGACCGAATTGGCCATTCCCTGCCGGCCCTTCTGGCCGAGGCAGAGCGTCTGTCTTCGGCGTTGTCGCTGGGCGAGCATGGCCGCAAAAGGGCCGGGCAGGGCGCGGATTTCTGGCAGTACCGCCCCGCCATGCCCGGCGATACCGCCCGCAACGTCGATTGGCGCCGCTCGGCCAAATCCGATGCCCCCTATATCCGCGAGCGGGAATGGCAGGCTTCGCAGGGCGTGACCTTTTGGGTCGATCCGGCCCGTTCGATGCAGTTTCAGGGCGCCAAATCCCGGCCCGCCAAGGGGGATCGCGCGGCGGTTCTGGCGCTGGCGCTGGCGATTTGCCTGTTAAAGGGCGGCGAGCGCGTGGGTGCCGAAGGGCAGGGCCGTCCGCGCGCCGGCATGGCGCAGGTGCGGCCGTTGGCGCAGGCGCTGATCGCGCAATCGGGCGCGGAATTTGGCGCGCCCAGCCTGAACGATGTGGTTTCCTATGGCCGCGCCGTGGTGATTTCCGATTTTCTGGGCGATCTGGCCCCGATGCAGACCGCCATGGCGCAGGCCGCTGACAAGGGCGTGCGTGGGCTGATCGTGCAGGTTCTGGACCCCGCCGAAGAGGATTTTCCCTTTGACGGGCGCACGATTTTTCAATCCATGGGCGGCGGCACCCAGTTTGAAACCCAGGAGGCGGGCGATTTGCGCAGCCGTTATCTGGACCGTCTGGCGCAGCGCAAGGATGCGCTTGCCGCCATGGCCCGCGCGCTGGGCTGGCACGTGCATTGCCACCATACCGGGGCGGCGGTCTTGCCCAGCCTGCTTTGGGCGCATCAGGCGCTTGGGGCGGCGCGGTGATGTTTTCCGCGCTCAGTTTTGGCCAGCCGCTGCTGCTTTTGGCCCTGATCGGATTGCCGATCCTCTGGCTGATCCTGCGCGCCATTCCGCCCGCCGCCAAACGCCTGCGCTTTGCCGCGGTCCTGCTGCTTTTGGGGCTGAAAGACGACACCAGACAAGCCGACCGCACGCCCTGGTGGCTGCTGGCCCTGCGCATCATCGCCATTGGCGCGGCGATCATCGGCTTTGCCGGTCCCGTGTTGAACCCCAACCCCGCCGCGCCGGGTACAGGTCCGCTGCTGGTGGTCCTGGATGGCGGCTGGGCCGAGGCGAGCGACTGGGCGCAGCGCCGCGAAAAGGCCGCCGAGATCATGGCCGAGGCCGGCCGTTTGGCGCGCCCCGTCGCCCTGATCCGCCTGACGGATGCGCCCGAGCCGCCGGTTTTCCAATCTGCGGATGCCGCCATCGCCCGGCTGAGCGCGCTTGAACCTGCGCCTTGGCTGCCGGGCCAGATGGCCGATTGGGCCGCTGCCCTGCCGCCCGGCGATTTCGCCAGCTATTGGCTGTCGGATGCTCTGGACCATCCGGGTCGGGACGCGCTGCAAGCGGCGCTGGCGACCAAGGGCGATCTGCGGGTCTATCAATCGCCCGGCATTGTCATGGCCCTTGCCCCCGCCACGGTCGAGGATGGCGCGGTAAAGGTCAGCCTGCTGCGCCCCTTGGGCGGTCCCGAAGCGCAGGTGGAGGTGATCGGCCGCGGCCCGGACCCTTCGGGCATCGACCGCGAGTTGGCCCGCTTTACCCTGATGCTAGATTCGGGGGCAGATGCGGCGCAATCCAGTCTTTCTTTGCCGCCCGAACTGCGCAACCGGTTAAACCGGTTCGAAATTCTGGGCCTGCGCTCGGCGGGGGCGGTCAGCCTTGCGGACGATAGCCTCAAGCGGCGCAAGGTGGCGATCCTTGCGGGCGGGGCCGCGAAAGAGGGGCTGACGCTGCTGGATCAGACCCATTACCTGCGGCAGGCGCTGGCGCCTTCGACCGAGTTGATCGAAGGCGCGCTGACCGATGTGATCAAGGCCAGCCCCGATGTCGTGATCCTCGCCGATGTCGCGCGGCTGACCCAAGTGGAATCCGATGCGTTGGCCGATTGGGTGGATGCGGGCGGTCTTTTGCTGCGCTTTGCCGGGCCGCGCCTTGCCGCCTCTGATCTGTCGCGCGGGGCCGAGGACCCCTTGATGCCCGTCCGCCTGCGCGAAGGCGGGCGCGAGATTGGCGGCGCTATGAGCTGGGGCGATCCGCGCCCGCTCGCGCCCTTCCCCGAAGGCTCGCCCTTTCACGGGCTGGCTATTCCGGCCGATGTGACGGTTAGCGAGCAGGTGCTGGCCGAACCCGGCCCCGACCTTGCCAGCCGCACCCTTGCGGCGCTTGCCGATGGCACGCCCCTCGTGACCCGCAAAGCGCTGGGTGATGGGCAGGTGGTTCTGGTCCATGTCACCGCCAATGCCGAATGGTCCAGCCTGCCGCTGTCGGGCCTTTTCGTGCAGATGCTGGAGCGTTTGGCGGTCTGGGCGGGCGCGCAGGCGCCAAAACCCGAGACGCTGAAGGGCCAGACATGGGCCGCCGCCCGTGTTTTGGACGGCTTTGGCACAGGCCAAAGCGGTGAGGATCTGGCCGGCGTTGACGGCGCGGTTCTGGGCGCGGCGCTGAGGACAGGTCCGGGGCCCGGCCTGCCGCCCGGCCTTTACGCCACCGGCGTGCGCAGCCTTGCCCTGAACGCGGTGAATGCGCAAACGCGCCTTGTGGCCGCCAACTGGCCCGCCAGCCAAGCCATTGAGGGCATGCAGGTTTCCGCAACCCGCGCCCTGATGGGTCCGCTCTTGACCTTGGCGCTTGGGCTGACATTGATCGATATTCTTGCCGCGCTTTGGCTCTCAGGGCGCCTGCCGTCCCTTGCCCGCCGCAGCGCCGCCCTGCTGTTGATCGCGCTTTTGCCCCTCCACCCCGAGCCCGCGCAAGCTCAGGATGCGGCCCGCGACGCGCTGGCTATTCTGGCCACCGAAGGCGTGGTTCTGGCCTATGTGGTCACCGGCGATCCGGCCGTGGATGCGCTGTCAGAGGCCGGCCTGCTGGGCCTGTCGGACCGGCTGACCGAACGCACCTCGATCGAGCCCTTCGCACCGATGGGTGTGAATATCGAAACCGATGAGCTGGCCTTTTTCCCCTTTCTGTATTGGCCCGTCACCCCCGGTCAATCCCTGCCCAGCCCCGCCGCCTATGACCGGCTGAACGCCTATATGCGCAGCGGCGGCATGATCCTGTTCGACACCCGCGACGGCGATCTGTCGGGGTCCGGCTCCACCACGGCCGAGGGCGAGACCCTGCGCGCCATAGCGGGCGGGCTTGATATTCCGCCGCTGAATGTCCTGCCCGCCGACCATATCCTGACCCGCAGCTTTTATCTGATCCAGACCTTTCCGGGCCGTTTCGACAACGCCGTCCTTTGGGTCGAGGCCGCACCCCAGCAAGTTGAAGCCGCCGAGGGCATGCCCTTTCGCCCGCAGAACGACGGGGTGACCCCGGTGGTCATCGGCGGCAATGATTGGGCAAGCGCCTGGGCCACTGATGAATACGGTGCGCCCCTATATCCGATCGGGCGCGGGACCGGCGGCGAGCGGCAACGGGAGACCGCCAACCGCTTTGGCATCAATCTGATCATGCATGTGCTTACCGGCAATTATAAATCCGATCAGGTCCATGTGCCTGCTCTGCTGGAAAGGCTCGGCGAATGAGCCAGACCGTCCTCTTGGCCCCCCTTGTTCCGCTGCCGCTGATCTGGGCGCTCAGCGCTGCCGCAGCGGTCCTTTTGGCCCTCGCGCTTTGGCGAGGTCTGCCCGGCTGGCCCTTGCGCCTTGTCGCGGCGATGGTCCTGATCGCGGCGCTCGCCAATCCCTCCTTACAAACCGAAGTGCAAAAGCCCCTGTCCGATATCGTCCTCGTCGTCGTCGATGAAAGCGCCTCCAACCAACTCGGCGCGCGGCCAAGTCAATCCGTGGCCGCGCTTGCCGGTGTGCGGGCCGAACTGGCGGCGATGGACAATACCGAAATGCGCCTGATCCGCCTGCCCGACGGCGATGGGGATGCCGGTACCGAAGCCATGACCGCCCTCGCCCGCGCCCTTGCCGAAGAGCCGCGGGGCAGGGTAGCGGGCGCGATCCTGATCTCGGACGGGCAGGTGCATGACCTTGGCGCGGCCCCTGACATGCCAGCCCCGTTGCATCTGCTGTTGACGGGCGCAAATACCGATTGGGACCGCCGCATCGTGGTCACCAACGCCCCCGCCTTTGCCATCATGGGCGAAGAGACCCTGCTGAACCTGCGCATCGAAGACCTCGGCGCCGCACCCTTTGGGGTCGATGAATTGGTGGATTTAACCATCACGCTGGACGACGAGGAACCCATCACCTTTTCGGTGCCGCTGAATGTCGACCTCGAATTGCCGGCGCGCCTGCCGCATGGCGGGCAGAACGTGCTGCAACTGGCGGTCGCGGTTCAGGACGGCGAGATGACGGGCCGCAACAATGCCGCCACGCTGGCCATCAACGGCGTGCGCGACCGGCTGCGCGTGCTTTTGGTGTCGGGCGAGCCCCATACCGGCGAGCGGACCTGGCGCAATCTGCTGAAATCGGATGCTTCGGTCGATCTGGT
>CAIYZT010000400.1 GCA_903930735.1 uncultured Paracoccaceae bacterium | reverse complement strand
CCTTCTACAATCTGGGGTTCTCGGTGCTGCGGTTCAATTTCCGCGGTGTTGGGCGCAGTCAGGGCGAGTATGACATGGGGATTGGCGAGCTCTCTGATGCCGCCTCGGCCTTGGATTATTTGCAGGCGATGAACCAGAACTCCAAGCATTGCTGGGTCGCGGGGTTCTCCTTTGGCGCCTGGATCGGGATGCAGCTCTTGATGCGCCGGCCCGAGATTACCGGTTTCATCTCGGTCGCGCCGCCGGCGAACATGTATGATTTCTCTTTCCTTGCCCCCTGCCCCGCCTCGGGTCTGGTGATCAACGGGACCGCCGACAAGGTGGCTCCGCCCAAGGATACCAAAACCCTCGTGGGCAAGCTGCACGAGCAGAAGGGCATCACGATCACCCATACCGAGATCGAAGGCGCCGACCATTTTTTCAAAGACGAAGAGCAACACATGAAGCCGATGATCGCCACGGTCAGCGGCTATGTGAAGCGGAGGTTGACGGAGGTGAGCCGCTAATGTCCCTGGCTGATGATCTGGCCGCAAAGCTGGCCAAAGACGTCTGCGCCTCGCTGGAGGTTCTGGGCGATGACCGGTTTTATGACAAGGTGTCGAAGGTGATTCTCGAGGTTTCGCCGACCATGCAAGACGCGTTCAATACCGCGATCAAGGTCATTCTGGCCGAACGCAAGGGACGCGAGTTCCTGGAGCGGACCATCGAGGCCAAGAAATCCGGTACCGCCGCCCCCAGCGCACCGCCCAGCAGCGGCCATTAAGGATGTCTGCTGGTTCCGACCGGCTGGAGGCGCAGTTTGTCTTTCTGAACGAGGCGGACCGGCTGAAATCGGTGCTGCGGGCCACGACCCTGCACGACGGCTCACGCCCCGAAAACTCAGGGGAACATTCCTGGCATCTGGCGCTTTATGCCCTCGTTCTGGCCGATCAGGCCGGGCCGGGCGTTGATATCGGCCGGGTCATCAAGATGCTTCTGATCCATGATCTCGTGGAAATTGATGTGGGCGATGTGCCGATCCATTCGGCCCATGGCACCGCCCATGGCAGCCTTGAAACAAAAGCCGCCGAAGCCCAGGCAGCAGACCGGATTTTCGGGCTTTTGCCCGCAGACATGGCCGCCGATCTGCGCGCCTTGTGGGAAGAGTTCGAGGCCAGCGAGACCCCCGACGCAGTCTTTGCCAAATCCCTCGACCGGGTTCAGCCCGTCATGGCCAATCTGATGTCGGGCGGCGGCACCTGGAAAACCTATGATGTGACCGCCGAACAATTGGAAGTCCGCGTTGGCGTCAAAGTCGCCCGCGGCGCACCCGCGCTTTGGGAATGGGTCAAGGTCAAGACCGCCGCCTACTTCGGTTGATCCTGCGCGCATTTCGGTATGCAACGGCATACCATCTTTTCATTAACCCCATTTTGACGTACACGCTGAATAACCGAATCCATTGAACCAAAGGGCCCGGACATGACCAAAATCAAAGTGGCGAACCCCGTTGTCGAACTCGACGGCGACGAGATGACCCGGATCATCTGGGATTTCATCAAGAAAAAGCTGATCCTGCCCTATCTGGATATCGACTTGAAATATTACGATCTGGGCCTCGAAGAGCGCGACCGCACCAATGATCAGATCACCATCGACGCCGCCGAGGCGATCAAGACCTATGGCGTGGGCGTCAAATGCGCCACGATCACCCCTGACGAGCAGCGGGTCGAAGAATTCGGTCTGAAGCAGATGTGGAAATCGCCCAATGGCACGATCCGCAACATCCTCGGCGGCGTGATTTTCCGCGAGCCGATCATCTGCAAAAACGTGCCCCGGCTCGTGCCCGGCTGGACCAAGCCGATCGTCGTCGGCCGCCATGCCTTTGGCGATCAATACAAGGCCACCGATTTCCGCTTTCCGGCCAAAGGCAAGCTGACGATGAAATTCGTCGGCGAAGATGGCACCGTGATCGAGCGTGACGTATTTTCGGCCCCCTCCTCGGGCGTTTTTATGGGCATGTACAACCTCGATGACAGCATCATCGATTTCGCACGCTCGTCGTTCAACTACGGCCTGCTCAAGGGTTGGCCGGTCTATCTGTCGACCAAGAACACCATCCTCAAAGCCTATGACGGGCGGTTCAAGGACCTGTTCCAACAAATCTATGACGCCGAATTTGCCGAGGCTTTCAAGGCGCGCGGCATGCATTACGAACACCGCCTGATCGACGATATGGTGGCCTCGGCGATGAAATGGTCGGGCGGCTATATCTGGGCCTGCAAGAATTACGACGGCGATGTGCAGTCGGACACGGTGGCCCAAGGCTTTGGCTCGCTGGGGCTGATGACCTCGATCCTGCTGACGCCCGATGGCAAAACCGTCGAGGCGGAGGCCGCGCACGGCACGGTGACGCGCCATTACCGCGAGCATCAAAAGGGCAAGGCGACCTCGACCAACTCGATTGCATCGATTTTCGCCTGGACCGGCGGGCTGAAACACCGCGCCAAGCTGGATGACAATGCGCAGCTGATGCGCTTTGCGAGCACGCTGGAAAAGGTGACCGTCGATGCGGTTGAGGATGGCTGGATGACCAAGGATCTGGCGCTGCTGGTCGGCCCGGATCAGAAATGGCTAACCACGATGGGTTACCTGGAAAAGGTCGACGAGTACCTGAACAAGGCGCTGCAAGGCTAAAGGACAAAGGGGCCGAGGAAAACCTGGCCCCTTTTCTTGGAGTGGATTGATTTCAATCTGATTCAGATTGAAAGCCATCCAAGACAAGCACAGGCCGGGGATATTGCGTTCGCGCTCAATCGCGTGAACCCGATTGAGCACAACACGACCTAGACCCGAAACATGAAATCTTTCGGCCCCATCTTTTTCGCCTTATAGCCAAACCGGCCCAGAAAAGCCGCGGTTTCGGCATAGGCGCTGTCACGCTCCTGGATCTCGACCCAAAGTGCCGGTTTGCGGGCGTCCAGCACCCCCTTGGCGCCCTTAAAGACGTCGCCCTGCATGCCTTCGACATCGATCTTGATCAGATCCAATGTCGCCAGATCATCGGCGGTGATCACAACATCCAGCGCGAACATCGGGATCGTGCCCTCGCTCGCCTGTTCAAGGGCCGTGCCACCCAGATTGCGCGCATTGAAACGGGCCATGCGGCCATTGCCGGTGACTGCACCCACGAGGCTGTTATAGGCCGTGGCATGGTCGGACAATCCGGTAAGGTCGATATTGGCGGTCAGCCTGGCATAGCAGGACGGCTGTGGCTCAAAACACAAAACCCGGCCGACACCCATCATTTTACCAAAATAGACCGCGTGATTGCATATATTTGCTCCGATATCGCAAACAGTGCTGGCCGGATTGACCAGGTCCATTCCGTGGATCATCGACAAAAGCTTGGCCTCGAAAAAGGTGCGTGTCCGCAGGATCACGCGTTGGACGTAATCATCCTGCGCCTCGGGCAGCGCGAGCAGGATCTGCTGACCATCCGCCGAAAAGAACCGCACGATATGGCCCGGCTTCAGCAAGGCCGCGTGGGACCTGATCATCGGCCAGTTTGATCAACTGGTCTAATTTCTTGGACAGCCCGTTGATCGCATCGCTCATCTCGGTCTGCGGTCGCGCGCGCATCAGGCCACCAAGTAGCGCCTCTTTGACATTCATACTCTGCCTCTTTTTTTTCCGAAAATTTAGATAATTGTTCGTTTATGGCAAGGATTAACGGCGGTCTTGGCCCGAAATCCACTAGACAGGTCAGTATTGCTGCCATAAAGACGCGCAATGACCGACCCAAAGCAACATTCCTGGATCGAAGATGCGCAAGGGATGGCCTTTGGCATCGGCCTTGCGGCGGTCGGGATGCAAATACTGACCTTCATGGGCTTTGTAGCCGGACAAACACCCGGGGTTGCCGCGCTGATCAGCTATGCCGCCGGCTGGCCCTTCCCTTACGTCTACTTCGCAATCTCGGTGCCCTTTCTCGGCTTTGGCTGGAAGCGGATGGGCCGCGCCTTTGCGATCAAGACCTTTATCTGCGTCGCCAGCCTGTCGTTGCTGACCGCGCTCCTGCCCAGTTGGCTGAGCTTTCAGCACATCGCCCCCGGCTTTGCCGCCCCCCTTTTCGGCGCCCTCTTCGGCTTTGCGGCGCTGGCGGTGGTCCGGCACGGCGGCAGTTTTGGCGGCATTTCGATCCTGTGGCTGATGCTGCAGGACAAAACCGGCTTTCAGGCCGGCTATGCACAGCTGATTTCCGACGCGCTGATCTTTGCCGCCGCCCTGCTGATCCTGGATCCGCAGACCGTCGGCTGGTCCTTTTTGGGCGCAGTCACCTTTAATCTGTTTCTGGCCGTAAACCACCGGCGTGACCGTTACATTGCGACTTGAAAACGGGGCACTGGCATAAGCCCCCGAAACCCTGTAAGCCCCGGAAAAATTCGCTTTAGGAAAGAGACCCTCCCGATGGAGCTTCGTAACATTGCCATCATCGCCCACGTTGACCATGGCAAAACTACCCTCGTTGACGAGCTGCTAAAACAGTCGGGTTCGTTCCGCGACAATCAGGCCGTTTCCGAACGCGCCATGGACAGCAATGATATCGAGCGCGAGCGCGGCATCACGATTTTGGCCAAATGTACCTCGCTGGAATGGCAAGGGTCGCGGATCAACATCGTTGACACCCCCGGCCACGCTGATTTCGGCGGCGAGGTGGAGCGGATCTTGTCGATGGTGGACGGGGTTGTGCTGCTGGTCGATGCGGCCGAAGGGCCGATGCCGCAGACCAAATTCGTGACCTCCAAAGCCCTGGCTTTGGGTCTGCGTCCGATCGTGGTGCTGAACAAGGTCGACAAGCCCGATGCAGAACCTTCGCGCGCGCTGAACGAGGTTTTCGATCTTTTCGCAAACCTCGGCGCAGACGATGATCAGCTTGATTTCCCTGTTCTTTATGCCTCGGGCCGTTCGGGCTGGGCGGACGAGGGCCTTGACGGTCCGCGCAAGGATCTGGGCGCGCTCTATAATCTCGTGCTGAAACATGTGCACGCGCCTGCGCAAATCTCGCGCCGGGCTGAGCCGTTTCAGATGCTGGTGACCACCCTTTCGGCAGACCCCTTTATCGGCCGTATCCTGACGGGACGGGTCGAGGCGGGCACCCTGCGTGCCGGCGAGACCATCAAGGCAATCAGCCGCGACGGCGAAAAGATCGAGCAGTTCCGGGTTTCCAAAGTGCTCGCTTTCCGCGGCCTCAATCAGGTCGCCATCGATGCGGCCGAGGCCGGCGATATCGTGACCCTCGCCGGAATGTCCAAGGCGACGGTTGCCGACACGCTCTGCGCGCTGGACATCGACGTCGCCCTGCCCGCGCAACCCATTGACCCGCCGACCATTTCGGTAACCTTCGGCATCAACGATTCGCCCCTTGCCGGCAAAGAGGGCAACAAGGTCCAAAGCCGCGTGATCCGCGAGCGCCTGATGAAAGAGGCCGAGATCAATGTGGCGATCAAGGTCACCGATACGGCTAGCGGCGATGCGTTCGAAGTGGCGGGACGCGGCGAATTGCAGATGGGCGTTCTGATCGAAAACATGCGCCGCGAAGGGTTCGAGCTGTCGATTTCCCGCCCGCGCGTGCTGTTCCGCGAGATTGACGGCGTGAAATGTGAGCCGATCGAAGAAGTCACGATCGACGTGGACGACGAATACGCCGGCGCGGTCATCGAAAAGCTGACTGGGCCGCGCAAGGGCGAGCTTGCCGAGATGAAGCCTTCGGGCGTTGGCAAGACCCGCCTGATCGCTCATGTTCCCTCGCGCGGGCTGATCGGCTATCACGGCCAATTCATGACCGACACGCGCGGCACCGGGGTTTTGAACCGGGTGTTCCACGAATGGGCGCCGCATAAGGGCGCCATCGAGGGCCGCCGTCAGGGCGTTCTGATCTCGATGGAAACCGGGGTTTCGGTGGCCTATGCGATGTGGAAACTCGAAGATCGCGGCCACTTCTTTATCGGGGTGCAGGAAGCGGTCTATACCGGCATGATCCTGGGCGAGCATAACCGGGACAATGACCTGGAGATCAACCCGTTGAAAGGCAAGCAGCTGACCAACGTCCGCGCGAGCGGAACGGACGAGGCAGTGCGGCTGACGACGCCGGTCAAGCTGTCGCTGGAGCAGTGCATCGCCTATATCGACGATGATGAACTGGTCGAAGTGACGCCGAAATCGGTGCGGATGCGCAAGCGCTTCCTCGATCCTAACGAGCGCAAGCGGAACAAGAACAAAGACTAAAAATACAATAAAAACCGTCTCTTGGGGCGGTTTTTTAATG
Source organism: uncultured Paracoccaceae bacterium (assembly GCA_903930735.1). GTDB lineage: Bacteria > Pseudomonadota > Alphaproteobacteria > Rhodobacterales > Rhodobacteraceae > CAIYZT01. The sequence goes on along the minus strand of CAIYZT010000400.1, from coordinate 3,327 downwards.
TCTTTGATTAGGCGGCGAGCGCCAGCCGGCAGGGCATGAACTCTTCGATTTTTACCGCCTCGCCGTCAAATGTGCAAAAACTGCTCGGCGGCACGACGTTCCAGCCGCCCTCCTCTGCCTCTAGCGGTTCCGACACAACCGCCATGCCGCCGCGCGTGGCCGACCAGCGGTAGTATAGCGAAGGCGCGGCGTCATCGGTCGCGTAGCGGACGGCATAAAGCCGTTTTCCATCCGACAGGGCCGCCGTCATCCGCAGATGCGGCATCGCCCCTTTGGCGCGGGCAAGGCTGATAAACCGTGCTGCCGCCCGTTCCAGCGCCGCGCGGGGACCGCCATCTAGCCCCTCGGCGATGGCCACCAAAAACAGCGCCTCGCTATCGGTCGCCCCCTTCCGCGCGCCATAAAGCCCGTCCGGGATCATCATATCGGCGTCGCGGCGAAACCGCTCGTAGCCGCCGATCTGGCCGTTATGCATGAAACTCCACTGGCTATGGGCAAAGGGATGGCAATTGTTGCGGCTGGTCGCGGTGCCGGTCGAGGCGCGGACATGGGCCAGAAACAGCCCCGATCGCACCTGAGCGGTCAGCGAGCGCAGATTCGGATCCGACCAGGCGGGCAGCACATCTCGGTACAGCCCCGGCTCCGGCCGCTCGCCATACCAGGCGACGCCAAAGCCATCGGCATTGATCGCCGAATGGGTCTGGGTGGCGCAATGCGACTGATGGATCAGGGAATGGCCCGGACGCGAAATGATCTCGTCCAGAAAAATCGGGGTCCCGATATAGGCGGCCCAGCGGCACATCACCGGGCCCCTTGGATAACGTTCAACATGCCCTGCCTCATGGTCTTTTGGGAAAATACACCATGTTTCCAAAAATTTTCAGCAAAATATTCCGTCAAATAAGCAGAAAATGGAAGGCTATTCGCCGATCTCTTCAACTACCATCAGATCGCGGATCGAAGCACCCCGCGCATTGGCAAGCGCTTCTTGATAGGCGGGCGAGTGATAGCATTCCACCGCCCGCTTGAGGCTGGGAAACCGCGCGACCACGTTGCGGGCGCGGTCGTTGCCCTCAAGCTGCACATAGCGCCCGGCGCGGGCCAGAAACGCCCCGCCATGTGCTGCAATCGCCGGGCCCGCGAGGGCGGCGTAGCGGCCATAGGCCTCGGTATCCATGACTTCGACATGGGCGATCCACAAAGCCGTTGGCATCTTCAACCCTCCAAAAGGACTTCGGCGGCCTTGATCGCGTCCGGCGCGCCGGCGATTTCATTGCCGCCCGCTTGCGCCATATCTGGCCGCCCACCGCCGCCCTTGCCGCCCATCGCCTCGGCTGCGGCCTTTACAAGGGCCACGGCGCTGATCCGGCCGGTCAGATCGGCGGTCACCCCGGCGGCAACCGCCGGTTTCGCGCCGGTATCGGCGATCAGCAGCACCGCGCCCGAGCCAAGCTGCGCTTTCAGTGCGTCGATCATTGCGGGCAGATCCTTGCCCGAGACGCCCTGCAGAACCTGGGCGATAAACTTGATGCCCGCAATCTCGCGCACTTCTGGCCCACCGGATTTGCCGACCATCGCCAACTCGCGGCGCAGCTGCGCCACTTCGGTTTGCAAAGCGCGGCGCTCGTCCACCAGGGTCTTGACCCGATCGACCAGCTCAGCCGGCGAGGCTTTGATCACTGCCGCCGTCTCCATCAACCGGGCGTCCTGGGCCCGCAGATAATCCAGCGCGGCCTGACCCGTCAGCGCCTCAAACCGGCGCACACCGGCGGACGATGCAGATTCGCCCAATGCCACGAAAGCGCCGATATCGCCGGTGCGCGCCACGTGAGTGCCGCCGCAAAGCTCCAGCGAATAGGTTTGCCCTTCGGTGCCCTTGCCCGAGCCAAGCTGAACACCCATCGAGACAACGCGTACTTCATCGCCGTATTTCTCGCCAAAGAGGGCCTGCGCGCCGATCGCGCGGGCATCATCGGGGGTCATGATGCGGGTATCTACGCCCGAGTTTTGGCGGATAAAGGCGTTCACCTCGGCCTCGACCTGGGCAAGTTCGGCCGGAGTCATGGCGTGGTTATGCGAGAAGTCGAACCGCAACCGGTCCGGCGCGTTCAGACTGCCCTTTTGGGCCACATGATCGCCAAGCGCGCAGCGCAATGCTTCGTGGAGCAGGTGCGTCGCGGAATGGTTGGCGCGGATCTGGGCGCGGCGGGTATGCGCGACCTCCAGTTTGGCCGCTTGGCCGCGCTGGATCTTGCCCTCGGTGACCGTGGCGACATGCAGGATCACGCCCGCCGTCTTGCGGGTATCAGTGATCTTGGCGGTTCCGGTCGCGGTGTGGATCAGGCCGTGATCGCCCACCTGCCCGCCGCTTTCGGCGTAAAAAGGCGTCTGATTGACGATGATCTGTACGGATGTACCGGTCTCTGCCGCTTCGATCCGCGCCCCGTCCCGCACCAAAGCGGTGATCTCGCCTTCGGCAATCTCGGTGTCATAACCGAGGAATTCCGTCACGCCCTGCGCTTCGGCGATCTCGAACCATATCTTGGCATCGGCGGTCCCTCCCGCCCCCGACCAAGAGGCCCGCGCCTTCGCCTTTTGCTCTTCCATATGGGCCGCGAAACCTGCGGTATCCACCGCCCGGCTCTTTTCGCGCAGCACGTCTTGCGTCAGGTCCAGAGGAAAGCCATAGGTGTCATAGAGCTTGAAAGCCACCGCTCCGGGCAGATCGCCGCCTTCGGGAAGATGCTCCAACTCATCATTCAAAAGCCGCAGACCGCGGTCGAGCGTGGTCTTGAACCGGGTTTCCTCCAGCCGCAGCGTCTCTTCGATCAGGCTTTGAGCGCGGGCAATCTCTGGATAGGCCGCGCCCATGCCGCGCACCAGCGCCGGCACCAATTTGAACATTACCGGGTCCTGCGCGCCAAGCAGATGAAAGTGCCGCATCGCGCGGCGCATGATCCGGCGCAGGACATAGCCGCGCCCCTCGTTCGAGGGCATCACGCCGTCGGCGATCAAAAACGAGGTCGAGCGCAGGTGATCGGCGATCACCCGGTGGCTGGTCTTGCCATGCCCGTCCGGATCGGTGCTGGTCGCATGGGCCGAAGCCTCGATCAGCGAGCGCATCAGGTCGGTGTCATAATTGTCATGCTTGCCCTGCAAAAGCGCGCCAATCCGCTCCAGCCCCATGCCGGTGTCGATCGACTGCATGTCAAGCGGGCGCATGGAGCCATCTGCGAATTGCTCGTTCTGCATGAAGACGTTGTTCCAAATCTCGATGAACCGGTCGCCATCCTCATCGGCGCTGCCCGGCGGGCCGCCCCAGATGTG
>CAIYZT010000399.1 GCA_903930735.1 uncultured Paracoccaceae bacterium | reverse complement strand
GCCGTCGATGGAGCCGTGGTAATAGCCATAGGCCGACAGGGTGGACTGAATGCGGCGCTGGCTGTTGTCGCTGTAGTCATCGAACCTTTGGGCCGCCGGGGTGTTGTAGATCGAGGTCGGGGCATAGACCAGCAGCGTCTGGGTCTTTGGCGGCTTGTTCGCCTGATTGATCAGGGCGCCGATCACAACAGCGCCGATCACACCTTTCAGCACATCCTGTTCACGCCTGCCCCAGGCATGGGCAGGTGCGACGGCGCTGAGCGACAGGGCAATGACGGTAACGGCCGCGACGGTCTTGGATTTGAACATGGGCACCATGGAAAGATCCTTTCTGGTAGGCCCGATTTGACGGGCGATGGGACAGAGATATATCAGATGGGGCTGCTAGTCAAAATCGGCAGATTGATATGGGATATCAGCCCGGATTTGCCAGAAGTTTACGGCGCGGCTCCCCTGACCGCAGGGCGCGGCCAGGGAGATAGATCATTGATTTAAAGTCTTATTTTATGCGGAAATCGAAATACTTGCGCACATCCTCTTCGATCTTCCAGGTGCCCTTGAAGGTCGGCTCGACCACAAAGGAATCGCCGGCCTTGACCGTCACCGGGGTGCCGCCATCGGGCGTGATGACGATGCGGCCCGCAATCAGCACCACATATTCATAGGCCGTATAGGTGGCGTGATAGCTGCCCACGGTGCATTCCCAGATGCCCGAAACCATATCGCCCGCTGCCGAAGTATGCAGCGCCCAGGTCTTCATCTGCGGATTGCCTTCGGTCTTGATCCAGCCGTCCAGATCGTCCGTTGAAGGGTTTTGATCGGTCGGCGGCAGTTTGATGACGGTTTGCATTGTGTCCTCCGTTTGAAATCTGATCGTCAGATGGGCCAAATGGCCCCGATTGTCGCGGTCAGGCGCGACATCGGGCGGGTGGGCTGCGACCTTAGGGCAGGGTGGCCAGCGCCTGCGCCAACCGTTTCAGCCCCTCGTCCAGCCGCACCGCCGCCCCGCCGCCAACGCCGAGCCTGATGTGCTGCGGCTGGTCATAGGCGCTGCCGGGCAAAAGGAAAGTGCGGAAGGGCGGGGCCAGAAGTCGGCGGGCGAAGCCTTCGGCCTCCTCGCCTTCCAGCCGCACGAGGCCGATCAGCCCGGCCTGCGGCCGTGTCCAGGACAGGCGGGGCTGGGCGGCGATGAAACGGTCCAGATGGTCCAGATTGGCCAGCCCCTCGGCGCGGGCCTGCGCCAGCGCCGGGGCCAGCCTTTCGGGGCGCAGGGCAATCTCGGCGATATGCTCGCCGAGGATATTCATGATCTCGCTGGAATTTTCGCGCAGGATCACCGCGTCGCGGATCAGCCCCGGGTCGCGGCAAATCATCCATCCCGTGCGCAGACCCTGAAGCCCGAGCGCCTTGGAGACCGAGCCGGTTGAAATGCCACGCGGGTAGATGCCGGCAATCGACGGCGCGCGCGCGCCCTGCCATTCAAGCCCGGCATAGACCTCGTCCACCAACAGCCAGGCCCCGACCCGTTCGGCAATCGCGGCGATACGGGCCAGATCCGCGGCTGTGTACAAAAGCCCGGTCGGGTTGTTGGGATTGGACAAAAAGATCAGTTTTGTGCGCGGGGTCACGGCGGCGCAAAGCGCGTCCAGATCAAGGTGCCATCCCTTGGACCCCTCAAGCCGCACCGTTTTCAAATCGGCCCCAATGGCCTGCGCCATGACGCCAATCTGCGGCCAATCGGGGCTGGCGGTCACCACCTCGTCGCCCGGCTCCAACAACTGGCGGAAACACAGGTAATTCGCTTCGGCGGCCCCCGCCGTGATCAGCACATCCTGCGGCGTGCAGATGCCGCTCAGCCCGGCTTGCACGATTACATGCTCGCGCAGGCGCGGCAGGCCCTGAAAACTGACGCCGTTCCAATCGAGCGGCAGGTTCGGGTCCAGATCGCCCAGAAATGCCGACAGGGTGGGCGGCTGGCTGAGGGAAAAGCCAAGCACGCAATCGGGCGGCGCGCTGGCCGTGGACAGAAGATATTCAAAGAGTTTGTGGATCGTGACCTTCACCGCACATCACGCCCTTGGTTGAGGATGATCACATTGCCCGAACAGATATCCCCGGCGGGCGAGACCAGAAAGCCGACCCAATCTGCAATCTGCTCTGGCTGCATCGCATGGCCATGTGGCATGGCCGAGATGGCGCGCGCCAGCACATCTTCGCTGAGCACGCCGAACAAAGGGGTTTCGGTCATCGCGGGGGCCAGCGAGTTGCAAGCGATCTTGTCGGTTGCGTAGCGGCGGGCGAGATCCTTGGTCAGGGTATCCATCGCTGCCTTGGAAGCGCGGTAATGCGGCGGGTCGAACACATCAAAGTTATAGGCGCCGTTCGACGAGATATTCACGATCTTGCGCACGCCTGCGCGCCCCGCCATCGCCTTGACCGCCAGCTGGCAGCAATGGAAAGCCGAGGAGAAGTTGACCGCCATCTGCCGGTCCAGCTCGTCCGCCGAGATATCGGGAAAGTTGGACATCAGGCATGTGCCCGCATTATTGACCAGAATATCGAGCCCGCCAAAACGGCGTTTGATGCGGTCAAACAGCTCCCAGATCGCCTCGGGATCGGTCAGATCGCAGGCTTCGGGGGTAAAGCCGGACATATCGGCGCCCATCATCAGCAGCGTCGGGGCGTTGATGTCGACGCCGATGACATGGCAGCCGTCCTCCAGCAGGCGGGCGGTAATGGCGCGGCCCATGCCGCCTGCGGCTCCGGTGACAACAGCAATGC
>CAIYZT010000398.1 GCA_903930735.1 uncultured Paracoccaceae bacterium | reverse complement strand
GAGAACCAATTGCCGATACCCTCAAAGAAACCACCTCCGGTGGAGGCCGCTGCTGCAGAGGCCCCCGCCGCTCCAACGGCCTGCGGAGCCACCACCCCGAACAGATTGGGCATTGCGCCAACGATCTGCGTGGTGATGGGCAGAATGAACTTTTGTTCGATCAGGGTGGCCGCGATTTTCGCCGCCATTCTGCGAAACAATCCAACCGCGCCATCGGCGAGATTGCTGAACACGCTTTTCCCGGCATTGGCGGCGCTGGCAAACCCTTCCACCAGGAAGCCGGAGATATCGGTCGCCAGGGTTTTCGCCTGATCGCGGATGTCACTGAGATAACGGGCCTGCTCTCGCAAGCTCGCGGCAGTGTCCTGATTGCCGAGTATTTGCGGATCGGCAACGCCCAGCCGCTCCTGCATTGCCTGAATGCGCTTTTCGCGCTCGATGGCCAGTTCAGCCTCACGGCGCTTGGCGGGATCGGAAATCGACGCTGCCGCTGTTTCCATTTTGGCGATATCGACGTCGTTGGACGATGTCCGCCGCTCCCTCGCCAGCTGACGGGCGCGCTCCGCTGCGGTCTGCGCTTCGATGGCGTGTGTTGTAGCGTCAATGGCCGCTCGCAAGCGGGCCTCAGACTCTCCGGTCGCCAATGCCAGGGCAGATCGAGCCTCTCTTGTGGCGCTAAGACTTTTCTCCGCCACCTCCGCGCGCAGGACCGCCGCCGTGCCCTGTTCCTCGGCCGCTGCCAGGCGTCTGGCGCTATCGGCGGCAAACTGTGCCTGAAGGGCGGCGCTCGCCTGTGTCTCGGCTAGGGCGGCCACACGGCCGCGCAGCAATTCTTCCGCCCGCGCCGTTGCATCGATGCCGTTGCGATAATTTTCAAGCGATGCCTGGCGTGCAGCCTCGGCGCGCATGACGGCGGCCTGGCCTTGCCCATAGGCTTCCGCGACGGCGAGCGCGCCTCGGGTCTGGATATCGAGCTCGCCCGACTGATCGCGATATTGCTGGGTTTGCTGGGCGACTGCGTCCGCCACCATTTTACGTTTTAAGGCTTCGGCCTCGAGCGCGTTGAGGTTGCGTTCGCGGGCCGCCAGTTCCGCCTGGATGCCGGCTTCCACCATCGGGCGTTGCGACGGGGCGGATTCATAAACCCGCCGACGCATTTCCAGATCGGCGATCTGGCGAGCCGTATCCTCGCGGATCATCGTATCCTGGGGCGATGGTGCGGTGGCGGCTGCTGCGCGCGCGGTGACCTGCGCCTGGACCTCAGCCTGCGCCCGTGCGGCGACTTCGCTCAGCCGTTCGAATTCGACCCGGGCCGCATCGACCTCGCGTTGCAGCTGGACACGCACAGCGTTGGGCGAGCCGTAGCTGAAGCCGGGGATAAACACCTCGGCGTTGGGATCGCGGTATCGCCTGGTCTCGGTGTTGAGCTTGTCGAGGCGCTCCGTCGCGCGTTCCAGCGCGTTCGCAGCATCACTGACGGGATCGCGCACTTGGGGAGTGGAGGGAGCCAGGAGATTGGCTGCCCCCGAGATAGTCCCCTCGATAACCTGCAGTGATATGCGTCCGACAGCGCCGCGCGCTAGATTATCGACCAGACGGTCCCAGGCCCGGCCTATCTCGGTGATAGATTTTTGAGTTGGCGATAGCGCCTGGTCGTTCAGCCCGCGAATACGTTCGTCGAGCGCCGAGATTGCAATCTCGTAGGCCTTGGTGCGCTCGCCCTGCTGGCTGAGCAGGCGGATATTCTCACGTTGCGATGGCGCCAGAAATCCGCCCAGCGCACGATCGAGCTTGATGATGGCGTCATAGCCGCCGGTGGCGAATTCTCCGAGCTGTTTGGCGGCGTCTGTCGCGGACGTTCCTTGCGCTGCGGCCAGGTCGGGCGCCATGCTGGCAAGACGCGAGATATTCGCCGTCCCCAGCCCCGGCGTGCGCACCAAGGCCCCAATGGCGCTGCGGGCCTCATCACGGGCGATTCCGACATCGCGTAACCTGTCGACCAGTGTGCCCAGCTGGTCGGCTGTGGCCTCGCCCTGTCGGCCCATGGCAGCAAGCGCCACGTTGAAAGTGCGTGACTGCGCAGCCAGATCGAAGGCGCGCGACAAAATGATGCCAAGTGGAATACCCACGGCGGTAATTGCCGCAGCCGCAGCCAGCGCCACCGGCGGGATCGCCCGGAATGTTGCGCCGATGCCGCCAAAGATCTGCGTGATCTGCGGGCCCTGCTGCAGGGCGATGGTCAGCGGACTCATGCCCGTGGTCAGGGTTGTGAAGATGTCGTTCAGCTGAGGCTGCAGCTGCGCCAGCTGGTAGGAGGTTACCCGGGCCTTTTGACCCTGTTGCTCGACAGCCTGGCCAAAATTACGCGCATTGGCCTGAGCTACGGCATATTTGCGCCCGATGCCTTCAATGACACTGGCGTGTTCGGTCTGGCTCAGCAGGCCTTTGCCAAGCAGGTCGGTGGCGCGAGTTTGCTCCTGCGCGGTTTGATAGCCATCGGCATATTGGCGTTTCAGCCGCTCGGCCGCGCGGGCCAATTGCTGGCTCTCGCGGTCAGTCTTCTGCGCCGAGGCGGTGGTTTTCTCAAGCGCGGCGCTGGCTTGATTGGCCCCTGTCTCGATCTGCTTGAGGGCTTGCTGGCCGGTGCGGCCAGCTTCAATCAGCTCCGCCTTGAACGCGCCGCCCTCGACCTGAAGGCGAACGGAGATAT
>CAIYZT010000397.1 GCA_903930735.1 uncultured Paracoccaceae bacterium | reverse complement strand
GGTGATGGGCCAGGAACTGCATGCCGAAGAAATGATCAAGATGCCGCTGAACCTTGACCCAAGGCAGGGAACGGACTGGCGGGCCACCATGAACGCGGCGCTGGGCAAGCTGAAAGAGCTGGACCTTGCCGCCGACAAATACCGGGGTGAAACCGGGCGCTACATTCGGCCCATCATGCTGGTGCAGGTGGAACGGACGGGCAAGGATCAGCGTGACGGAACGCATATCCATGCCGACGATGTGCGCGACTGGTTGCTGCAAGCGGGCTTTGACGGGGCCGAAGTGGCAATCAAGACGGCGGAACAGAATGACCTGTCGCAGCCGGAAAACCTCGACCTGTTATCCGACAAGAACCGGGTGCGGGCGATTATCACCAAGGCGGCGCTGCAAGAGGGGTGGGATTGCCCCTTTGCCTATGTGCTTTGTTCCTTGGCCGCGAATTCAAACCTTTCCGCAATGACGCAATTGGTGGGGCGCATTCTTCGGCAACCCTATGCCGTGAAGACGAAGGTTCCGGCCTTGGATGAATGCCACGTCATCACGCATCATGCGGGTTCGGCTGACGTTGTGCGGGCGATCAAGGATGGGCTGGAAAAGGACGGGCTGTCCGATCTTGTGCTATCGGTTGCGGGCGGGGGCGAAGCGGGCGGGCCAACGGTTTCGCGCAAGGTGGAACGGCGGGCGTTATACAAGACTGTCGAGATTTACTTGCCAAGGGTCTTGCGGCTGGACGGCGGCAAGGTGCGCGACTTGGACTATGAAACGGACCTGTTGGCGGCAATCGACTGGCGCGGCTATGACCCGGCGGGCGTGGTGCAAGCGATACCGGAAAACACGCAAGAGGCGGTTTCGCAGTTGCAGGTGATCAGTCTGGCGGGCGACGGTCACGGGATCGAGGTGGGCAAGCCTGTGGCGTTCTCTGGCGAAGCCATGCGCTTTGACCCGGCCTATGCGGCAAGGGCGATTTCCGATCTGGTGCCGAATCCCTTTGTTGCGCGAGAAATTGTCGGGCGGCTATTGACCGGCCTTTCCGGGCGCGGCTTTGGGCCGGAAAAGATCGGGCGCTTGGGTAGTCTGATCCTGAACGAGCTGCGCAAGGCACTGGACCTTGAACGCAACGCGCGGGCGGAAACGCTGTTTCGGGCCGAAGTGCTGGCAGGGCGGATTCAATTCCGCCTTCGGCTGGACGGGGCAAACTGGCGAATGCCCTTTACGGTCGAAACGAGCCTGCCAGTAGGGGCTAGGGTTCTTGCAGGCCAGGACGGTACGCCCGTGGGCAAGAGTGTATTCTCGCCCTTCTATGAAGCCGACCTGAACACGGAAGAACGCGGCGTTGCCGTGATGCTGGACGGCGATGGGGCAATCCGGTGGTGGCACCGGAACGTTGCCCTTTCAGGCTATGGCGTTCAGGGCTGGAAACGCGGGCGCATCTATCCCGACTTTATCTTTGCAGCGGGCGGGACAGGCACGGCACGGCGGATTGTGGCACTAGAGACGAAAGGCGATCACCTTCAGAACCCGGACACTGACTACAAGCGCGACGTTCTGGATTTTCTGTCACAGTCCTTCGCATGGGATACCGCCGTGCCCGCTGGTCAGCTTCAGCTTCAGCAAACGGGCGAGACGGTCGAATGCACCTTGATCTTGATGCAGGACGTTCAAACCCGACTTCCACCCTTTCTTGCCAGCCGGGCCTAAGCCCAGCGCGCGGGTTTGCCTGAAGGTGCCGGGACCGGTGCTAACGCGACCCAAAAGGGGGACGGAAAGGGGGGTTGAGAAAGAGAAAACCCCGCAACCATTTAAGATTGCGGGGTTTTCTTGGAAACGATGGTGCCCAGGAGAGGACTCGAACCTCCACGTCTTGCAACACTGGTACCTGAAACCAGCGCGTCTACCAATTCCGCCACCAGGGCAAGTGCCGTGGTGGCGATGTACCGAAGCCCATGGGGGCTGTCAACCGGGTTCGGGGCGGGAGTGCTGAAAATCAGCCGCACATCGCCCCCTTGCCCGCGCCCTGCGCGAAAGCTATTCAGGGACCAAGGTTTGCAGGTGCCAAAGGGGCTGCTTCGATGTCAAAACTGGTCACGATCTTCGGCGGTTCGGGTTTTGTGGGGCGCTATATCGCCCGTCGCATGGCCAAAGAGGGCTGGCGGGTGCGCATTGCCGTGCGCCGCCCGAACGAAGCGTTGTTCGTCAGGCCTTACGGGGCGGTCGGGCAGGTGGAGCCGGTACTGTGCAATATCCGCGACGAGGCTTCGGTCGCGGGGGCGCTTGCCGGGGCGGATGCGGTGGTGAACTGCGTCGGTACTTTTGACCGGGGCGGCAAGAACAATTTCAACGCCGTGCAGGCGGTTGGCGCGGGACGGATCGCGCGGCTGGCGGCGGCGGCGGGGGTGACCTCGATGGTCCATATCTCTGCCATCGGCGCGGATGCAGAAGGGGCCAGCCTCTATGCCCAGTCCAAAGGTGAGGGCGAGGCGGCCGTGCTGGCCGCGTTTCCGGGTGCGGTGATCCTGCGCCCATCCGTGGTTTTTGGCGCAGAGGATGGGTTTTTCAACCGTTTCGCCGGCATGGCGCGGCAAGGCCCGGTTTTGCCGCTGTTCGGCGGGCAAACCAGGTTTCAGCCGGTTCATGTCGATGACGTGGCGCAGGCCGCTGTCATGGGCGTGATCGGCACGGCGCCCACCGGGATTTACGAGCTGGGCGGGCCGGAGGCGGAGACCCTGGCGGCCCTGATCCAAAAGATGCTGGGCGTCATTCACCGCCGGGCGATGGTGATCAATCTGCCGTTCTTTGTGGGCAAGATCATGGGCAATACGCTCGATTTCGCTTCGGCTTTGACCATCGGTCTGTTCAAGAACAAGATCCTTACCCGCGATCAGGTCACCAGCCTGATGGCCGATAATGTGGTCTCGCCGGGGGCCAAGTCCTTTGCGGACCTTGGAATTCAGCCAACGGCGATGGATGCTGTCCTGCCCGAATATCTGTGGCGCTACCGCCCCTCGGGCCAATATGCGGCCATCAAGGCATCGGCCAAGAACCTGCGCAAGGCCTGAGGCCCATGTCCGACACTCTCATCGCAGCGCTTTTGGGGCTGCTGGAGGGGTTGACCGAGTTCATTCCCGTCTCCTCGACCGGGCATCTTCTGCTTGCCGGTCATTTTCTGGGCTTTGAAAGCGCGGGCAAGACCTTTGAAGTGGTGATCCAGCTGGGGGCGCTGCTGGCGCTGCTGGTGGTTTATGCCGCCAAACTGGCGCAGGTTTTCGGCACGCTACACAAGGATCCGGCCAGCCAAAGATTCGTCATCTCCGTCGTGCTGGCCTTTTTGCCCGCAGCGCTGATCGGCGTTTTGGCGCATGATTTCATCAAGACGGTGCTGTTCGAATCCCCCCGGTTGATCGCGATCATGCTGATTTTGGGCGGTGTGGTGCTGCTGGTGGTGGACAAGATCACGCCTCCGCCGGTGGTGCACGATGCGGCCGCAATGCCGTTTCGCAAGGCGCTGATCATCGGATTCTGCCAGTGCGTCGCCATGGTGCCCGGCGTTTCGCGCTCGGGGGCCACGATCGTGGGGGCCTTGCTGCTGGGGGTCGACAAGCGGGCGGCGGCGGAGTTTTCGTTCTTTCTGTCTTTGCCGACCATGGCGGCGGCGGTGGGCTATGACCTGCTGAAAAACCGCGATGTGCTGGACTTTACCGCCTGGAGCCAGATCGGGGTCGGCTTTGTCGTGGCCTTTGTGGCCGGCATGCTCGTGGTGCGCGGATTGCTGGATTTTGTCAGCCGGAGTGGCTTTGCCATGTTCGGCTGGTGGCGAATCATTCTGGGATCGCTGGCGCTTGGGGCGCTTTATCTGGGCCATTAGGCATATAGGTCAGCAAGGGTTCCATATTTTTCGATGATATCTCACCATTTCCCGGCCTGATTGCAACAAATCCTCCAATTAGGTCAGAGCAGCTGCCTTTTATTTCATCCGCACCCAAAGTATCCCTTGGGCGCGCAGTATATGGCGGAGGGTGAATATGGCCGGGCAAAAGATGCTGAAATTTGTCACGCTGGACAAAGAGATGCCGCCAAAACGCGATGCCGCTGCGCGCTCGCAGGATTTCGACGAAATCTACCGCGATTTTGCCGCCGCCAAGGCCGACGAACAGGCCAGCCGTTGCAGCCAATGCGGCGTGCCCTATTGCCAGACCCATTGCCCCTTGCACAACAACATCCCCGATTGGCTGCGCCTGACAGCCGAGGGCCGTCTGGAAGAGGCTTATGAGCTGTCGCAGGCCACCAACACTTTTCCCGAAATCTGCGGCCGCATCTGCCCGCAGGACCGGCTCTGCGAAGGCAATTGCGTGATAGAAAACTCGGGCCATGGCACGGTGACCATCGGCGCGGTCGAAAGATATCTGACCGACAAGGCCTGGGAGATGGGCTGGGTCAAGCCGATCAAGCCGATGGCCGAGCGCCGCGAATCGGTGGGCATCATTGGCGCCGGTCCGGGCGGGCTGGCGGCGGCGGATGTGCTGCGCCGGCGCGGCCTGAAGGTGACGGTTTATGACCGCTATGACCGCGCGGGCGGGCTGCTGACCTATGGCATTCCCGGCTTTAAGCTGGAAAAGCCGGTGGTGATGCAGCGTATTGCGCAGCTGGAAAATGCGGGCGTGCAGTTTGTGATGAACTGCAAAGTCGGGATCGACATCTCTTTTGACGCGATCCGCGGCAAGCATGATTCGGTCCTGATCGCCACCGGCGTTTACAAATCCCGTGACATCGAAGCGCCGGGCGTGGGCGCATTGGGAGTGGTGCGCGCGCTGGACTATCTTACCGCCTCCAACCGCAAGAGCTTTGGCGATGAGGTGGCGGCGTTTGACGACGGCACGCTGAACGCCTCGGGAAAGCGCGTGGTGGTGATTGGTGGCGGCGATACCGCAATGGACTGCGTGCGCACCGCAATCCGGCAGGGCGCGCTCAGCGTGAAATGCCTTTATCGGCGCGACAAGGTAAATATGCCCGGCTCGCAACGGGAGGTGCAAAATGCCGAGGAAGAGGGCGTTGAGTTTGTCTGGCTGACCGCGCCCAAAGGCTTTACCGGCGGCGCCGAGGTGGACGGTGTCCTGGTGCAGAAAATGCGGCTTGGCGCGCCGGATTCTTCGGGCCGTCAGGCGCCCGAAATCATCGAAGGCGCGGATTATGTCGAGCCCGCCGATCTGGTCGTGCAGGCACTGGGATTCGAGCCCGAAGCTCTGCCCGGCCTTTGGGGCGTGCCAGAACTGGCCGTGACCCGCTGGGGCACGATCAAGGCGGATTTCCACAGCCACGCCACCAGCCTGCCGGGGGTCTATGCGGCGGGCGATATCGTGCGCGGGGCATCCCTTGTGGTCTGGGCGATCCGCGACGGGCGCGATGCCGCCGATGCGATCCTGAACTATCTATCCGCCGCCCCGGCAGTTGCGGCAGAATAGCGTTTTTGGCCCCTTGAAAGGTATTTTCCATGAAACCGCTTGTACTTTTGCCCTTGATGCTCGCCTCTCCCGCCATTGCGGGCAGCTTCACGGCGCCTGACGGGTGCCAGCCCGTGATGACCGTGCAGTCGCGCGGTTGCTATGTGGCCAATTACTATACCTGCGAGGCGAACCCGGCCGATCTGTTCCGTCTGGATTACGATCAGGAGGGCCCGTTTTATCAAAGCATGATCGATGCAGAGACGCAGTGGATCGAATCCCTCGATCTGGGCGATGGCACGGTGCAGACCCTCGATCCAAACCCGGTCGATCCGGCCTCGGCAAGTGCCTTGCTGGCCTCGGGCTATGACGGCTTTGCCTTTTCGCTGTCCAAGGATAATGGCGAACATTCCAATGTGCGCGGCTTTGACCGTCTGACCGGCCAGACCGTGACCATCGACGGGGTAGAGTTGCGCGCCACCCAATATGAATATACCGAGACCGATGACGACGGAAACGTCCTGCGCCAATCGCGCGGCAATGAATATCTGCTGGAAAGCCCGCGCACCTTTCTGTCCGGCACCTCCGAATGGTGGGACGGCGAGGCCTGGTTGCCGATGGACGGGCATCCGGTGGATTTCGCGTTTCCGGGCGACAAGGGGTTTGGCGCGACCCAGCCAATTTTCGACTGCGACGCGGTGATGTCGCGGCTACTGCTGCCAGAACCTGAAAATGCCCAGTTCTGAGCCGATCATCGAACGCCGCAGCGGTGGGTGCCTTTGCGGCGCCGTGCGCTTTGACGCGGGGCTTTCGGGGCGCAGCTTTGGCGCCTGCCATTGCCCGATGTGCCGGCGCTGGACCGGATCGGCGCTGCTGGGCCTCTCGGTGCCAACGGACGATCTGCACTGGACCGGACCCGAGCATATAGCGACCCGCCAAACCAGAAGCTGGGGCCTGCGCGCCTGGTGCCGGACATGCGGATCGAACGTGTTTTTCCGGGTCACCGAACCCGGTGCCTATGCCCATCTGACCGAACTGCCCATCGGGCTTTTGGACGATGCCAGCGGCCTGACGATGACGAACGAGATCTACATCGACCATAAACCGGACAGCTTTTCCTACGCCGGACCAACGAGAAACGTGATGACCAGAGCCGACTGTGTTGCAAAATTCGCAGCGCTCGACAGTGAATAAAGGAGACCGCCATGACCACCTATGACGCAAATTGGGTCGCCGCCGAAGAGGCAAAGCGCGCGTGGATGGATGCCAATGGGCTCTATAAAACCGAGGACGAACACGCCTCTTGCGGGGTCGGTCTGGTGGTGGCGATTTCGGGCAAACCCAGCCGCAAGGTCGTGGAAAACGGGATTGCCGCGCTGAAAGCCGTCTGGCATCGGGGCGCGGTGGATGCGGACGGCAAAACCGGCGACGGCGCGGGGATCCATGTGCAGATTCCGGTCCAGTTCTTCTACGATCAGGTCCGGCGCACCGGGCATGAACCTGATACCAAAAAGCTGATTGCGGTCGGTCAGGTTTTCCTGCCGCGCACGGATTTCAGCGCGCAGGAACGCTGCCGGACCATCGTGGAAACCGAAGTTCTGCGGATGGGGCACTATATCTATGGCTGGCGCCATGTGCCGGTGGATACCAGCGTTCTGGGCGAGAAGGCCAACGCAACCCGGCCCGAGATCGAGCAGATCCTGATCCGCTGCGACAAGGATATCGACGACGAGCAGTTCGAGCGCGAGTTGTACATCATCCGCCGCCGCATCGAAAAAGCGGCTACCTCGGCGGGGATTCAAGGGGTCTATCTTTGCTCGCTGTCGTGCCGGTCGATCATCTACAAGGGCATGATGCTGGCCGAACAGGTGGCGGTGTTCTATCCCGATCTGATGGACGACCGGTTTGAATCCGCCTTTGCGATCTATCACCAGCGCTATTCCACCAACACCTTTCCGCAGTGGTGGCTGGCGCAGCCGTTCCGCATGCTGGCGCATAACGGCGAGATCAACACGCTGAAGGGCAACGTCAACTGGATGAAAAGCCACGAGATTCGCATGGCCTCTTCCGCGTTTGGCGACATGGCCGAGGATATCAAGCCGATCATCCCGGGCGGCACGTCGGACAGCGGCGCGCTGGATGCGGTCTTCGAGGTGCTGGTGCGCTCGGGCCGCAATGCACCGATGGCCAAAACCATGCTGGTGCCCGAAGCCTGGAGCAAGGCCACCACCAACATGCCCAAAGCCTGGGCCGATATGTATGCCTATTGCAACTCGGTGATCGAGCCATGGGATGGGCCGGCGGCGCTGGCCATGACCGATGGTCGCTGGATTTGCGGGGGGCTGGACCGCAACGGTCTGCGCCCCATGCGCTATGTCATCACCGGCGACGGGATGCTGATCGCGGGCTCTGAGGCGGGGATGGTGCCGATTGACGAGAGCACCGTGCGAGAAAAGGGCGCACTCGGGCCGGGGCAGATCATCGCCGTCGATATGACCGAGGGCAAGCTGTACCGCGATACCGAGATCAAGGATAAACTTGCCCAAGCGCAGCCTTACGGCGAATGGGTCGGCAAGATCGTCGATCTGAACGCATTGCTGCGCGATGTGCCCGAGCAGGCGCTGTTTGCCGGCGCCGATCTGCGCAAGCGGCAGATCGCGGCGGGCTATACGGTCGAAGAGTTGGAGCAGGTACTGGCGCCGATGGCCGAGGACGGCAAGGAAATGATCGCCTCGATGGGCGATGATACGCCCGCCGCTGTTCTGTCCAGCATCTACCGGCCGCTCTCGCATTTCTTTCGCCAGAATTTCAGCCAGGTCACCAACCCACCGATCGACAGCCTGCGCGAAGGCCGGGTGATGAGCCTCAAGACCCGCTTTGGCAATC
>CAIYZT010000396.1 GCA_903930735.1 uncultured Paracoccaceae bacterium | reverse complement strand
GGCATCCATCCCGAACCCAAATGCGTTTACGATCTCCCGCACGCGCCTCTCCCGAGCATAAAGGTCATCAGCGCCGAGGCGTGATAGCGGGTCAGGCCGTAGTCCTGTCGATGAGCGGGCGGCAGATATTGCAGTTGCTTTTCGGTGCCGGCCTGGTTCAGCCAGCCGCGGGTCTTGAAGCCGCTCTCGTCGGTCTTGACCTCGTTCAGCCAATCGTCAGCTTGTGCGAGGCAGACCGTCCGCTCGCCGATGCCCAGCAAACGGGGGCTTTAACCCTTCGCGCCACCCACCGCATGCCAGCGCCCTTCGAGAAAGAAGATGCCGCCCCAGGCATTGAACCCGTTGGCCATCAGCGCGTCATCGGCCCCGAACAGGTCTATCCATGCGAAGCTTGATCGCTTCAGAAGGTCGATCTCGGACATGATGAAGCCCGATAGCGGGGTGGCATCCGCGCTTTCGCCGGTCTCGGCGATCTCACGCGGGAATACTTCGCCGCACAGCGGGCATTCGGTGGCAGCGAGCGGGATTTCCGCCGCGCAGGCCGGGCAGATCTTGGTAGGGGCCTCACCGCTCCCTTGGGGCTATAAAGCCCGATCAGGGTGAAGATCTTGCGCTGGGCGTATTGGCCCTCGGTGACGGTGAACTCTCCGTTCAGATAGACAGCACCAGTGGAGCCGCGCGTGGCGTAGCCGCCGGTCAAGCCCTGCGCGGCATCGTCGAAGCCGCCGGGGCGGATGGTCAGGCGCACCTTGGCCAGCGTGCCTATCGGGATGAGGTTGGTGTTGCGCGGCGCGTCGTTGAAATCGTTCCAGGACCCCATGGGGTGCCTCCTTCTGTGATCAGGATTGTGGGTGTTCGGACGTGGCGACCTCGACGGGCGGCTGATAGGTCAGCCGTTCGGTCGCCGGGGCGGCGGGCTTGCGGATCTTGGCCATCAGGCGGCCGGTAATCCCCCCCAAATTTAGTCTAGGCGATTCACACATTTCTGAGCCTCCATCCGTGGGCGAGGGATTTGAAGTATTGGAGACCGTGGCGGAAGGTTATGGGGCCGGGCGGTTTGGATTTTGGATAGCCGTCCCATCCGCCGAGTTTGGCGATGATCCACGCGGCTCAGGCAAGCGTTTCAGGCGGATGAGGGTTCTTCGGGAGCGCGGTCTTGCCTTCGAGTTCGGGCAGGATTGCGTGGAGGATTTTGATTTCGGCGGGCGAGAAGGTGATCTTGGCGTCCTGCCCGGACCTGCCATCGCGCGCTTGGACGAGTTGCATGATGGTGCAAGCGGCACGGGCGGCAATCGCGGTCAGCTTGATCAACCGCCCGGCGTTTTCCAACTGGCTGTCTTCCAGTTACAGACCTTGCTGTTTCAGGGTGCGGAAGAATTGCTCGATATGCCAGCGCTGCCGGTACCAGCCAACCACGCGCCAGGCCATCGCCGCAGGATCCGCTGCAGCGTCCGCCGATGCATCGTCAACCGCTGTGCCGTTTCCGAAACGTTGCGATCACACAACTCATAGGTGCGTTGGATGTGTTCCCACCGCACCCTGTCGGCAGACATCGGATTGTCGGGGGCCGGGGGCCGCGTGTTTGTCCAGGACAAGAGGGCGTTTGTTACGTCGTCGGCGTCTGCGGGTTTCGCAAGATAGTCGGTGGCACCGATCTTTACGGCCGCCACCGCCGTTGCAATTGCTCCATACCCGGTCAACACCACGATGCGACAGTCCGGGCGACGCTCCCGCAGTTCCTCGACGACATCAAGGCCGCTTCCATCCTCCAGCCGAAGGTCAACGACCGCATTGGCGGGGCGCGCGACAGAGCGATGTCAAGCCCAGCAGCCACGGTCTGCGCGGTCTGCGGCAAGAACCCTCGCTTTTCCATCGCGCGGGCAAGGCGCTTCACGAACGCCTCATCATCATCGACCAGCAACAATGTCCGGTCAGTCTGGACTTCAGCGGCGGGAAACTCCAGCATTTCACTCATCCTATGCACAGCGGCGGAAGTAGAGTGACACGCGACGACGTCAATCATTGGCATTGCTCCTCAGGATGTGCTGGACGCAGGGCAAGATCGCCGAAAGCTGGCCCAAGAGGGGAAAAGCAACAAAGAGCGAGGCGCAGTGAGAATCTTAGTTAAATTTGGAGTTAGCCGACCCCGGGTTCTTGGAGTTCTTGTCAGTTTGTTAATTCTGATCGACCGGGCTGGAACCGCGACATTTTAACGCTATATTCGTTTCAGGCGCAGAGTCATGGTGACCTTCTGCTGTGCTGCAACTCGAGCAACGGGAGAAATGACATGATCACAGAGCTAAGGAACTTCACCGTTCGATCGTGGAATTTTGTCTTCAATCACAACGTAAGTCCGCTGCGGCATATCCCTGATGTAGCCGTCCGTCACTATGTGCTGCAAATCCTGGGGTTGATGTGGGCCGTCAGTTTTTCGGTCGCGCTTGGCAGTTACACGGTGCTTGCTGCAAGCATTCTTGGACACACGGTCCTCATTGCAGCAGCGGCAGTCACCGTTGCGACTTATACAGTTGCAGCCAAACGGCCTGATCTCTTCGTGCGCAGTTCGGGGCGTCGCTCCGATGGCGAACATGACTGAGTTTTGCCGGTGACCGGCCAGAGATTGACAGTGAAGATGGTTGGCGAGGGTCCATCGGTAGGAGGTCTACGGCACGGTCTGTCAACAACACCTGATGGAAAATTCGTCGAAATCCGGTCGAAAACTGCGCTTGCCAGCCCGCAAAGGAGAAATGCGGCATGCGGGTATTAGTCATCGGTGCCAGCAAAGGCATCGGTCTGGAAACCATACGCCAAGCGCTTGCCGCAGGATATGACGTGCGCGCTTTGGCACGATCAGCAACATCAATAAACCTGTCTGATGCAAAATTGAAAAAAGTGCAGGGTGACGCCTTGAATCAGCAAGATGTAGAGGCTGCACTTGCCGGAGTTGATGCGGTCATCGTAACGCTCGGCGTCGGTTTGGGCGATTTGTTCAAACCGGTGCATCTGTTCTCCCGCCACTTCTGTGGCAAACTTTTGCACTGCCGTTCTCACCCGCACCGTCCTCATCGCCGCCCAGCGCGCGGGATACTTCGCCCCGGCACCGATTTGGGATGATCTGCGCAGTTTCGATGCCCACCCCTTCCGAGGTGCCTTTGACATCGTCCTCGCTGGCTATCCCTGTCAACCGTTCAGCGCTGCCGGAAAGCGCGGCGGGTCAGACGATCCCCGCCATCTTTGGCCCGAAGTTGCCCGTGTCATTAGGGAATGTTCCCCCGAATGGGTCTTCCTCGAAAATGTCGGAGGCCACGTCACTCTCGGCCTTGAATCCGTACTGCGAGAGCTTTGGCACATGGGCTACACGCCTGCGGCGGGTCTGTTCAGCGCGGCAGAGGTCGGCGCGCCGCACCAGAGGCTCCGCATCTTCATCTTGGCCCACACCGATGAGCCTGCACCCGGGCACAGCCAGCTACAACCCGGCCGGGAACAGCGATTTCACCCGCAAGGCCGAGGCGCTGGCGCTGGGCATCTGGAACTGGTCGACGCCCAAAGGATCGGATGGTGCGAAGGGCGGGCCAGGCCAGACCTATGGCTCGGGCGGCATGCCGCCGCTGCCCGCGCAGGCTGCGCAATGGCCGACCCCAGCGGCGCAGAACTGGAAGGGCAGCAGCCCGGCCAGCGTGACCCTGCAAGGCCCAAAGGTTGGCCCGGTAGTTGATCTTGTGCGGTGCCAGCGCATGCGGATCGCCGTGGCGCGGCAGAAAGGCGATCTCGCGGCCACCGATCAAACCAATCGAGACAGCGCTGGAAGGATCGCCGTAAGGCGTGGTCAGCTTTTCCGTTCGGACCGATGTCAGGTTCGGCAGGCTGGTGATATGGGTGCCACCGATCACTGCGTCCATCTCGAACCTCCCGTTCGCCCTTGCAGCATGATTTGGCCAAGCGCCTTTTGCGGGCTTTGACGTCACTTGCCAGCCAGCATAGGCCCGCCCAGTCGTTGCCAAAAGCGCTGATTTCATCACATGACGTTGCTGAAATCAGAACGATATACACGGTTTGGCGGGTTTTCGGGCCGTTCTAAGGGAAAACCGCCCAAGTTATTCGAAACAGGCCGGATTGCCCGTCCGACCCTGTTTTGGCGAAACTTGACAGCGAAAGGACCCCGCCTCACAAAAGGAAACGCGTCGGCACTGCGGCCCGCTTTTAACCCCGCTCCGGTCAAAAGCGCGACTGCAACCGCTATATGCGAGGGTTCATGAAGACCGGAGATGTCAGCTTCTGGTATGCCGACATCGGCCTGCCCCAGACCCGCCGTGCAGCCCTGACCGGCGATACGACGGCCGATGTAGCCATCATCGGTGCGGGGTATACCGGCCTTTGGACGGCCTATTATTTGCGCAAGGCGGACCCATCGCTTCGGGTTGTGGTGCTGGAAAAGGAGTTCGCCGGATACGGCGCCTCGGGCCGCAACGGCGGCTGGCTGACCGGCGGCTTTGCCTGGGACCATGACCGCTATGCCGCCGACCGGGGGCGCGAGGCGGTGCTGGACATGGTCCGCGCGATGGGAGGCACCGTTGCCGAGGTCATGCGTGTCGCACAGGAAGAGGGGATTGAGGCCGACATCTTGCCGACCGATGAGTTGATCGTCGCCACCACCCGCGCACAGCTTGACCGGCTGAAGGGCGAGGTCGCCCATCGTCAGTCCTGGGGCGAAGCGGGCCAGGTTTATGAGATCACCGCCGATGAAGCCCGCGCCCGGGTCAATATCCCCGGCATCATGGGCGGCATGGTGGCCAAGGGCGTGGCCCGGGTGCAGCCTGCCAAACTGGTGCGCGGCCTGGCCGACGCCGCCGAACGCGCCGGTGCTGTGATCCACGAGGGAACGGCCGTCCTCAGCTACGCAAGCGGTCAGGTGGTCACCGATCGCGGCACCGTCCGCGCACCCATCATCCTGCGCGCGACCGAAGGCTTTACCGCCGGTCTTCCCGGCCACAAGCGGGAATGGCTGCCGCTGAACACGGCTCAGATCGTGACGCCGCCCTTGCCGCAATCGGTCTGGGATCAGATCGGCTGGTCGGGGCATGAGATTTTCGCCGACTATGCCAATTCCTATTGCTACTGTCAGCGCACCCAGGACGGGCGCATCGCCCTTGGTGGGCGCGGCATTCCTTATCGGTTCGGCTCAGTGATCGATGACCAGAACGGCACCCCCGATATGGCTACAATCGAACGGCTTACGGCCCTGCTGCAGCAGCGCTTTCCTGCCGCTGCGGCGCATGGCATCGATCACGCCTGGTGCGGCATCATTGGCGTGCCCCGCGACTGGTGCGCGACGGTGGGTCTGGACCGGAAGACCGGGCTTGGCTGGGCAGGCGGTTACGTTGGCGTCGGCGTTTCGACCGCCAATCTGGCGGGGCGGACCTTAGCCGATCTAGCGCTGGGACGTGACAGCGCGTTGACAGCACTTCCCTGGGTCAATCGCCGCCCCCGGTATTGGGAGCCTGAGCCCCTGCGCTGGTTGGGGGTCCATGCGATGTACAGCCTTCTGCGCATCGCCGACCGGCGTGAAACGCTGTTGGGCATTCCACCGTCTCGGTTCGCACGGCTCGGGAAGTGGCTTACCGGCAAGTAAAGCTGTATAAATCCCGCCTGACATCTGCGCGCCTTTCCTGTCCACCAACTGGATTTTCGCCTGCCTTTGTGGCCACAACAGGAGATATTTGATGCAATGGTCTGAAAATGAACGACGCCTCGGTATGGACCGGGGCATTACCTGGCGCGACTTTCTGGACGGGATTGCCCTGACCATTGGTGCCGCCGCCCTTGGCGGCTTTCACGCTCGGTCTGCAAGGGCCGAGACGGCAGCTTACCCGTTCTTGATCTTGCGCCATGCGTCAATGAGCAAGCGCATCTGGTCATCTGTGGGCGTGGGCTGGGTGTAAAGCCGCGCCATGACCTCGGCATCGGGATAGATCGCCGGATTGGCCAGGATGTCGGGCGCCACAAAGGTGCGTGAAGCGAGGTTGGCGTTGGCATAATAGGTGTAGTTGGTGGTCGCCGCGATGACCTCGGGGCGTAAGAGGAAGTTCAGGAACAGGTGTGCGTTAGCGGGATGGGGTGCATCCGCCGGGATGCAGAAGTTATCCACCCAGATCGGCGCGCCGGTCCGCGGGACAAAGTAGCCCAGATTCACCTCGATCCCAGATTCCATCGCGCGGCCAACGGCGGTGGCATAGTCTCCGGCAAAGGTGTTGGCGACGCAGACCTCGGACGTGGGCAGGGTGTTCAGAAAATTGGTGTTGTCAAAGGTCTGTATTGATGGCCGGACCCCCACTAACACCGCGACCGCCGCGTCGATATTTTGGGCCGTCAGAGCTGCCGGATCAAGACCCAGATAGGCCATGGTCATGCCCAGCACTGCTTCGGGCGTGTCCAGAAGCGTGATGCCGCAGTCCGCCAGTTTCGCGGCATTTTCAGGCTTCAGGATCAGGTCAAGCGAGGTGAGGTCGGCATCGGGCAGCCGTTCCTTGACCAGATCGGCGTTGTAGGTGATGCCGGCTGTTCCCCAGGTATAGGGAAAGCCATGGGCGTTGCCGGGGTCCCAGGACGCCCCAAGTCGCAGAATTTCCGAGTCAAGATTGCCCCAAAGCGGCAAAGCCTTGCGGTCAAGCGGTTGCACGGTGCCTGCGGGCGCCAGTCGGGGCAGGCTGGATCCGGTCAGAAGCACAAGGTCATAACCGGATTGCCCGGTCACAAGTTTGGCCTCGGCCTCTTCGTTCGAACTGAGGGTGTCGTAGACCACCTCGATCCCGGTCTCGGCGGTGAAATCGGCAAGCGTGGTCTCGCCGATGTAGTCGGCCCAGTTGTAGATATGGACCACCGGTTCTTCGGCATTTGCACGGCGGACAAAGGGCATGGGAAGGACTGTGGCCCCAAGAAGGCCCAGCGTGCGGCGACGGGAAATGACGGTCATGATTTTATCCTTGGGGTTGGGGTTTCAGCCTGCGGCCAGAATGCGTCCGGCGATCTCTTCGCCCGCGCACAGGGCGCCTTCGATGAAGCCGGTAAAGGCGGGGCCAAGTTCGGCGCCGGTGAAGTAAAGCCCGCCATGGGCCTCCCGCAGCGGGGCCTGCGGGTCGGCACTGTCCCAGGGTTTGGCCCAGGTGCAATAGCCACCGCCGACCCAAGGGTGATCGGTCCAGACCGTCTGCACCACGGTCAGCGGGTGGCGGACCTTGGGGCCAAGCATCGGTTCGATGATGTCCATCACACGGGCAAGCGTCTGATCTTCGGTCAGCCCCGCCAGCGCCATGGCCGCCGTGCCACCGCAAAAGACGGCCAACACGTCCATCCCGCCCGCAGGGTCCGAGGCATCCATGACAGACAGGCCCGAGGGGTTGTCGGTCTGGCCGAGCCAGCCATAATCGCTGCCCAGCCAGAACGCGCTTTCATAGCGCATCACGATCTTGATCATCTTGCCCGCGACGAACTGATCGGGCAGCGCCTTCAGCCACTGATCCTGAGGGGCTTTCCAGTCGATCTGGCGCAGCACGGCGGGGCTGGCGGCATAAACCAACTTTCGGGCTGTGACGGTACCTCCGGGAGTTGTCAGGTGGAACAGCCCGCCCCGACGATCTACCGCCGTCACCGGGGCATTGGCGCGGAAATTCTCGCCAAGGTCAGCCGCCATCAGGCCGGCCAAGGTACCCATCCCTTCGGTGCAAGCGTATTCCATCGTGTTTTCAAAGCTTTCGAACCGGCTCAGGCAATCCAGCACCGAACGAAAGGACAGCTCTTCGATCGGACGGCCCATCACCTCTTCGCAACCCGACTTGATCATCGCCACGCCTTCGGCATCAAGACCCAGCGACAGGACCCAGTCCAACACGCTTCCAGGGCGATGCGGGTCGGCCTCGAATATCTGCTCGAAGAATCCGTGCTCCAGAAAATCCGTTTCCAGAACTTTGCGCTTGCCCCCAAGCATGGCCACGACCCCCGGCACTTTGCGCACGTCACGGCGCGTCAGGCCGAATTTCTCGACCATCGCGTAGATGCGGGTCATGTCCCGGCAATAGAACTGCCCGCCCTTGTCATAGGCGTGGCCATCGGCGTGCTGGACGGTCTTCACCCGCCCACCCGCCTGTTCCTGTGCCTCCAGAAGCAAGACCTTGGCCCCGCCTGCCCGCAAGGCATGGGCGGCTGACAGACCAGCAAAGCCCGCACCGATGATGGCGGCGTCAACCGGGGTCAATTCTGGGCGCGTCATGGGATACCTCTTGGGTCAGGGATGATGGGCGGCAAGGATCGCATCGGCAGCGGCCTCGCCGGACAGAACCGCGCCTTCGAACCAGCCGGAGGCGTTCGTGGCAATGTCGCTACCGGCGAAATGGAACCGGCCCTTCTGTGCCCATTCCGGGCCGGCAAAAAGCGGGCTTTGCCCAAGACCATGTGACACCCAAGTGCCCGATGACCATGGATCACGGATCCAGTCGTGCCAATCATGCGACAGAAGCGTGGCTTCGGGAAAGAACCGCTGAACGGCGCGTTCCATGGTGGCCTGGCAGGTGTCGGGCACCTCGTCATAAAGGCCAAAGGCGATGATCAGGGTGCTCCCGTCCGGAAGGCTGCGTTCCGAGAACATCCAGCGCAGGCCTTCGGCCTCGCCCGTGACCAGGATGCCGGGTTTCACACCCCGCACATGGAACAGAATCTTGATGGCGCGACCCTGATGTTTTTCGGCGGCCAGTTGTGCCTGCGCGGGGCGCAAAGCCGGATCAAAGCGCATGGTGTCGATCACGTTGACCGGTACTGCCAGGACGACCTGCTGCGCCGTGACTTCGCGCCCGCTGGACAGGCGCAGGCTTGCATGGCCATCCCGGTCGCTTGCTTCGACCACCGCATCGCCCAGGATCACCTCGGCCCGGCTTTCCGCAATCATGCGTTCGACCAGTGTTCCGACGCCACCCTCGAAGGTATGGGTCAGTTCTTCCAGCGTCGCCTCCATTGTCCCGCCGTAGTAGGACGCGCAATGTAGCGCATCCAGCACGTTCACGCGGGTGATGTCGCCCGAACCGCTAAGCGTCCACCAGGCGATGAACTCGCGGCGGACGGTTTCGGGCAGGCCCTTGGCGTCCATGTAATCGGCAAAGGACACGGTGGCCCAAGGGTTGTCGCCCTGCCAGCGGCCCGAGCCGCCCTGCATGGCCAGCGAATCCGCCCGCACGGCTTGCAGCCCTTGCAGATGGGCCGCCAGCTTGTCAGCCGCGACGGGCGCGTCTGTCCGCAGGGCCTGCCCGTCATGCCAGCGTCGCTCGGCAATCGGCAAGGTCGGGCGCAAGCCGATGCCAAACCGGGCGGCCAGGGTTTTCATGCGGGCATGCCGCTCGCAAATCCAGCCGCCGCCGAGCTCCCAATAGTCATCGGTGGCCCCAAGGCTGCGCGAATAGGTGCGTCCTCCCAGACGGCCCCGCGCTTCGATCACGGTGACGGACAGGCCTGCATCGCGCAGCCGCAAGGCGGCCGCAGCCCCGGCAAGTCCCGCCCCGATCACCGCAACATCGCGCATCCGTCCCTCCGAGGAGTTTATCTAAAAACGAATAATATTCTATCAGAGAGAAATACTAGCCTACAAGACCCGCCTGTCAAGTCCGTTGACGTGGTCGCCCTTAGCGCGGCTGCGGCGTGATCACGCACAGCGTCCGGCAGACCTGGCTTTTGCTGGGGTTCAGATACCGGTGCTTCAAACGCGGATCGAAGGTCAGCGCATCACCCTCGAAAAGGTGGAAATTCTGATCGCCGATTTCCATGATCATCTCGCCATTCAGGACCAGAACGAATTCCTCCTCAGCGTTCAGCGTGTGCTGTTCCGGGCCCGACATGCCGCCGGGCAAAAGCTGGCTCATGATCGAGGCCATCTGGTGGGCGTTGCGCGAGGTCAGAAGCTCGTAGGTGATCATTTGCCCGCCATAGCGCATCTTTTTCCGAGCGCCCGCGCGCACCAACAGCGGCTGGTTGCTGGTGAAAAGCGAGCCGACGGGGACCCCCAGCGCGTCGCATAGCCGGATCAGCGTGGCCACCGAAGGCGAGGCCTGATCGCGCTCGATCTCGCTGAGGAAACCGGTTGCGATGCCGACCCTTTCGGCAACCTGCGCCAGCGTCAGGCTCAACTCCTTGCGGCGGTGGCGCAGCATTGGGCCAATCTGATGGGTCGTGGTCGCGGCGGCGAGGAGCGGCTCGTCTTCAGGCGCGATTGTCGAGGGAAGATCGGATTGGCTCATGGCAGGTGGCCTGTCGGTCAAGAGAACAGTCGGTCGGCAAGGCGGTACCAAGCGACCGAAGGGGTAAGGAACCACGGCTTGCCAAAGTAAAGCGGTCGGGTCTGGAACTGCAGGCCGTCAAGCGCCGTCGCCCCTTCCGCCCGGCCCAGGATCTTCTGGCCCGCCCGCATCCCGTAGTAAAGCGACAGCGATACCCCGGAACCGCAGTATCCCATCGCATAGTGCAGCCCATCCTGCACCCCGATATGGGGCAGTTCGTCAAAGGTATAGGCGACAAAACCGTTCCAGGCATGACTGACGGGTGTGCCCGCAAGCTGCGGAAAAACCTCCAGCATCATGTCGTAGAGCCGCGGCAGGCTGCGCATCGGATTGGCTTCCGCAAGCGCCGCACGGCCGCCAAAGATCAGACGGCGGCCATCGGGTGACATGCGGAAATAGATGACGACCTTTCGGGTATCGACCACCATCCGCCCCTTGGGGATCAGCCGGGCTGCAAC
Organism: uncultured Paracoccaceae bacterium; assembly: GCA_903930735.1. Lineage (GTDB taxonomy): Bacteria > Pseudomonadota > Alphaproteobacteria > Rhodobacterales > Rhodobacteraceae > CAIYZT01. The sequence continues at coordinate 11,920 of CAIYZT010000396.1, read as the reverse complement.
ATCGGGGGGCAGCGGATTTGTCGCCAGCATGTAGCTGCCAATGGGGATGACCCGGCGCTGCAGCCAGGGCGACAGCGGGCCGGAGTAGCCGTTTGTGGCGATCAGCACCTGACGCGCGGCGATGGTCTGATCCCTCGCCTTGACGGAAAACCCCGCCCCGTCGCGCGCGATGCCCGTCACCTCGTGCCCGCCCTGCACCACGACCCCCAGCCCTTCGGCCAGCCGCAAAAGGCCCACATGCAGCTTGGCCGGCTGCACCGCTGCATTGTAGGCCGTCACCGCCCCGCCGAAATAACGATCGGACCCAAGCTCGCCCAGTTGCTGGGACTGTGGCACCAGCGTCATCTCTGGTTCTCCGGCTCGGGCCCGGGCCTCTACCAGCCGGGCCAGCCCGTCGAACTGCTTGGGACTATGCGCCGCGATATAGCGCCCGGATTTCTGCCAGTCACAGTCGATCCGATTCGCCGCGATCAGCGCCTCGGTATGAGCCAGCGCCGCATAGCCTTCATCCCGGATCCGCCGGGCCAGGTCCGCACCATGACGGACTGTCAGTTTGCCAAGCTCTGGCTTGATGCTGGAGCTGACCTGCCCGCCGTTCCGGGTGGAGCATCCCGCCCCGATTGCGCCACGATCCAGCACCAGAACCGACATGCCGCCCCGCGCCGCCTCGATTGCCGCCGACAGGCCGGTGTAGCCGGAGCCAACAACCACAAGATCGGCCGACGGCGGCAATGGCTCTGGGCCATTGGCTGAAAGTGGCGCATCCTCCAACCAGTAGGGCTGTGCCAGGGTCTTTGCAAAAGGAGTCTGTTCCATCTTGCTCCAGCGTCCTGTCAACTTGGGTTTCCGCGAGGGGAGGGCGATACCCGCCATGCCTGACGACAATGCCTAAGGCTCGCCATTTCGTAAATAGAGAATTTTTTCCGTCTGGGGATGAGCACTTTTGTCCTGGCGCTATGGCACATGACACAAAGTACCTTGCCATCGTGCCCTTGGCCCCGATTGGCAGCCGGATCGTGTTTTTGGGTTCGGCGCTCGTGCCGCTGCCAGTTTCGGAAGCAGAGCTTGGCATGCCGTGGAACTGGCGGATCGGCCCGGTGGGTCGTGCCGCTGGAGATGCCATCAATCTGGCCCTCGCTTTTACGCCGCAGGGCCGAGGCCTTCGCCCGTGGAGCCCGGTGCGGATCAAGAGTGTCTGGCAGGGATCGGGTGACATCACCCTGTCCTGGCTTCGGCGGACCCGGTCGCTGGCGGGCGACAGCTGGAATGCGCCGGAAGTGCCGCTGGGCGAGGCCAGCGAATCCTATGACGTCGAGATCCTGAACGGCGTCCGATCGGTGATGCGAACGGTCACCGGCCTCGGGCTTGCCGCCTGGACCTACACCGCCGCGATGCAGACCACCGATTTCGGCGCGCTCGTCACCAGCCTGCGCCTTCGCATCTGCCAGAACGGTCAGCTCGGTCGTGGCGCCCCGGCCGAAGCCGTCCTCACCCCCTAGGAGTTACCACCATGGCGGATACGCCCAATCTGGTTCTGCCCTATCTCGCGGCGAACCAGTCGCAGAAACATGTCACTGTGAACGAGGCGCTGCGCCGCCTCGACGCTCTGGTGCAGATCACGGTCCAGAGTGCGGCGCTGGCCGCACCATCGGGCAGCCCCACCGAGGGCCAGCGCTGGATCCTCCCAGCCGCGCCCACCGGTGCTTGGGCAGGGCATGCCGGTCAGATCGCGGCCTGGCAGGATGGGGCATGGGCCTTCCATGCGCCTCTCGATGGCTGGACCGCCGTCGACGTCAGCACGGACACGCTGCTTCTTTACAACGCCGGGACTGGGATCTGGACCGGGCTGATCACCGGCATCTTTTCTGACGCGGCCTTCACCCTGCAGGATGACATCGACCCAACCAAGCAGGCTCGGTTCCAGATCGCTGGGTTTACGACAGGGGCGACACGGGTCTTCACGCTGCCGGATGCGACCACGTCCTTGGCTGGACTGGCTGTCGCGCAGACCTTTTCGGCCAAGCAGACACTGTCGAACGCCAACAATGATCTCGGCACCTCGACCGGGACCGGCACGACCAACCTTGCCACCGGCGCGAAGCTGAGCGGTAGTACCAAGACCGTGAATATCGGCAGTGCTGGGGTTTCTGGCTCGACGACCAACGTGACCATCGGATCGGCAGTGGCTGGAGCGCTAGGCACGCTTACGATCAACAGCCCGACGGTCACCTTCGGTTCGACTGTGTCTGCCATCGCGATGGCGGCGGCGAATGTTTCGGCCCTCTATCTCGGCCTCGGTGGGGCAACGGCGGATGCCACGAACCGGCTGTCGATCAACGCTCCGTCCAGCCTCTTCAACCACTCAGGCGCTGGGCATCAAGTGAAGGTCAACAAGGCCGCCGCAGCGACACGGGCTCCTTCCTGTTCCAGACCGGGTTTTCCGGCCGGGCCGAGTTTGGCCTCACCGGATCTGATGACTTCCAGATCAAGGTATCGGGCGACGGCGCGACCTGGTTCAACGCCCTGCAACTGGAACGGACTTCTGGCCGGGTCCGCGCCATGCAATCCTTGCAACTGAACCCTGCGGCGAGCGATCCCGGCACGGTGGCGGATGGCGACCTCTGGTACAATTCTTCGACCGGCAAGTTCCGGGGGCGGCAAGCCGGGACCTCACTCGATCTGATCGGCGGCGGCGGATCGGGAGCCACCTATGCCTATGGCGTGTTGCAGTCGAACTACACACTGACCAGTGCGACACCAGCACAGAAACTCTTCAACTGGTCGACGAACGGGGCGCTGTCCCTTGCGGCCGGGACCTACCGGTTTTCCTGTTCGCTGCTGCTGACCTCTATGTCGTCCACAAGCGGGTCAGCAAAATTCGATCTGAAGGGCGCTGGAACGGCCCTGTTTGGCAAGATGTCGATGCAGGATTTTGGCTCGCGGGGCACCGTCGCCGTTGGCGGAACAACCGCAACATCGGGCACGGCCTCCGACGTCCCAACCAGCGGTGGCGCCCTCGCATCGGTCGCAACCTCGGCCGCGCTGCGTGCGTCCATCCACGGCACCTTCGAGATCACCACAGCTGGCACGATCATCCCTTCCATCGCCCTCGATGTGGCCGCCGCCGCTGTCGTCAACGCTGGCAGCTATTTCGAATGCATCTACGTCGGCCCGGCCGCTGCATTGGGCGGCAGTTGGTCCTGATCAAGCTGTTCGTTGCGGGCGGCCAGACGACAGCAACGCAAGAACCAGAAGAAAACCCACAGAAATGGCAAAACATGATTGAAAACAACGAACGCGGTATCACCATCAACAAGGCATTGGCCTGGACCATGCTGGTCTCGGTCGCCGGGTTGATCTGGTGGGGTGGCGGGACGCTGGCCTCGCTGCAAGGGGCTGCCGACCGCCTCACTTCCGCTCTGACCGAAACCCGCGAGATGATCATGGCCGAGAGCGCCAGTTCCGCGCAGCTGGAGGCCCGCGTCCGGGCACTGGAAAACAGCGCCACAAGGCAGGACGTGCGCTTTGATGCACTATCGATGTCGATCAACGAGCTGAAACAACAGGCCCGTGAAACCAACACGCTGCTGCGGGAATTGGCAAAGCGACCTTAAGCCAACCCCGCATCACTCAGCCTCCCGACCCGCCCGCACGGCGGGTTTTTTGTTGCCCGCTACCGGGCAGAAAGAACACTACCATGACAACTGACCAAACCGATGCCATTCGCCTGATCCAGAGCGGGTTGGACAAACTTGGCCATTCGCCCGGCGACGTCGATGGCCAATGGGGCGTCCGGACCGCCCGCGCCCTGAAGTCCCTCCTGACCGCAAACGGTCGCCCGATGTCTCTGGCACCGGCCGCGCCTCTGCCGTGGATCACCGAGGCGAAGTCAGCGCTGAGGAAAAACGAGGCGCGCGACCGCAGCTGGCTGGTGTCCTGGCTGAAACGAGATGGCCGCAGCTTGGGTGACCCGGGCAAGAACCCCTGGTGCGGCGATTTCGTGGAAACCTGCATCCGCATGGGCTTGCCAGACGAACCCCTGCTCGGCGCGCTGGGCATCAATCCGTATTGGGCGCGCAACTGGCTTCTGTTTGGGCAGGAGACCAAACCCGTTCCCGGCGCCGTGCTGATTTTTAAGCGCGGCTCCGGCGGTCATGTCGGATTCGCCGTCGGCCAGGATGACACGAATTTCTACGTCCTCGGCGGCAACCAGTCCGATGCCGTCACCATCGCCCGCATCGCCAAGTCACGCCTCCTCGGCGCGCGCTGGCCAGCAACCTTCCCACCCCGACTGCAACGCTTGCCGACCATGCGGCCGGGCGAATTTCTGACCACCACCAATGAAATCTGAACAGGAGAACACCATGCTGAAACCTGCAATCCTTGCCCTCATCCGCCAGATCCTGACCGTCGCGGGCACCGCGCTGGTGGCCAAGGGGCTCGTCCAGGCCTCCGATGTCGAGCCGGTGATCGGTGCGATGCTGACCATCGGGTCGGTGGTTTGGTCGGTGGCCGACAAACGCGGGCGGTAGCCAACTAGGTCCGCAAGCTAAATGAGCGCAACACTATCGCATCAAATGACGAGAGAGCGGGTGAAACGTCCAGTCCCACAACCTCTGCGGCCGAAGACAGAGGCGCAAGGAAAATAAATTGTAGCCAAACGAATTAATCTATGTTCAATTTTGTTTACTGTCGGGAATAGCGCAACAGGACTGCTCGCGTCAGCACGATTCGAACGGTCCGCATGAAACACAAACAGGGGGAAGTATGCTGAAATATCTGAATACTACACTCGGCGCGGCTGCAATCGCGCTTTCATTGGGCGGGGCGGCTTTTGCCCAAGATTCGGCCGAACCCATCATCATCCCGACTCACAACTGGTCCAGCCAGGTTGTGATGGCCTATGTTATCGGGGGCATCTTCGAAAGCATCGGCGACAAGGTCGAATACGTGCCCGCTGATTCGCAGGCGGTCTACGAGGCGATCCGCAACGGTGACATCACGATCAGCCACGAGGTTTGGCAATCGACCTTTGGCGCTTCGTTTTACAACGCCATGGCAAAGGGCGGCATCATCGACGTTGGCAACCATGACGCTTCCACGCTGGAAGAACTGGGCGTGCCGCGCTACGTAATTGAACAGAACCTCTGCCCCGGCCTGCCTGCATGGGAAGCCTTGAAGGAATGTGCTGCTGTGTTCGCCACGGCCGATTCGGAAGGCAAGGGCCGCATTCTGGAAGGCCCGCAAAGCTGGCATGGCGACCTGATGCCCGACCGGATCAAGGCGTTGGGGCTGGATGACAAGTACGTGGTCAAGTTCGCGGGCTCGGCCGACGCTATCTGGGCTGAGTTGGCTTCGGCCAAGAAAGAAGGCCGCGGGATCATCACCTTCAACTGGACCCCGAACTTCACTGACGCCGAGGGCTTCGACTTCATCCAGTTCCCGGTCTATACCGATGGATGCCGGATCGCCGATGGCGGCGATGGCAGCTGCGGATCACCCCTTGGCTGGATGAAGAAGGCGGCGAACTACAAGTTCCCGAAAACCCATCCGGCCGCCTATACGATCTTCAGCAAACTGTCCTTCACCACCACCCAGATCGGGCAGATGGCGGCGCTTGTCGATATCGACAAGCTTAGCCATGAGGACGCCGCCAAGAAGTGGCTGGCGGAAAATGAAGCCGTCTGGATGCCCTGGACCAAGTGATCCAGATCACCCATGCTTAGGGGTCCGCACGCGCAGGCCCCTTGGTGAAAGCACTCATCCCTGACACAACGCGTTGGGGATGAAGATTTCTGAGGTGCCGAACACCGACAGACACCGTCGATCCCACTATGTTTACGGAAAGTTGTCATGGCCATCAAAGACCGCGCCGCATCGCCCCAGCCCGTCATCAAATGCGAGTCGGTCTACAAGATATTCGGCGACAATGCCGCAGCCTTGCTACGGACTTCGGGCGGGGTCGTTGACGCCAAGGCGTTTCAAGACGCGGGCTGCATCATCGGCGTGAACAACGCCTCGTTTGAAGTGCACAAGGGTGAGTTGTTGGTGGTCATGGGCCTGTCGGGCTCGGGCAAATCGACGCTTCTGCGCTGTATTTCGCGGCTGACAGAGCCGACGGCGGGCAAGATCTTCATCGAGGGCGAAGACCTGACGGCGATGTCGGGCAAGCAACTTGTTGATCTGCGCCGCAACAAGATGGGCATGGTGTTCCAGAGCTTTGCCTTGCTGCCGCACAAGACCGTTCTGGAAAACATCGCCTTTCCTTTGCAAGTCAAAGGCCAGTCCACCGCCGCCAGCATCAAGCGCGCGATGGAGATGGTTCAACTGGTCAGCCTTGACGGGCGCGAAAATTATTATCCGCGCCAGTTGTCAGGCGGCCAGCAGCAACGGGTCGGCATTGCCCGATCCTTGGCGGTCGAGCCGGATATCTGGCTTTTGGATGAACCCTTTTCAGCATTGGACCCGCTGATCCGCAAGGAAATGCAGGACGAATTCCTGCGCCTTCAGGGTCTGCTGCAAAAGACCATCCTGTTCATCACCCATGACTTTGACGAGGCCCTGCGGCTGGCTGACCGCATCGCCATCATGAAAGACGGGGTGATCGAGCAACTGGACACGCCCGCCAATATCGTCTTGCGCCCGGCCACCGACTATGTCGCCAAGTTCACCCGCGATGTGCCGCGCGAAAAGGTGTTGAGTTGCGCAAACCTGATGGAGCCGGTCAGCGACGCTCCGGTCAGTGCGATGAAAGTGCATCAGGATGCCATCATTAAAACGGTGGCAGAGGCGGTGTTGAACGAAAGCCTTCCCGTGCAGGTGGTTGACGACGCTGGTCAGCCGGTTGGCATCTTGAACGCCAAGACTATCATCCACATCCTGTTCGGGACGCGTGGCACACAAGACATGGTCAGATAGAGCGGAGTCACATGATGCGCGCCCGTCTCCTTCGCTCTGGTCCGTTGCAGCTGGTTCTTTTGATTGCCGTGTTTTTGGGGCTGTATTTCACAATTCCCGCGGTCGAGGGCAACCCCTTTTGGCGATTGCCGCATCTGATTGCCGGATGGCCGGAAAAGATCAACAACGCGGTCAGTTACCTGATGTTTGAGTGGCTGCCGATTGACATTTATGATCCTGAAATCGACGATTATGAAGCCTCGCCGCTGCTTAAGGAAGTGACGCGCGGCCTGTCTACGGGCGTATTGTTTTCCATTGATGCCTTGCGCGAGCTTTTGCTTGGCGGGGTCAAGACCATTGCTGCCTTTGTCGGCTGGGATTACGCCCGCGCGCATCCGGATCTGGTCTGGCCTGCGCTGCCCTGGACCATCGTCGCGGCAGGTGCGACGTTGCTTGGCTATGCGCTCAAAGGAAAGTGGCTGGCGGCATTGGCGGCTTTCGCCACAGTCTACATTGCAGTTTTTGGCCAGTGGGAACCAGCGATGGAAACCCTTTCGCTGGTTCTGATTGCGGCGCCGATATGCTTTGCCCTTGGCCTGCTGCTCGGCGTCGCAGCCTTCAGATCACGGAGGGTTGAAGCGGTGCTGACCCCGTTGCTAAACGTCGCACAGACCATGCCGCATTTTTCCTATCTGGTGCCCGTTATGGTCATGTTTGGCGTGGGCGACCATGCCGGGGCGATTGCGACCATCATCTTTGCCACCCCGCCCATGGTGCGCCTGACGATTTTGGGGCTGAAGAAGGTCCCGCTGGAGGTGATCGAGGCCGCGATGATGAGCGGCTGCACCGACCGTCAACTGATGCGCAAGGTGATGATCCCTGCGGCCCGGCGCGACATTCTGATCGGGGTCAACCAGATGATCATGCAATGTCTGGCGCTCGCAGTGATCGCGTCTTTCATCGGGGCAAAGGGGCTGGGCTACAATTTGCTGCTGGCACTGAACCAACTGCGGATCGGGCAGGCTTTGGAACTTGGTGTTTGCATCGTTCTGATTGCGGTTGTGCTGGACCGGCTGTCGCTGGCTTGGGCCAACAAGGCGACCAACTACTTTGCCGACCAAAGCTTTGTCTTCCGCCACAAGTACAGCCTGATCTTTGCCGGGATTTTCGTGGGGGGTATAGCACTTGCCGCACTGGGTGGTCTGATCTTTGGCGATGGCATCAATTATTTCTACATGATCCCGCACAACAAGGGCATCACCACCGAGAATTTCTGGCAGTCCGGCGTCGATTGGATGGTTGAGAACTGGTATCAGGGCCTGCAAGGTTTCAATCGCGGCCTGATCACCCAAGTGTTGATCCCGATGAAAACCGCCTTTCTGGGCATGCCGGTCATGGCCACTTTCGTGCTGACGATGGGCATCGGTTACATCGTCGGCGGGGTGAGGTCAGCCCTGACGGTCGCGCTTTTACTTCTGTTCATCGCGCTGACAGACTGGTGGGACCGGGCCCTGATCACCGCCTATATGGCTACCTTCGCGGTCATCGTGTCTGTGATCATCGGGTTCAGCGCTGGGGTTCTGTCGGCGCATAGCGACCGCGCCAGCAAGGTCGTGCTGCTGCTCTGCGACACGTTCCAGACCTTCCCGTCCTTCATCTATCTGATCCCGGTCATCATGTTGTTTGGCGTCACCGATACATCGGTTCTGATCGCGGTCATCATCTATGCCACGATCCCGGCCACCCGCTATACGGTTGAGGGGCTGCGATCGGTCCCAGTCGCCCTGCAGGATTTGGGCCTGATGTCTGGCGCCAACTGGTTCCAGCGGTTTTCCAGCATCGAGTTACCGCTTGCCCTGCCGCATATCATGTTGGGCATCAACCAGACAGTGATCTTTGCGCTGTTCATGGTGATCATCGGTGCGATGATCGGCACCGATGATCTGGGACAGTACATATTGAAGGCGCTGTCCGACAAGAACGGCATCGGCAACGGGTTGATGCTGGGACTTTGCGTGGCCTTCATGGGACTTGCGGTTGATCACGTCATACAAACTTGGGCGCGAAAGCAACGTGCGCTGTTGGGATTGGTGTAGACGTCTAGAGTGACCGTTGTTGAGGATCTGCCCAACTTCGGTGGGCGGATTAGCGGGCGATCCGAGACGAAATAACTAGGCAAGAATGAAACCGAAAACTGCTCCACTTGCCGTTCAGCAGGTTTCATCCGCCACCGCTATCGAGTCCGCAAATAGCTAAAAGTAGCCTCTTTTCAGGGGGGACTCGTCAAACGTTGACATGGCGTTGACACAAAATGCAAACGACAAAACCCGACTGTTTAGGTCGGGCTCTATCTATTTGATATTACGCAATATTTTGGTTGCGGGGGCACGCTATGCGTTTTGTTTGCCAACCTCAGCGAAATCCATTCCGTTAATTCGGAACAGCACGATCCTTCCCTAGCGGCGTGAGTACTATAGGCCTTCAACGGAAGGGGCAGTCAGCGATTTACCATGTCCCTGTCAGCCTGAACGGGGATGGCTATGCCATGGGCCCATCTTCGGATCCGACAGTCAGGTTGCCTTCGACCAAGCAGTTTCTTCCGAAATTTCGTTGAACAAAGGCCTCGATCTGCTCTGTCCTTGGCACCTCTCCACAGAAGGCTTGGACATAGTCCGAAAGAAGTGCGATGCGGTCGGCATCGGTCTCACGGATTCCCAGCGCATAATAGCCGACCTGCATAAAGTAGAGCGTCCTGGCCCGGACGCTCGCCTCAGTCGGTCTGGCGCCAAAGCGGCCAAAGAGCGACGTGATGGCGTTAACGCGAATGGTGTCGGCACAGGCGACTGCGGATGCAACCTTGTCGGACCGTCGGGCCCATTCGCGGATGGCGAAGTCCAGCCTTACGTCGAATAGGGCCGGATCGGCCCAGCAGTCGAAGATGTTGAGCACGCCATCCGAGATGCAGGTCGTGGGACGGGTGGCGCGGTCCACGATGGCTGCGGTGTTCCTGGCCTGCCATTGGGCCAGGAGTTCGGACATGAGCGTATCCCGGTCCCTGAAGAACCAGTAGAAATTCGACCGCGAGCAGCCCATCCGGTTGGCCAGCGTGAGGATCTTCACCGCTTCCGCGCCTTCCTCTACGAGGATCTGCAAACCCATGCGAAGCCAGTCGTCACGGGTGGTGCTGAAGGGGGGTTCGGCCATGCTGCGTCTCAGTCCTCGGGTGGTATGCCGCCAGCCGCTATCTTATCGGCGACATAGAACGCAAGCCTGTCTGCGACGCCATCGCAGGCTGCGGGCAAAATAAAGTCCGCAAGCTTTCGCTGCCAGATCGCGGTCGCGCGCTTGTCCGCCGTCAGGGCGCCATTGTCCGCCCATTGCCCGTGGTTGGAAAGATCGGCGACGAGGGGGGAATAGAACGCGGTCTGATAGCGTTCCATCGTGTGTTGCGCGGCAAAGAAATGTCCGCCGGGGGCGACTTCGGCAATGGCGTCATAGGCCAGCGCCGCGGCATCGGCGGCGGCGGGGCGGCAGAGTTCGGCCAGCGTTTGCAGGGCTTCGATATCGAGGATGAACTTCTCGTAGCCGAAGGACAGGCCGCCTTCGAGCCAGCCTGCCGCGTGGACCGTGACGGTGGCTTGGGCCAGCATGGCGGCCCAGAGCCCGTTGACGGTTTCGGTCGCCCCTTGCGCATCGGCGGTGTTGGACGCTGCTCCCGTGGCCGACCGCCACGGCAGCCCGATGAAACGTGCAACATCCATGCGGTTAGACAGGCGGCATGAGCAAGCCATCACCCGCCCGCTACCGCACGACGAACTGGTGCAGCTACACTGCCGCGCTGCGCAAGCGCGGGTCTCTGCTGATCCGTTGCCCGGCAACGCATGCGTTGCATGCGTGAGAGGGTGGCTGGACAAGGATATGACCTGGCTCGCGCCACCTGACGGGAGCCCCGGTCGGCCTGCGGTTTTCTCCGACGCGGCGATTCAGTTTTGCCTGACGATCAAGGTTCTGTTCAAGCTGCCGCTCAGGCAAACGACCGGGATGGTGTTCAGCTTGTTGAAGATGGCGAGCCTGGACTGGGCCGTGCCGGACTACACGACCCTATGTCGTCGGCAAAGGACACTGGCGGTCCAAATCCCCTATCGGCGCGCCGATGGCCCTCTCAACTTGCTTGTCGACAGCACGGGGATCAAGTTTTTGGGCGATGGTGCCCTCTCGGGCGATTGCTTTGCAATCCCCTGCCGGGTAACAAATGGCAGGTCCGCAAGCATGGCGTTCAGGGCCGACGCCAATCGTTGCCCGGCAACGGTTTGCTGGCAAACCGTGAGAGGGGGCGCAAGGTCCATATGGCCATGGACACGGCCACTTCTGACATCCGCGCTGTAGAGTTCACCCCCAGCAGCGACGGTGACAGCCCCGTGCTGCCAGAACTGCTCAAGCAGATCCCCGAGGGCGAAGAGATCGGCACGGTGACCGCTGATGGGGCCTATGACACCCGCCGCTGCCATACGGCGATCATCAACCGGCAGGCCACCGCGATCATCCCAGTCCGCAAGAACGGGCGAGCGTGGAAAGAGGACTGCCCGGCAGCAGTCGCCAGAAACGAAACCCTGCGCGCCACTCGCCACTACGGTCGGGCGTTCTGGAAACGCTGGACCGGATACCATGCCCCAAGCCGGATCGAGGCGAACCCTCTCATGGTTTGCGGGCAAACCATTGCCGGGCAATGGATGCGGTGCATGAAAGCCTTCGGTGAACGCATCGCCGCAAGACACCCCGACAGCCAAACCGCCGAAATCCAGATCCGCGTCACTCTCATCAACCGCTTCAACGCCCTCGGCACAGCCGAGATCATTCGCACGGCCTGACGTCAGAGGGGAAAGGGGAAGTTATGCGTCAGGCGTGAGTTGTGCAACATGTGTAACCGCCCCTTGCGCAAGAGGTATCTTCGGAGCTGCTTTTGGCGCGTCATCGGGTGCTGACATGTGTCCGGCCTTTGATGCGGCCATCTTCATGCCGCGGG
>CAIYZT010000395.1 GCA_903930735.1 uncultured Paracoccaceae bacterium | reverse complement strand
TTTCGACCTGTCGTGAAACGGTCGCAATAGGGCGTCATGGTCGGACAGTTGCAAAAGAGGGCCCCATGACGCGGACCGACGCGAGGTTTCAACGGCAGTTCGAGGCGCTTTCGCGCCTGATCCCGATCCTGCGCCGTCCGCTGACCCTGCTGCAGGGCACGATTTGGCTGCCGGTCCGGCTGCCCCTGGCGCTGCTTTTGATCGTGGGCGGGGTCTTCTGGTTTCTGCCGATCCTAGGGCTTTGGATGCTCCCGGTCGGTCTGTTGCTGCTCGCCGTCGATTTGCCGCTCTTGCGTGGGCCGATGGCGGCCTTGATCATTCGAGCGCGGCACAGGTTTCGCCGGTGGATAGGCAAAAGGCGTGCGCGGAAGAGGATTTAGGGCGTCATCCGAGAATTCTGATTTTGAGCGGATTGCCTTCAATCTGATTCAGATTGAAGGCAATCCAAGTCCGGCACAGGCCAGGAATATTGAGCACAACACGCTATAATATCAGTAACTTGCCAGTATAGGCCAACAAGTAAGGCACGGCCTGTTTCAGGCCCGCCGCGCCAGGATCATCAGATTGTTCGCGGGCAGGTTCAGGCTTCGCACCGTCAGCCCCGCGCCGCGCAGCGCGTCCAACACCCAATCGAGGTCCTTGTAGCCGATGGCCGGATCCTGCGCCCTCAGGCTCGAATCAAACGCCGCATCGCCCTCGGAGGTCGGCTGGCCATAGCGCAGAAAGGGGCCGTAAAGAAAGGCGGTGCCACCGGGCGCAAGGGCGCGCGCGATCTCGGTCAGCACCACCTGCGCGGCGGGCGCTGAGATCAGATGGAGGAGGTTGACCAGCAAAATCGCATCGCGGCCCGGCCAAAGCGCCGCCCATCCCGGCTGCGCGGCGTCCAGCAGCGCGGGAGGGCGGATTTGCACGGGGCAAAGGGCCGAATAGGCAGCGATCGAGGCAAAATTGGCAGGGTCCACATCGCTCGGTTGCCAGTCAAGGCCGGGCAGGGCGGCGGCGAAGGTGGCGCTGTGCAGGCCTGAGCCTGCCGCAATCTCCAGCATCTGGCCGGATTTGGGCGCGTGCTCCTGTAGCACGGCCAAGATTGGCCCGGCGTTGCGCTGTGCCGAGGGCGTCGGGCGCCGGCCATCGGGCTCGGTTTGGGTGCCGGTGTCGGGTAGGCGCAGGCTCATCCGAAGCGCGCGGGGGACAGGGCCGTGATGCAGGCCGCGGACAGATCTGATGGACGGCCCCCGATCAGATCGGCGGCCAATTGGCTGGCGGCGGCGCTGGTTTGAAATCCGTAGCCGCCTTGTCCCGCCAGCCAAAAGAAATCGGGCTGCACGGTGTCGCGGCCTATGACCAAAACCCGGTCGGGCGAAAAGCTGCGCAGGCCCGCCCAACTGGTGATCAGGCGCGTGACAGGCTCGGTGACCATCTCTTCGTAGCGCGCAAGTCCCTCGGCAAGCACCATATCATCTGCCCAGGCATCATGCGGCTCGGCGGCGTGCTCTTCGGCGGGCGAGACGATCAGCGCGCCCGCGTCCGGTTTGGCATACCAGGTCTCGCCCACGCCAAACATCATCGGCCATTTGGACAGATCATGGCCGCCCGGCGCCGGAATGCGCGCCATCGAGCGGCGCATCGGCTGGATGCCGAGCGGCGCAGTGCCGGCCATCCGGGCGATCTGATCGGCCCAGGCGCCGCCCGCGTTCACGATCATCGCGGCCTCATGGGTCTGGCCCGCAGCGGTAACCTGCCAGCCGCTCGCCGCGCGGGTGATGTGGCTGACCCTGGCGTTCGTGACGATCTGCGCGCCATTGGACCGCGCCTCGCGGGCGAAGGTCTGGATCAGAAGATCGGTATCAATATCCCAGGCATGCATGGCCATGGCGGCGTGTTTGACGATGTCCGGGTTCAGGATCGGTACGATCTGCCGGGCCTCTTCGACCGAAATCGGGGCGAGGTTAAAGGTCTCGACCTCACGCGCCATGATCGCGGTCTCGTCCGATTTGCCAAGAATCATCATGCCGCGCGGCGTGAGAAGATTGGGCAGGGCGCGAAAATGCGCCTCGGAGGCCAGCGACAGATCGACCACGGGTTGCAGCCCGTAATAGGGCTCATAAAGCGCGGCGGAGCGGCCCGAGGCGTGGTGGGCGAGATTGGCCTCGGCCTCCAGCACGGTGACAAGCCCAAGGTGCGACAGGCGGGCGGCGGCGGAAATGCCCGCGATGCCGCCGCCGATGATCAAAAAGTCGGTCATGCTTCTTCCAAACGGTCTGTGGCGGGGGGAGGGGTTGGCGATAGGGCGGCGATTTGGGCGTATTGATCGGCGGTGAGGCGTAGACCCTGCGCTGCGAGGGCGGGGGCAAGTTGAACGGCATCGCGGCCCGAGATCAGGGGGACCGGGTGGGCGGGATGCGCCATGACGAAAGCAACGGCGAGCGTGGCGGGGTGCTGGCCCCAATCGGCGGCCAGACGGGCGAGGCCGGTTGCGGCGTCATGCATTGCCTCCGGTGCGTAGCGGGCGGCATAGCGGGGATCCTCGGCCAGTCTGCCTGCGCCGCCGCGCGCATATTTGCCGGTCAAAAGACCGCCGCCGAGTGGGGAATAGCTGTAGATGGACAGTGATTGATCGGCGGCCATGGGCAAGATCTCGACCTCCGCCTGGCGTTTGACGAGGTTGTACATCGGCTGAATGGCGTCGATCCTGGTGCCGAATCTGGCCGCGATACCTATGGCCTTCATCACCTGCCAAGCCGAGAAATTGGACAGGCCGATCTGGCGGATCAGGCCTTTGGATTGAAATTCGGCAAGGGTTTCAATCGTCTCATCCAAGGGCGTATCGGGGTCATAGCGGTGCAGATAGAGCAGATCCACCCTGTCCATCCCCAGGCGTTTGCGGCTTTCTCCGAATTGCCGGGTCAGATTGCCCCGGCCCGTGCCGCCTGCGTAGCCCGCCTTGGTGGCGATGAACAATTGATCGCGCAGGGGTGCGGCGAATTGGCCGAGCAGGGTCTCGCTCGCGCCCTCATTGTACCCGCAGGCGGTGTCGAAATGGGTCAAACCGGCCTCGATGCAGGCATCGAACAGGATGCGCGAGGCGGCGGCGTCGGCGCGCCCGCCGAACTGCATGGTGCCAAAGGCGAGGGGGCAGGAAGGGATCATGGCGCCAACTTGCCACGGCGCCGGGCGAAGGGAAAGCCCGCGTAGCCAAGCCTTGCGCGCTAAAGACGCAGCTGCCCTGCCTTTATGCGTAAGGGCGCCAGAAAACGGCCCGCCAAGGGGGCGGGCCGTTTGGAGTTCTAGCTGGTCAGATCCGCCGGATTATTGCGGGATGTCGCCCACGATGCCTTCGACAAAAAAGCCCATGCCGAGCAGATCGCCATCAGGCGCGGTTGCGCCAGCGGCCAGCCAGGCCGAGCCGTCCTGCTTGTTGATCGGGCCGGTGAAGGGGTGGTAGGTGCCCGCAGCAATCGCATCGCGCAATGCTTCGGCTTCGGCCTTGACTTCGGCCGGAACCAGAGCGGTGATCTCGCCAATCTCGACCTCGCCGCCAGCGATACCTTCCCAGGCATCGGCCTGCTCATAGGTGCCGTCCAGCAGGGCGCCGACACGCTTGACGTAATAGGGCGCCCAGTTGTCGATGATCGAGGAGACGCGCGGGCCATCCTTGTATTCGGACATGTCCGAAGCCTGGCCAAAGCCGATGACTGCGCCGTTGGTCTTGGCCGCTTCGGCCAGAGGTGCGGTGGAATCGGTGTGGCTGGCGATGACGTCAACGCCCTGATCGATCAGCGCCTTGGCCGCATCCGCCTCTTTGGCCGGGTCAAACCAGGTAAAGGCCCAGACCACCGACAACTCGACGGCCGGGTTCACGGCCTTGGCGTTCAGATAGTAAGAGTTGATGCCCATGATGACTTCGGGGATCGGGAAGGAGCCGATGTAACCGATCTTGTTCGACTTGGTCATGCGGCCCGCGATCAGGCCCTGAACGGCGCGGCCTTCGTAGAAGCGCGCGTTATAGGTCGACACGTTCGCGCTGTCGCGCTTGAAGCCGGTCGCATGTTCAAACTTCACATCCGGGAATTTGGCGGCGATCGCATTGGTCGCGTCCATGTAGCCGAAAGAGGTGGTGAAGATGATATTGCAGCCGCCCAGCGCCATCGTGGTCAAGACGCGCTCGGCGTCCGCGCTTTCGGGCACATTTTCCTGAAACGCGATTTCGACCTTGTCGCCGTAAGCCGCCTGAACCGCCAAGGCGCCCTGATGGTGCTGATAGGTCCAGCCGCCGTCGCCGATCGGGCCGATATAGACAAAGCAAGCTTTGACCTTGTCCATGCCCGCGGCAAGGGACGAGGTGGCGGCCATGAGGCCAAGGCCAAGGGCGGCCGAGGCGAGAAGGGTTCTTCTGAGCATGGTATAGTCTCCCATTGGTGGGGGCATGTGCCCCCAGTTTTTGCGTTGGCCTCTAGCGTGAGGCGTGGAAATTCTGGCCCAGGGCAGCGGGGGCATTATGCGCCCGGCCCTTGCCAGATGACATGATAACCAGCACGAGGATGGTTATCAGATACGGCGACATTGACAAGTATTCGACCGGAATCCAGGATCCGGCGACCTGAAGGTTCAGTTGCAGCACCGTGATGCCGCCAAAAAGATAAGCACCGATCAAGACCCGCCAAGGCTTCCAAGCGGCGAAGACCACGATGGCCAGCGCGATCCAGCCCGCCCCAGCGGTAATCCCGTCCACCCATTGCGGCACGCGCACCAGGCTGACATAGGCCCCGCCCAATCCGGCCATGGCGCCGCCAAAGGCGATCGCGGCACAGCGGATGCGGATGACCTTGTAGCCCAGCGCATGCGCCGCCTCATGACTTTCGCCAACCGCGCGCAGGATCAGGCCGATCCGGGTCGATTTCAGAACCCACCACAGCAGACCGGCCATGGCGATGGAAAAGTAAACCATGGCGTCATGGGCGAAAAGCACCCGGCCAAAAAACGGAATATCGGCCAGGGGGCCCAAGGGGACGATCGGGGTTTGGACTGGCTTCAGCCCATTGAAGCCTTGTCCCATCAGCGACGACATCCCCAGACCGAACATGGTCAACGCAAGGCCCGTGGCGACCTGATTGGCCAGCAAAACTTGCGTCAGAAAGGCAAAGAACAGCGACAGAACCGCGCCCCCAAGCGCACCGCCGACAAACCCGGCAAAGGCGCTTTCCGTCTGGATCGTGATGATGAAACCGCAAACCGCGCCCATGATCATCATGCCCTCAACGCCAAGGTTCAAAACCCCGGCCCGCTCGGCCACCAATTCGCCCAAAGCCGCCAGCATGATCGGCACCGAAGCGACCATCAGGGAGGCGATCAGAACCGCCGGGTTGATCGAGCCGAAGTCCATTTATTTGCCCCCCGCCATGCGGATACGGTAGTTGGTCAGCACATCAACCCCCAGCAAGAAGAACAAAAGCATGCCCTGAAACACCTGAATGGCCGCAGAGGGCAGGCCCAGATTGGTCGAGGCCATCTCGCCGCCCACATAGGTCAGCGCCATGATCAGGCCTGCCAGGATGATGCCCACCGGGTTCAAACGGCCCAAGAAAGCCACGATGATCGCGGTGAAACCGTAGCCGACGTTGAAGTCGATGGTGATCTGGCCGGCGGGGCCTGTCACCTCAAACATCCCCGCAAGGCCCGCGAGCGCGCCCGAAATGCCCATGCACAGAACTACCAGCCGGTTTGGGCTGACGCCGTGAAAGCGCGCCGCGCGCGGGGCCTGACCCGAAAGCTTGATCTGAAAGCCGATGATGTGGCGCGCCAGCAGCACATAGGCCAACCCGCCGATCACAATCGCCGCCACCCCGCCCCAATGCAGGCCGGAACCCGCAATCAGCTCGGGGTTGGCCGCCGCTGGATAGCTGGAGAAGTTGCGGCTACCCGGAAAACCCATGCCTTCGGGGTTTTTCAGAAAACCGGTTGCGGCCTTGGCCAGAATAGTCTCTGCCACATAGACCAGCATCAAGGACACAAGGATCTCGTTGGTATTGAACCGGGTTTTCAAGATTGCCGGGATCATCGCCCAGGCCCAACCGCCCAAAAGCCCCGCCGCGATCATCGGGATAAAGATCAGCCGGCTTTCGGTCGGATAAAACGCGAGCCCCACCGCCGCGCCGCAGATCGCGCCGATGATATACTGCCCCTCAGCGCCGATATTCCAGATCCCGGCCCGAAAGCCCAAGGACAGGCCCAGCGCGATCAGGATCAGCGGCCCGGCTTTGACCAGCAATTGGCCGCGCAGGTAAAAGGCGAATTCGCCAAAGACCGGGTCCCAGAAGATGGTCTTGATCACGGTGAACGGGTTGGTGCCCATCGAGGCGAACAACAAGCCGCCAAAGAACATAGTCAGGATGACGGCCACGACCGGGGTGGCAAAGAGCCAGAACTGCGAGGGGTTGGGGCGCTTTTCAAGCCGAAGCATGGGCCACCTCCATGCCATGTGCGCCGCCCATCATCAGGCCGATCTGATCAATCGTCAGACCCATGACCGGCCGCGGCTGCGTCAAGCGGCCGCCATTGAGGACCGCGAAATTGTCGGCAATTTCCAAAAGCTCATCCAAGTCCTGACTGATCACCACCACTGCCGCCCCAGCGGCCGCCCGGTCAAGGATTGCTTGACGGATCGCGGCGGCGGCAGCGGCATCCACCCCCCAGGTCGGCTGGTTGATGACGATGACATCCGGGGACTGGCTCAGCTCTCGCCCAATCACGAATTTCTGCAAATTCCCGCCCGAAAGCGCCCGCGCGGCGACATGGCTGCCGGGGGTGCGCACGTCATAGGCCTTGATCACCGCTTCGGCGAAATCCTTGGTGGCGGGCCAGTCGATAAAGCCATTCTTGACCAGCCCACGCCGCACGCCACCGGTCAGAAAAGCGTTTTCAACCAATGACATATCAGGCGCCGCCGCATGGCCCAGCCGGTCTTCGGGGGCCATAACAAACCCGATCTTGCGCCGCTGCGCCGGGCCCATGGTGCC
>CAIYZT010000394.1 GCA_903930735.1 uncultured Paracoccaceae bacterium | reverse complement strand
TCTTCAAGAAGCGGCAGAAGCACGCCTTCGATCTCGGCCACCACGCCCTCGCAAATCGCTTGGCGGGCGAGATCGCGTTCGAAATTGATCGCGCCGTGGCACAGACCATGAAAACAGCGCCGCAGGGTCGGCATATCGACCAGTGACAGGCCGAAAGAGCGGGCGAGGGCGAGGGCCGAGATCGGCTCAAAATACCCGGACATCGGATCGCTGTCGCCGCTCGACAAGAAAGACTCCAGCTGCGCTTCGGCAAGGGGGCGCACCAGCGCCTCGATATAGCCGGCCACGGCGCGCGGGCGGTAATGCGGCTCGATCCCGGCGCGCAGTTTGGCGTGGACGGGCCCTTGGCTGGTCAGCACGTTCGGCCGCCCGTAGGCCAGATTGACCGGGGCGTCATCGGAGGCGGCGGTGAAATCCTTGCTGCGGTTGATCGCTTCAAGATCGCGCCAGCAGTTGGCAAACCAGCAAATGGCGGCGGGCACCTCGGCGATCGGGGCATGCGCGCGCAAGCGGGCGTAGATCGGATAGGAATTCCGTTCCAAATCGGCGATGGTGATGCCCTAGGGGGCAAACATGGACGTCTCTTTTTGCACCAGCATGAGGCGCAAGAGGATTTGGGGCAAGCGTCTTTGCGCAAGGAACGGTGCGCTGCTGCCTTGATGACCCCGGTCTGCGCGCGAACCGATTTGATCCTGTCATCCCCGCGTGTTACGCGCGTTTTCAGATGATTCCATGGGGTGCCCCGGCGTGTACAAACTGGAAGAAGAGACCGAGGCGGATTGGTGGGAGGTGGAGGCGCTTTATGACCTTTGCTTTTCGTCCGCGCGCACGGCTTTGTCCAGTTACCGGCTGCGCGACGGGGTGCCGACGGTGGCGGCCTTGTGCCTGATCCTGCGCGATGATGACGGCACGCTCGCCGCCGCGATCCGCTATTGGCCGGCCGAAGTGGGCGAGCGCGATGTGCTGCTATTGGGGCCGGTGGCCGTGCATCCGACGCGGCAGGGTGAGGGGCTTGGCGGGCTATTGATCAACGAAAGCCTTGCGCAGGCGCGGCGTCTGGGTTGGGAACGGGTCATGCTGGTGGGCGATGCGCCCTATTACGGACGGTTTGGCTTTAAAAAGCTGCAGGGCGTCGTGATGCCGCCGCCGACCAATCCGGAGCGGGTTTTGGGGCTGGAGTTGAAGGGCGGGTCTTGGGCCGGGGTGGCGGGCGCGGTCACCAGGACGAGCGGCGCGACACCGCGCGCGGTCTAACCTCTTGCCCTTGGCCCGCGCCGCCCCCACATTCGTCACATGAGTCTTTTGCCCGCCCTTCCTGCCCCGGATTTCCAGGCTGAGATCACCGATCTGGCGCGCGCTTATCGGCGGGCGAATGGGCCGGTGATGAGCCTTGTGAACCGGCTTGGTGGCGGGGTTGAAGGGCAGATTGCGGGCCTGCCGCCCCGCGTTCGGGTCGAGATCGAGCGGGTAACGGCGCGGGCGCTGGAGACGGCCATGGATCTGGGCGCGCGGGCGCCCGATATGGGACGGCGCGGCACGATGGCTGCGGCGGCGATCAGCGGGGCGGCGGGCGGCGCGGGCGGGATCGTCACCAGCCTTGCGGAATTTCCGGTCACAATCACTTTGATCCTGCGCGCCATTCAGGACGAGGCGCGGGCGGCGGGATTTGATCCTGATCAGCCGGTGATCAGGGCAGCTTGCCTGCAGGTTTTTGCGGTGGGCACGCCTTTGGCCAGCGACGATGGGGTCAATTCGGGGTTCTTATCGGCACGGATGACCCTGACGGGGCCCGCGCTGCAAAAGCTGATTGCGGCCGTGGCGCCCAAGCTGGCGGCGGCGATGGGCCAGAAGCTGGTAGCGCAGATGGTGCCGGTTTTGGGGGCGGTTTCGGGGGCGGCGCTGAACGCGGCCTATCTGAGTTATTACCGCGAAATGGCGCGGATTCGCTTTGCGCTGATGCGGATGTCGGTGCGGCATGGGGCGGAGGTGGTGGTTGCGGCCTTTGCTGGGGCCGTGGAGCCTGCGAAGATCAACAAGGCTTGAGCGAAGAGTTTTCTTAGGGTGGGATTGCTAAAACACGAATTTCCTTCGAAAATTCAGTCGCTTGATTGATGTGGTTATTCTTTTGCATTGGTTGACAGGAGGGGAGGCGGGGTTCTTGCCTGCGCCTATGTCCGACCAAGACCAAAGCCTGCGTGCGGCGATCCGGGGACCTGTGGCCCGGATCAGGCCCCATGGCGCCCGTGAGATCCGCGACCAATCGGCGGCGCTGGATTGGATCGATAGCGGGACGGATCTGTTTCGCACCAGGAAACCCGCAACGCCACCGGTTCATCTTGTCAGCACTTTTTCTGGTGGTCGATGAAGTCCGTATTCTGCTTGTTGATCACATTAATGTCGGGCTTTGGCTGCCATCGGGGGGGGGGGGCATGTCGAACCGAGTGAGGATCCGCGCGACACTGTGCGGCGCGAGGTGGTGGAGGAATTGGGGATTGCGGCGGAGTTCCCGAACGAAGCCCCGCAGTTTTTGACCAGCAGGCGGACGGTGGGCACAGGCGCCCAGCATATCGACGTCGCGCTCTGGTTTCAGCTGCGCGGGGATCGCGGGGCGGTTTTGGATTTTGACCGGGCGGACTTTCACAAAGTCCAATCTTTCCTCAAGGATGGCCGGCCGCAGACACGGGTCATGCCGGAGTTAGCCCGGATCATGACCAAGCTTTCGGCCCTCTGATCCGGCGGCTATTCAGGCTGGGTCGTCAACCACTCGGTCAGGGGCACGCGCAGGCAATCGGCGCCTTGGGCGCGGGCCTCGTCGATAACCTTGCGCGCTGCCTTCAGATCGACGCGGCGCAAAAGCGCCTTGACCGGGCCGATGGAGGCCGGGCGCATCGAC
>CAIYZT010000393.1 GCA_903930735.1 uncultured Paracoccaceae bacterium | reverse complement strand
TCGTTACCGCACAGGAAAGATTGGCCGCGCCGTCCTTTAACTCCGCGCTGTCGTCAGCCTCGCAGCCATGTTGCCGCGCCGACTTTTGCGAAATCTGCATCAAACCAACATAACGCCCACCGCCGCCAATGGCTTCGGGGTTCCAACCGCTTTCATACTTGGCGATGGCCGACAGCAGGCCCGCCCAAAAGGCGCGCCGATCGGCCAGGCTGGCGTCCTCGTAGCCGGGGCACCAATGCGTGACATCTGCGGGAACCGTAGCGGCCAGTTGCGCGTCCTTGGCCTCCAGGACAGCCAAGGTCGATTTTGTCCATTCCGCAGCTTCCTCGCGCGCGTCCCAGCGCATCGCGGGCAGGGAAGGGGACATCAGTGCTGTGACCAAAGACAGATCCGGCAATTTGGGCCCCACGCATCCCGATACCAAGAACAGGATCAACGCGGCATGGCTTTTGCAGAGCTTGAACATGAAACCAACGGAGAAACACCCTGCCGACGTGCAGGGCCGGGGCCTCTTGCCCCAAAATTGTTCAAAAAACCAAGTTCCTGCCCTATGCCTGCCCGCTTTGGGCGGGTTTCCGCCGCTCGCGGCCCCTTGAAGCCCCCCCGCGCCCTGCCTAAGAAGGGTCAGACACCCGAAAGGAGACCTTGATGCTGGACCTGACCTATGGGGCGCCAAAGCCCCGCGTGATCGCTGGCGCTCAGCACGATTGGGAATTGGTCATCGGCATGGAAATCCATGCTCAGGTCGCCTCCAACGCCAAACTCTTCTCTGGCGCTTCGACGAAAGTGGGCGCCGAACCCAATGCCAACGTCGCCTTTGTGGATGCGGCGATGCCGGGCATGCTGCCGGTGATCAATGAGTATTGCATCGAACAAGCGGTCCGTTCCGGCCTCGGGCTGAAGGCGCAGATCAATCTGAACTCGGCCTTTGACCGCAAGAATTACTTCTATCCTGACCTGCCGCAGGGCTATCAGATCAGCCAGCTTTACCATCCGATCGTCGGCGAGGGTGAGGTTCTGGTCGAACTTTCGCCCGGCGTGGCCCGTCTGGTACGCATTGAGCGCATCCACCTGGAGCAGGACGCGGGCAAGTCGATCCATGATATGGACCCCGCGATGTCCTTTGTGGATTTCAACCGGACCGGCGTGGCGCTGATGGAAATCGTCTCGCGCCCCGATATCCGCGGCCCCGAAGAAGCCACCGCCTATGTTACCAAAATTCGTCAGATCCTGCGGTACCTTGGCACCTGCGACGGCAATATGCAGAACGGCAATCTGCGCGCCGATGTTAATGTCTCGGTCTGCCGGCCCGGCCAGTATGAGAAATATCAGGCCACGCAAGACTTCTCGCACTTGGGCACGCGCTGCGAGATCAAGAATATGAACTCCATGCGTTTCATGACCCAAGCCATTGATTTCGAAGCCCGTCGTCAGATTGCCATTCTGGAGGATGGCGGCAAGATCGTGCAGGAAACCCGGCTTTATGACCCCGACAAGGGCGAGACGCGCTCGATGCGCTCCAAGGAAGAGGCGCATGACTACCGCTATTTCCCCTGTCCGGACCTGCTACCGCTGCAGATCGATCAGGCTTGGGTCGATGATATAGCCGCTGGAATGCCCGAGTTGCCGGACGCCAAAAAGGCCCGCTTCAAGGCTGATTTCGGCCTGACCGACTATGACGCCAACGTCCTGACCGCCGAGTTGGACGCCGCCGCCTATTTCGAATCCGTCGCCCTTGGCCGCGACGGCAAGATCGCAGCTAATTGGGTGATCAACGAGCTTTTCGGCCGTCTTAACAAAGAGGGTCTGTCGATTGCCGTTAGTCCGGTTTCCGCCGCGCAACTGGGCGGAATGCTCGATCTTTTGGGTAAGGGCGAGATCACCGGCAAGATGGCCAAAGATCTGTTTGAACTCCTGTGGACGATAGGCGGTGATCCGGCGGACCTCGCTGCCAAACACGGGCTAAAGGCGGTGACCGACACCGGCGCGATCGAGGCGGCACTGGACGCGCTGATCGCGGCCAACCCCGAGCAGGTTGAAAAGGCGCGGGTGAACGCCAAACTCGCGGGCTGGTTCACTGGGCAGGTGCTGAAATCAACAGGTGGCAAGGCCGATCCCGCCATCGTCGGCCAGATGGTCGCCCGCAAGCTGGGGCTGTAAAACCTGCCCGGACAGCTCTATACTACAAATGCCGCTTCCGCTCGGCGGTTAATTGCCCCGCGCCCTGTACAAAGGGTTTGTTCGCTTTGTTTCTTGATCCCAAAGGTTTGGAATGCTGACCGCCTACAAGCCCGAAGCGGGCAAGATCGCCGCGAATGCGGAGCTTTCGTCCGCCCTTTGGATCGACATGATCGCCCCCGATGCCGAGGAAACGGCGCAGGTCCGCGCCCTCGGCGTCGATGTGCCCTCGCTCGATGACATGGAAGAGATCGAGGTTTCAAGCCGCCTCTACCGTGAGGCCGGGCTGGATTACATGACCGTCGTCGTGCCTTCGCTGGGCGAGGGGACGCCGACATCGGGCCCGGTTTCCTTTATTCTGGGGCCTCAAAGGCTGGTGACCGTGCGCTATCACCGGCCCAAACCCTTTACGACCTATCCGCATAGGGCCGACAAGTCCGGGCCGGGCTGCACCGCCCCTGATCTGATCTTTCTGGGCCTGATCGAAGAGATCACCGGCCGCATCGCGGATATCCTTGAAGGGGTCGGCAAGGCGCTGGATACGCTGATGCAGGGTGTCTTTTCACCGGGAACGGGGGTGGATGCGCCCAAGGTTTTGGCCGCCAATCTGGGAAAAACCGGGCTGCAATCCGAAATCGTGGCCAAGGTCCAGTTGTCCCTTTTGACCCTGGAACGCGCGCTGGCCTTTTTTCAGATCACGCTCGCGGACCGTCCCGCAAGCGATCTGCAACGCGCCAGCATGGCCGGATTGCTGAATGATATGAGGGCCTTGTCCGTCCACGGCGAATACATGTCCAACCGCGTCAATCAGGTGACCGATACGACTTTGGGCATGATCAACCTCGCCCAAAACGCCGCCGTGCGCAGCCTTTCGGTCGTGGCTGTGCTTTTCGTACCCCCGACCCTGATCGCCAGCATTTATGGCATGAACTTTACAGTGATGCCGGAATTGAGCCAGACCTGGGGCTATCCGATGGCCATTGGCCTGATGGTCGGCTCGGCGGCTCTCGCTTGGGCTGTGTCAAAATGGAAGGGTTGGCTGTAAGGCCGCGCCGCAAAGCTGGGCCTCAGCGCCAAAAAGATTTAGGAGAAACCTGCGATGAAACTGATCAAACTGGAAACCTTCAGCACCCCCTTCGTCTGTTTTGTGCGCGCCACAGCCGAGGATGGCAGCACCGGCTGGGGCCAGTTGTCGACCTATAGTGCCGATATCTCGGCGCAGATTTTTCATCGCCAGATCGCGCCGCACGCGCTTGGCCGCGATTGCAACGCCTTGGAAGATACGCTGGATCTGATCCAGGAGCGCGAGCACAAATATCTCGGCTCTTATCTGCGCCGCGCGATGACCGGGCTCGATACCGCGATCTGGGATTGGCGTGGCAAGCAGGCGGGCAAGCCGGTTGTGGAACTGCTGGGCGGCAAGCCGGGGCCTTTGCGCGCCTATGCCAGCTCGATGAAACGCGACATGACCCCGCAGGACGAGGCCGCGCGGTTTGTGCGTCTGCGCGATGCCAAGGGCTTTACCGCCTTCAAATGGCGGGTCGGGGCAGAATGCGGCCGGGGCCTCGACGAATGGCCGGGGCGCACCGAAGAGGTGGTGCCGGTGGTCGCAAAGGCCCTCGGCGCGGGGATCGACAAGCTGGTTGATGCCAATTCATGCTATAGCCCGGCTCGGGCCATAGAGGTTGGCCAGCTACTGATAGATAACGGAATCTCACACTTCGAAGAGCCTTGCCCCTATTGGGAATACGACCAGACCGCCGAGGTCCGCGCAGCGCTGCCGATCGACATTACCGGCGGCGAGCAGGACAATGAGCTGGCCACTTGGGCCTATATGATCGACCACAAATCGGTCGATATCCTGCAGCCCGATGTGATGTATCTGGGCGGCATTTCCCAAACGCTAAAGGTTTGCGCCCTCGGCCAGGCGGCCGGTCTGCCGATCACGCCCCACGCGGCCAACCTGTCGCTGGTGACCATGTGCACGATGCATCTGCTCAAAGCGATCCCGAATCCGGGCAAGTATCTGGAGCTGTCGATCGAGGGCCTTGACTATTACCCTTGGCAGGACGCCCTGTTTCTGGGCGATCCCTATGCCGTCGAAGAGGGCCAGGTCACTGTGCCGGACGGCCCCGGTTGGGGGGTCGAAATCAACCCCGAATGGCTGGATAGGGCGCAGTATCACGCCTCCGCGCTATGAGCGGGCGGGCCCTGATCACCGGCGCAGGCTCTGGGATCGGTCGCGCCACCGCGCGCGCATTCCTTGCGGCTGGCTGGCAAGTGGCGCTGCTGGGGCGGCGAGCGGAGGCTTTGCAGGAGACCGCGCAGGGGGCTGCGGCCCTGATTCTGCCCTGCGATGTTACCGATCCTGCGCAGGTCGAAGCGGCTTTTTCCCGCGTTCAGGCCGATTGGGACGGGCTCGATCTGCTGTTCAACAATGCCGGGATTTCGGCCAGGGCGGCGCTCATTGACGAGATACCGATTGCCGATTGGTTGGCGGTAAATGCCACCAATATCAACGGGATGTTCTTTTGCGCCCGCGCGGCCTTTGGCCTGATGCGCCGGCAAATTCCGCAAGGCGGGCGCATCATCAACAATGGTTCGATCTCGGCCCATGTGCCAAGGCCGGGATCGGCGCCCTACACCATGTCCAAACATGCGGTGACTGGCCTGACGCGGACCCTTGCGCTGGACGGGCGGGCTTTCAACATTGCCTGCGGTCAGATTGATATTGGCAATGCGCTGACCGAAATGGCAGCGGGCTTTTCTGCCGGGGCGGCGCAGGCGGATGGATCGGTTCGGCCAGAGCCCGTGATAGAAGTGGGCGAAGTTGCCGCCGTGGTCCTGCACCTGGCGCAGATGCCACTGTCGGTGAACGTGCCCTTCATGACGATCATGGCCCGTGATATGCCCTATATCGGGCGGGGATAGTTGATCAGCTGTCGTCGTCTTCGGCGAATCGCCGCGTCGTCACATCGATGAAGGCGCGCAAAAGGATCATCGCAGTCGCGGATATGCTCAGGATCAGGGCGAGGGAAACGAAAGTGTTGGTCATGGCTACCACCTCTCAATTCTAAGAAGTAAGACAGGTCACTGTGTCAAATAAAAGCCAAAGAGCTGGTTTATACGAAGACTTGGCCGAACCTTTGACAGGACCTATCGTGCCGCAAATAGCTATACAGGGAATGAACACATGAGCCGACTTTCCGCTTTTTCTGCTGCAGGCCGGTTCTGGCGCGGCAATCTGCATACCCACTCCACCCGCTCGGACGGCGTTTTGGACCCTGCCGAGGTGTGCCGCCGCTACCGGGCAGTGGGCTATGATTTTCTGGCGCTTACCGATCATTTTGTTGGGCTCTGGGACTATCCGATCGTCGATACAACCCCCTTCCGGACGCCAGATTTCACCACCATCCTTGGCGCCGAGCTGCATTCGGGGGCCATGGCGAATGGCGAGCTGTGGCATATCTTGGCCGTCGGCCTGCCGCCCGAATTCGCACCCTCCGATACGCCTGATTTCCGACCCCATCCCGCCCAGGAAACCGCCGCACAGATCGCGGCCAGGGCCGTCGCTGCGGGGGCCTTTGTCGCCATCGCCCATCCGCAATGGTCGGGTCTGACCATCGAAGACGGCCGCGCTTTGGCCGAAATTGCGCATGCGGTCGAGATTTACAATCACGGCTGCGCCACGGGCTGCGACCGGCCAGATGGCTTTATCCTTGCCGATCAACTGCTTACCGAAGGCCACCCCCTGACCCTGATCGCCACCGATGACGCGCATTTCTCTGAGCCGGACCATTTCGGCGGCTGGACCATGGTCAAATCCGAAACCAACACGCCCGAGGCCCTGCTGGCCGCGTTGAAGCGGGGGGATTTCTACGCCACCCAAGGCCCCGAACTGCGCGATGTGCGCATCGAGGGGGGCAATCTGGTGGTGGAATGTTCGGCTGCAGCTTCGATCATGGCGATAGGCTGGGGCACGGGGGCAAAGGCGGTGCATGGCCATTCGATGACCAGCGGCAAAGTGCCGATGGAGCGGCTGAACAACTCGCCTTGGGTGCGCGCTGCGGTGATCGATGCGGCTGGCAAAAGGGCCTGGTCAAATCCGATCTGGACCGGGGCGGCGGCGGCCAACCCACGGGTTTGAAACCAAAACTGTCGGGGTTCAGGCGCCTCAGAACCCCGTCAGCACACCGTCAAAAACACGGGCGCGCAGGGGCGGCCCGCCGATCCGGTAAGACAGTTCCGCGGGATGAACCGCGTCCCACAGGCACAGATCGGCCAAGGCGCCGGGGGCGATAACGCCGCGATCCTCCATGCCCAAGGCCCGCGCGGCATGGGCCGTCGTGCCCAAAAGCGCCTCTTCGGGGGTCATTCGGAACAGGGTGCAGGCCATATTCATCGCCAGCGGCAGTGAGGTCATCGGCGCCGAGCCCGGGTTGCAATCGCTGGCGAGCATCATCGGCACCTTGGCGGCGCGAAACGCCTCGATCGGTGGCTTTTGCGTCTCGCGCAGGGTGTAAAAGGCGCCGGGCAATATCCCCGCCACCGCGCCCGAGGCCGCCATTGCCGCCACGCCGTCCTCAGCAATGTATTCAACATGGTCACAAGACAGCGCGCCAAAGCCGCAAGCCATGACCGCGCCTTTCAGATCCGAGAGTTGCTCGGCATGCAGTTTGACCGATAGCCCAAGTGTGCGGGCCAAAGTGAACACCCGTTCGATTTGCGCCGCTGAAAATGCGATGCCTTCGCAAAAACCATCCACGGCATCGATCAAACCCTCGGCATGGCCTAATTGCAACGAGGGCAGGGCAACCTCGGTGATGTAATCATTCGCCCGGCCCGCATATTCGGGCGGCACCGCATGGGCGGCCAGATGGGTGGTGGAAATGCGAACCGGACGCAACGCTGCCAATCGCCGCGCTGCACGCAGCAGTTTCAATTCGTCCTCAACGGTCAGCCC
>CAIYZT010000392.1 GCA_903930735.1 uncultured Paracoccaceae bacterium | reverse complement strand
TTGATTTCATTCAGAAATACATCTTTCTGGGCAGTATTTTGCCCTCGCCCTGGCCCCTGGCCTTGCGCCGCGAGGTGGAGCGGGCCGGGCTAAAGGTGCTGGGCTCCATCGAATTTGGCAAAAGCTACAGCCAGACTCTGCGCCGCTGGCACGAGGTTTTTAACAGCCGTTGGTCCGAAGTGGCCGGACAAGGTTTTGACGAGCGTTTCCGCCGGATGTGGAATTTCCATCTGACCTCTTGCGCCGGAGCCTTTGAAGGGGGCAATGGTGATGTGACGCAAATCACCATCACCCGCCCCGGATAAAAGGATCACTCCAATGCCCACAGCAGCCAAGCTGATTGCTGCGGTCGCGCTGGCGGCGGTGATGTTCATGGCAACGTTGGCCTATATCCCCGGCCTGCCCGAGGGCACCCAGACCAAATGGTATACCCAGATCGCCGCCTTGGTCGGTTTTATTTGTGGGTGGTTCTTGGTGGGACGGGCGCCGGACGCAAGCATTGGCGAGGCAATGTCAGCCGGGGTCAAGGGCTCGGCGGTTGCTTGTTTCTGGATATTGATGCTGGTGGCCGGCTACGTGATGCTGCGCCGGTCGATGCGGATGATGTATGATGGCGTTTTTGACGCGGTGCTGGGAGTTTTTGATCAGTTCCTGGAATTTGGAGCCCTGATTTTCGTGCCGGAGGTGCTCGGGTGGCTCTTTGGCGGCGGGGCGATGGTTGGGCTGCTGGCGCGGCTGGCAGTGCGTCGATGGAAGTGAATGTTTCGGATGCCGGACCCCTTTTGCAGGTCGTTATTGGCAGGGCGGAGTTGCCAATAGGCGGCGCGAGCGGGCTCGAGGCGGGCGATCAGGAACGCCTGAACCATTTCAATCTGGCCATGACGGGCACCTTGCCAGCGCAGGGGCAGGTGTTTGGGTCCCCTTTGCCGGACCTTCCGGAGGCGGTGATTTTGGCCGCGGCCGCCCAGATCATGCAAAATTTTGGCGAGCGCCCGGCCTTGACGCTTTTCGCGCGGCTTGGTTCGATTCTGGTGCGCGCTGCCAGTCAGGTGCGGGCGCAAGACGCGCCGCAGCCAAGCGATTTGCGGTTTTGGGCCGGGGCGCAGGATGTTGCGGTGGCGGCCTACCGTCAGCCCTATGCGCATTTCTTTGCGCTGGAAGAGGTCGATGTCAGTTGGCGACGCTTTGACGGCACTATGAACGCGGCCGTGACCCGGGCGGCCTTTGTCTCGGGCGATGCGGTGACCGTGCTGCCCTATGATCCGGTGCGCGACCGGGTTTTAGTGATTGAACAATTCCGGGCAGGCCCCTTTTTGCGCGGCGATCCGCAGCCTTGGCTGATCGAAGCGATCGCAGGGCGGGTTGATCCCGGCGAGACGCCCGCCGAGGCCGCGCGGCGCGAAGCGGTGGAGGAGGCGGGGCTGAGCCTCGGCGCGTTGCATGAAGTAGCGGGCTATTATCCTAGTCCGGGGGCCAAGACGGAGTTCTTGTATTCCTATGTGGCGATCACCGATTTGCCGGACGGGACGGCGGGGGTCTTTGGTCTGGCTGAAGAGAATGAGGATATCAGGGGCCATCTGATCGGCTTTGAGCAGTTAATGGCGCTGGTCGGCAGCGGTGAGATCGCCAATGCGTCTTTGATTATGACAGCGCTGTGGTTGTCGGGGCAACGGGACCGGCTTCGGGCGGACAAGGACACTGTCTTATCGCCCGAACCTCCATAAAGCTGAGTTGAATCGGAGTCCCGTTCGCTGCAACGCTCTAAACCGAAGTCTGCCGGTTCTGCCGTCAAGCAGGTATTGCGCCTACCTTCTTCGCTCTTTTCACGAGCGCAGCATATGTTGCCCCATTCCCGGAGGGGAAGTGCTTGCACCACATCGCCAAGAATTTTCTCTCTCGGTCAATTTCCTTGGTCTTGCGCAAAAGAATGGCGACACGCATCGGATAGTGGGGCGCCGGTATCTCACCGTTTTCGAGATAATCCCGGAACGCTTGTGAAACCGTTCCGCATTGCCAGGCGAGATCCTGATCTGCCTCTTTCATGAAAATCGGAAATGATTCTTCGTCTTGACCCAGGAATTCCGGCGACCCGGATGCTTGACCGTAGCTCGTCCCGCCGTCGCGCATCTTCGCCAAGACCTCACGAAAGAAGCGGCTGTATCGTTTTTTCGCCTCTCGCGGATCCACCACAGGAGTGTCTGCGAATAGTTGGATAAGATCATCGACTTTCTGCGAAAGCTCGATTTGATTCTGATTCATTCTGATTTCTTCCATCATTTATGACATAACCTGGAATTTGAGGGACTAAATTGTTCGGCCTGAATAACCTGATCAGGCGGTTTCGGCGGGTATTTGGGCCGGTCCTGTCGCGCGAAGGGGCGACAGGATTGCGCCGATGATCAGCGCAAGCAGCGCCCTTAGGTGGGCCAGGATCTTGCGGATGTTGTGGCCG
>CAIYZT010000391.1 GCA_903930735.1 uncultured Paracoccaceae bacterium | reverse complement strand
AGGTCTCATCATAGATGACCAGCCCGGTATCGTCCTGCTCCATGACCAGAACGATCTGGCCAGAAACCATTTCAGCCAGAACGGGCCAAAGTTCAGGCACCACCTGATCGGTGTCATAGACCTGCGCGCGCAGGCCGCTCGCCTTCAAGGCGGTGGCAAGGTCGGACAGATCGGGGTCCAGATCGGCGCAGCCAGCGATCAGATGCTCGACCACATCTTGCACCGCCATATCGCCGCCGAGGAACCCGGCATAAACCGCAGCCAGATTGGACCTTGCTTCGGACTTGGCCGATTGCCGGGGCGCGGCGGGCGCGCCATCGGTTTCGACCCCGCGCACCGGGGTTTGGGCGTTACTCGCCACCCGCGCTGCGTTCATGTCAAAGGCAAGGACCCGGTCTGTCACATCTGCGCCCCATTTACCAACACACCCCGCTCTCGCGCGATGGCGAGGCGTTTAAGCACAATCTCATAGCCCAGGGCCGCCTGATAGCGTTCCAGCCGGGCATGGCGGTCATGTTCGCCCACCAGTTCCAGCAGAGTGCTGCGGCCGACCTTGTATTGCTCGGTGAACATCACCAGATTTTCGGCGGTCTGCACCAAAACCTTGGCGCCTTGCGACCGGCGCAGGGTCAGGGTCTGCAGATCGTTCTGCAGGCCCTCGATCTTGCGCCGCACATCGTCCGAAGCTTCCGCCAATTGCCGGCTCGCCAGATCCTGAACCGAGGCGAGCGCTTCGAGGCTCGCGCCCGAACCCAGGCCCATCATCTGACCCGCGCCCAGAACCAAGCCGGTTTCCATGTCGTCCGCCCCAACCGAGGCCTGTGCCGACGGTCCGGGCAGAATATCCGCCCGCGCCATTTGCGCCTCGGTAGCCCGCTGGCTGGCCTGACCGCGGGCGCAGAACGGCCAAAGGCTCAGGCGCGGGGGCGTCGGCGGGCAGGGCGTCCAATCCCGACAAAGCCGGAAGCGCCGCGCCATAAAGCGAGGTTAACTTGTCCACCGCAACCTCGGCCGAGCGCCGATCAGAGGCAAGCGTTGCCTCCATCTGCGCGACCTGCTGGTCGATGATCTGCTGCTTGCTGAGGTCCGACAGCCCGCCTTCGACGCGAACCCGAATGGTGCGTTGAAATTCGGCCAGGCGGGTCAGGGCGCGCTGGTCAATCTCGGCCTGCGCATGGGCACGCTGCGCCGTGACATAGGCCAAAAGCGCGTCGTAAACCCGTGTATTCAATTCCTCGGCCAGCGACACCGCCGCCAGCTCCACATCCGCCGCCGCAAATTCGCGCTCAGCCTTCTTGCGGCCATTGTCGAAAATAGCTGCTTCGAACAGGATCGAGGCCACAAGCCCTGACAGCGAAGTCAGGTTCACCGAGGGGCCCATGCTGGGCAACCAATTGGTTTGCTTGGCCTGTGCTTGCAACCGCGCGATACGCAACTCGGCAGCCGCAGCGCCCGAACTGGCCGCAATAACGCCTGCCGCGATCTGGCTAAAACTACCGCCAACGGGCAAGATCGACTGCCGCCCGCGCAAATCGCTGATGATCTGCCCGCCCTCACCGGGATTTTCCGTCAACGCGCCGCCATTGGCAGTGCTGAGGCCGGTCTCGGACTGGCTGGGATCGGT
>CAIYZT010000390.1 GCA_903930735.1 uncultured Paracoccaceae bacterium | reverse complement strand
CGAGGCTATAAAACCGCACTTCAGCAGCCCAAAACCGCGACCCAAAGGTGCGCCAAGAGGGCAGCGGCTGGCGTAACGCGCACCTCAAGCCGCTGCCAGCGCTACCTGCCAGCAAAAATGGTCAAAAATCGAGGTGCCCTTGAGTAACTCTTCGGGCGACGGGGTCATGGATTATTCGCTTTCGGGTTCGCGCGCTTCGATGGACGCGCTGATCGAATGTGCCAATACGATTACCACCAGCGGCAATCCGTTCAACTAGAGCGGATTGCCTTCAATCTGATTCAGGATGAAGGCAATCCGCTCAAAGGCGCTGAAGTAAAATACCAAAGGGCGGACGCAGCCGCGCCCGCCCATCTTCAATAGCCCGAGAGCCGCAAAGCCCTAGTTGCGGGTACGGTCAACCATCTTGCCCTTGGAAATCCAAGGCATCATGGCGCGCAGCTTTTCCCCGACCTTTTCGATCTGGTGCTCGTCATTGATCCGGCGCGTCGCCTTGAAGAACGGCTGGCCAACGGCGTTTTCCAGCATGAAGTCGCGCACGAATTTGCCGGTCTGGATGTCGGTCAGCACGGCTTTCATGCGGGCCTTGGTTTCCTCATAGGGCAGAATCCGCGGGCCCGAGACATATTCGCCGTATTCGGCGGTGTTCGAGATCGAATAGTTCATGTTCGCGATGCCGCCTTCGTAGATCAGATCGACGATCAGCTTGACCTCGTGCAGGCATTCGAAATAGGCCATCTCCGGCTCGTAGCCAGCCTCGACCAGGGTTTCAAAGCCCATGCGGATCAGTTCCACCAGACCGCCGCAAAGCACCGCTTGCTCGCCGAAGAGATCGGTTTCGCATTCCTGACGGAAGTTGGTCTCGATGATCCCCGAGCGCCCGCCGCCGATGCCGGAGCAATAGGACAGGCCGATTTCCATCGCCTTGCCGGTCGCATCTTGATGCACGGCCACAAGACAAGGCACGCCGCCGCCTTTGACATATTCGCCGCGCACCGTGTGGCCCGGACCTTTTGGCGCCATCATGATGATGTCCACGCCCTTTTTCGGCTCGATCAGGCCGAAATGGATGTTCAAACCATGGGCGAAGGCCATCGCCGCGCCGTCACGGATGTTGTCATGGACGTATTTCTTGTAAGTGTCGGCCTGCAATTCGTCGGGCATGGTGAACATGATCAGATCGGCCCAAGCGGCAGCCTCGGCGATGCCCATGACCTTCAGGCCTTCTTTTTCGCACTTTGCGGCGGTGGGCGAGCCCTCGCGCAGCGCAATGACGACGTTTTTCGCGCCCGAATCGCGCAGGTTCAGCGCATGGGCGTGGCCTTGGCTGCCGTAGCCCAGAATGGCGACTTTCTTGTCCTTGATGATGTTCACATCGCAGTCACGGTCATAGTAAACGCGCATGGGCGTGGTCCTTTGGTTGTTGATATGAGGAGGATAGGGGTATTTGGGGGTCAAAGACCGCATAGTTTGACGAAGAACGATTTTCCTGCGAAAAATCATGTGCTGAATGGGCGATGGGTGAATATTTCATGCAAGTGGATGATACGGACCGGCGCGTGCTGCGTCATGTGCTGGCGGAGCCTACAGCCCCGCGTGCGGTTCTGGCCGAACGGGCGGGCGTGACCCCGGCCACGCTGGCGCGGCGGCTGGAAAAGCTGGCGGAGGGCGGGGTGATCCGGGCGACGCGGGCGGTGATCGACTGGCGGAAGCTCGGCTTTGAGGTTGAGGTATCGCTGCGCTTTACGCTGGACAAGACCAATCCCCGCGCCTTTGACGAGTTCATCGCGGCGGCGCGCAGCGTGCCTGAGGTCTTGGGGATCGAGACCTTTCTGGGCCGGATCGATGTGCGCCTGAACGTGATCGCGCGCGACATGGGCCACTACCAACAGGTTTACCGCGAGCGGATCCTGTCCTTGCCCCATATCGCCGAGGTCGAGGCCTTGATGCTGATCTCGACCGTCAAGGACAGCGAGGGGTTGCCGCTATGATCCTCGACCTCGATGATCTGGACCGCAGCCTGCTGCGCGCTTTGGCGCAGGAGGGTGAGGTGTCAGCGGGCGAGCTTGGCCGCCGGTTCGGTCTGTCGCAACCCAGCGCTTGGCGGCGGGTGCGGCGGATGGAGGAGGCGGGCATTCTGGCGGGTCTGCGCCGCGAGGTGGACCGGGCAGCGCTCGGCTTTGGTGTAACGGTGTTTTTGGGAGTGAAACTGGCCACCAAGGGCCGTGTCAGTCTGGAGGATTTCGAGCGGGCGGTGACCGCCATCCCCGAGGTGCAGGTGGTACAGCATGTGCTGGGCCTGTTCGACTATCGCCTGCGCGTCGTCGCCCGCGACATCGCGGATTTTGAGCGGGTTTTGCGGCGGCGAATCATGACCTTGCCGGGGGTGGGCCAAGTCGAGGCGAATGTATTGCTGAGCGAAGAGCGCAGGCCGGGGCCGCTGGGGTAACTCATAGGTCGGAAATGGATATTTTTATCAAAGTGAAAGCCGTATAGACTGCTCGAAAGCCGCAAAAGGAGAGCGCGATGAAACTGCCGCATGACCATATTGACCCGCAGGGATTGCAGGAGTTTTCGGTGGTTTTTACCGACCGAAGCCTGAACCACATGTCGGCCAAATTCCAAGGCGTGATGCGCGAAATCTCGGGGCTTCTCAAAGAGGTCTATAACGGCAGCGCGGTGGCCCTGGTGCCCGGCGGCGGTACCTATGCGATGGAAGCGGTGGCGCGCCAGTTCGGTCAGGGGCGGGTTTTGATCGTCCGTAATGGATGGTTTTCCTATCGTTGGACCCAGATCTTTGAGGCGGGCGGTTTTGCCAAGGAGGCGGTGGTGGTGATGGCGCGGGCCTCTGGCAACGGGGCGCAGTCGCCTTTTGCACCGCCGCCGATTGAGGATGTGGTGGCCAAAATCCACGAAATGCGGCCCGATGCGGTCTTTGCGCCGCATGTTGAAACCTCTTCGGGGATCATCCTGCCGGACGGTTACATCACGGCGATGGCGGAGGCGGCCCATGAGGTGGGGGCGCTGATGGTGCTGGACTGCATTGCGTCGGGGTGCATCTGGGTGGATATGGGTGCGCTTGGCGTGGATGTGCTGATTTCGGCGCCGCAAAAGGGCTGGTCGGCCTCGCCTGCCGTGGGCGTTGTGGTGCTGGGGCCGCGCGCCGAGGAGCGTCTGGTCGAGACCAATTCGAACAGCTTTGCCATCGATCTGAAGAAATGGCGCGCGATGATGGAGGCCTATGAAAAGGGCGGCCACGCCTATCATGCCACCATGCCGACCGATGCAATCGTCGGCTTTCGCGATGCGATGATTGAGACCAAAGCGATGGGATTTGAGGCCGCGAAGGCCGCGCAATGGGCGCTTGGCCGTGCAGTGCGCGCCCTGCTGGAGGGGCGCGGCGCGGTTTCGGTGGCGGCGGCTGGCTTTCAGGCGCCGGGGGTTGTAGTCAGCTTTACCGCCGATCCGGACGTACAAAACGGCACCAAATTCAAGGCCTTGGGCTATCAGATCGCTGCGGGTGTGCCGCTGCAGGTCGGCGAGGGGGCAGCGTATCGCAGCTTCCGTATTGGGCTGTTTGGCCTCGACAAGCTCGCCGATGTGCCCGCGACCGTCGCTCGGCTTAGCGCAGCGATCGAGGCGGTGATCTAGCCTGCGGGTTAAGTTTTAGCGCAGGCCGAGGCCGGTTTTCATCAGGGTCTTGCGCAAAGGCGCAATACCGAAAGCCGCGGTCAGCGCGGCTGCGCGCAAATCGCGCAACACAGGCTCGCCCAGCATCGAGGCGCGGTTCAGCGCGTCGATGCCGCGCAGGCGAAGCGCGATATCGGGGTGGCGGGCGCGGTGATAGGCCTCGAGCATCACGGCGCTGCCCAGATCGGCGGGGGCGGCGCGGGCAAGGGAGGTGAGTTTTCCCAAGTCGGCCAAGGACATGTTCAGCCCCTGCGCGCCGATGGGCGGCGCGACATGGGCGGCTTCGGCGATCAGCGCGACGCGCTCGCCCGCCATGCGATCGGCGATCTGGGTGATGATCGGCCAAATCGTGCGCCGCGAGACGAGGGTGAGCGGGCCAAGAATGCCACAGGAACGCGCGTTGATCGCGGTTTCAAATTCGGGTTGGGGCAGGGCGGCGAGATTTTCGGCGTCGGGGCCGAGCGTCATCCAGACCACGGCGGAGCAGGGCTGGCCCTGATGGTCGGGCAGGGGCACGAGGGTAAAGGGGCCGCCGGAGCGGTGAATCTCGGTCGAGATATTCTGATGCGGGGCGGCGTGAGTGACGAAAAAGGCCAGCGCTTTTTGGCCGTAACGGGTTGTTTTGACGTCGATTCCTGCCGCGCGGCGCAGATACGAGTCGCGGCCATCGGCGGCGATGACCAGCCGGGCCGCGATGCGGGTGCCGTCTGAGAGGGTGACGATGGCTTCGGACTGCCGGGTGGTCAGGCCGGTGGTGGCGAGGCCGGGGCGAAAGGAAAGCTGTGGCATCTGGGCAAAGGCGGCGAGGGTTTCGCGGCGCAGGAGCCAATTGGGCAGGTTGTAGCCAAAGGGCAGATCCGAGATTTCGGCGGCATCGAAATCCTTGGTCTGGCGGGGGACAGGCTCTGCGCCGCCCGCGTCAATGATCCGCATGATCTGCAGCGGGGCGGCAAAGGGCAGAAGCCGCTGCCAGAGCCCGGCCGCTTGCAGGATGGGAATCGCGGGCTGCAGAAAGGCGGTGGAGCGCAGATCGGCGCCGGCGGCGTTGGGGTCGATGATCGGGACCTCGGGGTCCACGCAGATCACGCTGAACCCGGCAGCGCCAAAGGCGGCGGCCGCCACGAGGCCGGCCACGCCGCCGCCGGAAATCAGGATATCGGTGGATTGGCGGGTCACTTTGCGCTCCTTGACCATGAAAGTAGGGCGGTGGGCGGGCAAAGTCCAAGCGACAATTCGCGCGCTTTGGCAATCATGAAATCTGCGCCAAAAAGGCGGTCAGATCATCGGTGTGGAAGTGGATATGGGCGCTCGGATGCGGGTCCGGGGCCACGAACACGGTTCGCATGCCCAATTGATGGGGGACCTTGAGGTTGCGCTCGTCGTCCTCGAACATGGCGGCGCTGGCGGGGTCAACGTCGTCTTGGGTAAAGATCGCCTCGAAGGCGGCGCGTTCCGGTTTGGGCAGATAGCCCGCATTCTCGATGCCGTAGACCGCGTCGAACAGGCCCTCGAGCCCGCGGGCGGCGATCACCTTTTTTGCATAGGGCCGGCAGCCATTGGTGTAGACGATGCGCCGTCCGGGCAGAGCTGCGATGGCGTGGGCAAGGGCGGGATCGGCGGGAAGGACTGAGAAATCAATGTCATGCACGTCGCGCAGATAGGGCTCGGGGTCGATGCTATGCTCGCGCATTAGGCCGGCAAGGGTGGTGCCATAGGTCTGCCAGTAATGCTTGCGCAGGTGGTCGGCCTGCGGCGCAGAAATGCCCAGTTCTTGCATGACATAAGCGGTCATCCGAACCTCGATCTGATCGAAAAGCCGGTGTTTTGGTGGATAGAGCGTGTTGTCGAGGTCAAAGACCCATGTAGTGACATGGGCGAAATCGGGGTGCGGCATAGGGCGGGGCGGCTTTCTGGGGCGTGAAGTGTGACTGGACGGTTGAAGACCGCCGAAAACCCGATAGTGTCGGCAATCGCAGTCCAAAGGAAGCCCGCCGATGCAAAAAGATGCTTATATGCTTGTGCTGGAAGCGATCGAGCGCGGCGATTTTCAGCCGGGTTCGCGGCTGGTGGAATCGGAATTGGCCGAGCTTCTGGGCGTCTCGCGAACGCCGGTGCGCGAGGCGCTGCAGCGGCTGGAAACCCAAGGCCTGCTGACCCGCGACGGGCGCAGTTTGATCGTGGCCTCGCTCGATCACAACCAACTGGCCGAGCTTTATACCGTGCGTAGCGAACTGGAAGGGCTGGCGGCGCGGTTGGCCGCACGCCATGCGACGGAGGAAGAAATCAGGGTGCTTCAGGGCATGGTCGCGGATGATCGAAAGCTCTTGGGCGGCGATCCGCGCGCGCTGAGCCGGGCGAACAAGCGGTTCCACAAGCTGATCCATCTGGCCAGCCACAACCGATTTTTGGTGCAGCAGTTGGATCTTGTCTACCGTTCGATGGTGCTGATGGCGACCACCTCCTTTGCGGCGCAGGGGCGCGATACGGTGGCCATTGCCGAGCATGACATGATCGTAAAGGCCATCGCAGCGCGCGATGGCGAGGTGGCCCATCTGGCGCTTAAGTTACATATTTCAAAGGCTTATGAGACGCGGCTGCGGGTCGATGCGGGCGAGATGCCGACCCGCTAGGGCTAATCCAACCGCTGTAGGGCCTAAAGCGTCGAACCCTAGCCCGAGCTAAGGTTGGGGCGTAGGGGCAGCGCGTTTGGGTTTGCTGGCCGAGCCGGACAGATGGCCATGGCTAGTCTTGTCCCAATAGAATGGCTGCATCACCGCCTCCCATAACGCCTTGTACGAGGCCAGCGAGGCCATGGGGAAATAGGCTATCAGGGTCGGGATCCAGAACCATGGAAGCGGCTGGCCCGATCGCTTTAGCCCGACAGACCAGACAATCAGCGACACAATTTCTGAACCGATGGCCAGCGGCAAAATCACGGCAAGGAGCCAGGCATATGCAGGTGACGGCGCCGCCATGCCGGGGAGGGAGGTGAAAATCAACGTGCTCCACAGCACCGGGGCCAGCAGAACCTGCAACAGGCTGCCAAGGAGCAGGATCTGAAAGCCCAAGAAACCAACCACGCCCAATTCCCGAAACAGTTGCAGCGGGCGGCGCATATGGACCGCGTAGGTCATCATATAGCCCTTGATCCAGCGCGAGCGCTGCTTGACCCAAGGCAGGGCACGGCAATTGGCCTCTTCATAGGTAACCGTCTCGATCAATTCGGTCCGATAGCCGCGCCGGGCAAGCCGCATGCCCAGATCGGCATCTTCGGTGACATTGTGCGCATCCCAGCCGCCCAGTTCAATCAGCGCTTCCCGGCGAAAAAACAGGGTCGTGCCGCCCAGAGGGATCGGCATGCCAAGCCGCGCGAGCCCCGGCAGAATAACCCGAAACCAACCGCCATACTCCAGCGTGAAACACCGCGCGAGCCAGTTGGCGGTCGGATTGTAGAAATCGAGAATCCCCTGCAGGCAGGCAACCTGCGGTCCACGCTCGTGGAAACGCTGCACGATCTTGTTGATCTGGTCGGCTTCGGGGGCATCCTCGGCATCATAAACGCCGATGATCGACCCCCGACACAGGTTCAGCGCGAAGTTCAGCGCCCTGGGCTTGGTCTTGACCTTGCCGCGCGGCACCACGGCCACGCGCATCCATGGCGGCAAACGGGTCCTGGCGAGGGCGTTCAGGGTGACGTTGTCATCCTCTTCGACCGCCAGCAGCACATCCAGCAGATCATGCGGGTAATCGAGACGCCCGAGCCGGCGCACCAGACGTCCGGCGATATCGCTTTCGCGATAGAGCGCCACAATGATGGAAACCACCGGTTTGCGGGCGATTGCCGGGGCTTGGGCGTCGGAGGGCTGCGCGCGAAAGCTTTGCGCGATAAGGGCGGCAAGTTTAAGTCCTGTCACCGGGATAAGGCAAAAAGTCACAGTAAAAAGCGCTAGAAAATAGGTGTTTATCGGAAAAAGCAGCGCGCAAGCGGCAAGGGCGATCAACCCCGCGCTGAGGATCCGGCCCTCGCGTTGTTGCCAGTCGCGGCAACTGACATCGGCGGCGACTTTGTTTTCGGCCCGCCGCGCCAGACTGCGGCCACGTTGCAGATTGACGCAGGCCTCTATCTGGCTGAGGGGGGTGAGCGCAAAGGCAACTGTTCCGAACATCGCGTTCAGACGGTCCCGGTGGCGGGCCAATTCTTCGGGGTAGGCGATCAGGACAAAGGTGACGCCGCCGATCGAACGCCAGGGAAGCAGCGCGCTGTTCAGGCATTCCTCGGCGCCGAGGATGTCGATCAGGCGCGGGTCGGGCGGCTGGGTGGCAGGGTCGAGGACCGAAAGCGCGCAAACTTTGGCAAGGGCTTGATACAGAACGGTTTCAGGCACCAAACGGCGCGACAGGATGATCTCGGCAATGCGCAGCTGAGACCGGGATTGATCGGCAATCGCGCTGAGCAGGCCCTGATGATCCAGATGTCCGGTTTTGGTCAGAACGGCAAAAAGCTGCTGCGCGATGGCCGCCGCGGTGGGCGGTTTGGCGCTCGCTGGGCGCGCCGAGGGCCAGTCATGCGAAAGCGGCGCAGCTTGCTGTCCTGACAGACCGAACTGGGACCGACCTAATACCACCAAAGCCCTCTGGGATGCTGCCCAAGGGTCAGATTGGCGTCGGGGTCTTAACAGAAGGTTAAGAATTCGGGCCTGATTACAATTAGATCTTTGACCGGGCCTTCATTTCTTCGGCAAAGCGTTCGAAGAGGTAAAAGCTGTCTTGCGGGCCGGGCGAGGCTTCGGGGTGGTATTGGACCGAGAATACCGGCCGCCCATCCACCGCGATCCCACAGTTCGAGCCATCAAAAAGCGAAATATGGGTCTCGCTAACGCCCTTTGGCAGGGTTTGGGAATCAACGGTAAAGCCATGATTCATCGAGGTAATCTCGACCTTGCCCGTGGTAACATCCTTGACCGGATGGTTGGCGCCGTGGTGGCCGTGGTTCATCTTGACCGTCTTTGCACCCAGCGCGAGGGCCAGCATTTGGTGGCCAAGGCAGATGCCGAACAGCGGCACATCGGTGGCCAGTACGCCTTGGATCATCGGCACGGCGTAAACGCCGGTCGCCGCCGGATCGCCGGGGCCGTTCGACAGGAAAACGCCGTCGGGATTATGGGCCAGAACCTGCTCGGCGGTGGCGCTGGCGGGCAGGACGAAGACATCGCAGCCGACCGAGGCCAGGCAGCGCAGGATGTTGCGCTTGGCGCCGTAATCGACCGCGACGACCTTGAAACCCTTTCCGGTCCGCCGAGTATAGCCCTCAGGCCAGGCCCAGCGCATCTCGTCCCAGCGATAGCTTTGCGCGCAGGTCACGTCCTTGGCAAGGTCGAGGCCGACGAGGCCTTTCCAGGCGCGGGCGCGGGTCACGAGGGCTTCGATGTCAAAGTTCCCCGCCGGATCATGGGCAATGGCGACATGGGGCGCGCCCTGCTGGCGGATGGCGCGGGTCAAGCGGCGGGTATCGATGCCGCCGATGCCGATGCGGCCGATCCGTGCCAGCCACTGGGTCAGATCGCCGGTTGCGCGCCAGTTCGACGGCTCGGTCGGG
>CAIYZT010000389.1 GCA_903930735.1 uncultured Paracoccaceae bacterium | reverse complement strand
TGCACGTGCTGGCCTACAACCTGGCAACCTTCCTGCGCTGTATCGAACTGCCCGAGGAAATGGCCCAATGGTCGCTGACCAGCCTGCAACTCAAACTGATCAAGATTGGTGCCCGCGTCATCCGTCACGCCCGCGCCATTACCTTCCAACTGGCCGAGGTGGCCGTCACCGGCCCGATGGTGCGCGCCATCCTCGCCGCGATCCACCGATTGCGAGCGCCACCGCTATGCGCATGACCGCGATCCACGCCCAAACTGAACGAAAGCGGCAGGACAGGTCTGTCCGCTGCGCTGAAAAACACCAACGCCGAGCCAGAACACGGCGGCTGCGGTCTGATCCGCCCTGTTCCAGCAGCTTGCGCAACCGAAGACACCGGTTGGGGCGAAAAATGCTTGTCCAGCGGGCAAAATTAGGCGATCTTCACGTCAGCCAGCATGCCACTTGGGGAATGTCGGTTGATGGGGTTGACGCTGAGGCAATACTGCGCGGCGAGGACAGAAGCTGGATCGAACGGGAGCTTTTAAACCAAGAAAAGCTGAGCCTGTACACGGCAGAACCTGATTTTGGACTTAAACCAGAACCAACAAAAACACTCAATCGTTTCGCCCTGCAACTCAACGATGCTGCGACTAAACATGAGCGTAAACTGTATTTCTATAGCAAAGGTAGTGTGCCAAAAGAAACAAATACCCATCCCGCAGTTGCAGACCCAACGGCACTGGTTTTCGATTGGCGGATTGATGCAACGGTACAGTGGCTGCGCGAGTTTGATGCGCTTTGTGCTACCCCTTACGTTGACAAAATACGTGGATTTTTTGACAAACCCAAGTTTCAAAGCCTTCTGCTCAACATCAGCGCCACCGAGCTTGAGTTAGCGTACTGGTGGGATGCAAAAGAAAAGGGCTACGCCGAAAGCTACAAACTGCCCTATACAGCAGGTACCTCACTAGCCGCACAAGCTGCCGATTACAGCTTTACGGCTAACGCTCGGGACTTGGCGCTCGTGTTTGCAACGCTGCCCAGTCTGCCCATAACCAGCCCGCACGTCAGCATTCAGGGCAACGCAAACGTGCTGCGGGTCAGTTACACAACCGATTTAGCTGAATACGAAACATACATTCCAGCAGCAGACGTGGCTGGCAACCGCGCAACCTCACGTCCCCGGTGCCACAGGATCAGCAAAGGAATGCCCCTGATGCCCAACCGCTGCGACACCGCCCCATGATCCTCGGTGTTGATCTTGCCAAACCGCACCCGGCCCTTCAGCGCCGCCGAGGCCTTGGCATATTCCGGTGCCATCATCCGGCACGGCCCGCACCACGGCGCCCAATAGTCGATGATCGTGGGCACTTCATCCGCCCGCGTCGCCTTGTCATGCGCAGCCAGATCGAACTCCGCGACCTTGCCATCCATCAACGCCTCGCCACAGGATCCGCATTTCGGCCCGGCCCCCAACCGCTCCACCGGAACCCGGTTGCCTTGCCCGCAAGTCGCACAGGTCAGTCTGACCGCAT
This sequence comes from uncultured Paracoccaceae bacterium, assembly GCA_903930735.1. Taxonomy (GTDB): domain Bacteria; phylum Pseudomonadota; class Alphaproteobacteria; order Rhodobacterales; family Rhodobacteraceae; genus CAIYZT01. The sequence goes on along the minus strand of CAIYZT010000389.1, from coordinate 1,107 downwards.
CCACCATGACACCCTCCATCACATTCCATTACAGGTATATATGAACCACCCCGCCCGCCTGCAAGTTCCCCGCTGGCCTTGTCGTCGGTCCCCCACTACCCTGTGCCCCCAAATCCTGAGGCTCAAATGTCCCATTTCGACGACCCCGACGCCGTCACCCGCTATGCCGCTGGCGCCCTGCGCATGGTGCCCGGCCTGCATGATCTGCACAAGATGGCCCACATCCTGCTGGCCGAGGGGGCCGACCCTGACGCCCATATCCTCGTCCTTGGGGCCGGGGGCGGTATGGAACTTGCCGCCTTCGCCACTGCCGAACCCGGCTGGCGCTTTACCGGGGTGGACCCGTCCGCCCCGATGCTCGACCTTGCCACCCGCACCCTTGGCCCCCATGCCGACCGCGCCACCCTGCATCAGGGCTACATCGACACCGCACCCCAAGGCCCCTTTGACGGTGCCGCCTGCCTCTTGACCCTGCACTTCCTGCCGACCGAGGACCGCCTGCAAACCCTCCGCGCCCTGCACACCCGCCTCAAACGCGGCGCCCGCCTCGTCACCGCCCACCATTCCATCCCGCAAGATCAAAAAACCCTCTGGCTGACCCGCTTCGCCGCTTTTGCCCAGTCAAACGGCCTTGATCCGGTGCAAGCAGCCCAGATGATCCCCACCCTCGCCACTCGCCTGCCCACCCTCTCCCCGACCGAGGATGCTGCCCTTCTGGCCGAAGCAGGCTTCACCGACATCCAACTCTTCTACGCCGCCTTCACCTTTCGCGGCTGGACCGCCACCCGGCCCTGATCCCTACCACTCCCCCAACTTCTCCAACCGCCCCTTGCGCTTGACGATATTGGCATAATCCCACTGGATCACCGCCGCGCGCCCCAGCCAGCGCTGCACATCCCCTGCGTTGATCTGGCCCGCATCGGCATAAACCACCTCCGCCGCCCGGAACTTGCCCTCCGCCCGCAGGCCTGTCAACGGCAGAGTAAAAGTGAGCCAATGGGCAACGCAAAATGTTGCCACTTTAGGGTCTGCAAGATTGCTGCATAAGCGTGCGCCAGCATCCGGGCGGCCGCGCTTGTCACAGAGCTGGCGGTTGCCCGGATGCTT
>CAIYZT010000388.1 GCA_903930735.1 uncultured Paracoccaceae bacterium | reverse complement strand
GCGCTCCGCGCCTTTGAGCGCCGCTTTGCGCTGGCCGATCATGTCAAAGTGACGGGCGCCGCGCATGATCTGGGCATGCTCCATATCGATCTGCAACGCGAAACCCCCGAGGCGTTAAAGCCGCGCCGCATCGAGATTGCCCGTCCGGGCGTGATCGCGGCGACGGTGGTCGAGCATCAGGTGCCGGCGACCTCGCTGATCTGACCTGCGAAAAACGGGGCCCGGATCCATTGATCCGGGCCCCGCCCGGTTGAAACGCCTCACTTGCCCGCCGGGCTTTGCGCCATGCGCATCAAATTGACCGCCTCGATCCGATAGCCAAACTCATCCGCCCCCCGCGCCGCCAAAGCCATCTCGATCGCCTGATCCCAGCCCCAATCAGCAGTGTATCTGGCGCCGCTGAGCAGCTGGCCTAACCCCGCAATCGCCACCGCGAAACGGGCGTCGTCCGAGGGTTCTGCGTCCCCGGCCAGGATCGCCGTTTCCTGCAACCGGCTGATGCCTTGCCCCGGCGCCATATCGCGGATCCTGAGATACCCGAGCTCGCCGCCCGCGCCCGTCGCGGGCTCTGTCTGATAGCGCAGCGGATCGTTCAGCAGGGCCGCACTGCCCGGCGCGGTGATCGCGTAGATCGCGGTCACCGCGGTTCCGGCCCCGATATCGCCCGCATCCACCCGGTCATTGTTGAAATCCTCGCGCGCCAGTGCCCGCGTCTCATAGCCGATCAGCCTGTATTCCGCGACCTCGGCCGGGTTCCATTCGACCTGAATTTTCACATTATTCGCAATAGGATAAAACGTTCCGACCAGCTGATCCACCAGCACTTTGCGCGCCTCGTTCAGTGTGTCGATATAGGCCGCCGTCCCATTGCCATTCTGCGCCAGCGCCTGCATCACCGCATCGTCCAGATTGCCGCGCCCAAAGCCGAGGACCGACAGATAGGTGCCGCTTTCCCGCTGCGCCGCGATATAGGTTTTCAGCGCCTCAGGGTCCGCAATGCCGAGGTTGAAATCGCCGTAGGTGGCCAGAATGACCCTGCTGACCTCGCCTTCGGACTTCATGGTTTCCGCCACATCATACGCCAGCGCAATCCCTTCCGCGCCCGCCGTGCCGCCGCCAGCCGGTCCAGCGCGTCCAGGATCACCGCCCGCTCGCCCGCCGCCGTGGGGGGCAAAACCTCGCCCACCGATCCGGCATAGGCCACAATCGCCACCTGATCCGACGGGCGCAGCTGCGACAGCATCATTGTGAACGATTGTTTCAATAGGGGCAACTTGTTCGGCTCGTCCCTCGAACCGGAGGTGTCGATGATGAAAACAAGGTTCAGCGGCAGGCGCTCGGCGATGGCGGGCAGGGTACCTTGGACGGCAATATGCACCAGCCGTGTGCCGGGTTTCCACGGCGTGGGCATGACCGAAATCATCGGCTGAAACGCCTGATCCCCCTGCGCCGCAGGATAGGCATAGGGGAAGTAGTTCACCATCTCGTGAACCCGCACCGCCTCTGCCGGGGGCAGTTGGCCCGCATCGAGGAAGGAGCGGACGACGGCATAAGAGGCCGTATCGACGTCGATGGAAAAGGTCGAAACCGGCGTTTCGGCAGTGATCTTGACCGGGTTCGCCACGGCATTGGCATAGGCTTCGGAATTGGCCAAAAGTGGGGCGGCTTCTTCGTTCAGGACAAGAGCGGGAGCCTGCGCGAAATCGAGCACACCTTCAGCCGGCATAGCCGGGACGGGGCATCCTGCATGGGCTCGGCCGCAAGGGCAATCGCCGCGTCGCCTTCTGCGACCGGGGCCATTTTCCGCGCCGGCTCTACCGATCAGGACAAGGATTGCGTGGTGCCTGTGTCCACGCCCGGCTTTGGCAACTGCGCCCGTTCATCCGCCAAAGCCACCGGTTCCGGCTCCGCAACCCTAGAGCGGATTGCCTTCAATCTGATTCAGATTGAAGGCAATCCAAGACCAGCACACTCCGGGAATATTGCGGTTGCGCGCTACACGCTTTAAGCCGCTCCAGCGGGCTGTCCGGCAGAAACACCACCATCCCCAACGCCAAAGCCGCCGCCGAGGTGCTGGCCGTCAACCATGGTCTGCCTGCGATCGCTGATAACATCGCCTTCACTCCTTGAAAGATCCCCGCCTGCTTTGGGCGGTCTTCCATAGGACGCGGGGCCAAGGGCGATCCTTGGATGCGGTCAAAATTTTACATCGCCTGCGCCAAAGCGCGGGACTTGGCCGCGCTATCCGGGGCCGGGGCGGCCTGCAGGGCGGCCTTTAGCGTGTTTAGCTCATCGCTCATCTCGCCGCCTCGGCTTGCGTCATCTCTTCGGCCAAAATCAGCACCACCGTGTCGCAGAGTTCGGGTGATAGTTGCGTCATCGCCGCCGTTAGCCAATCCAGCCGCTCTGCCTCTGCCGAGATCTCGTCCTGCCGCGCGATTTCCCAATCGCCCCAGCCGTCACTGGCCTTGGCCCGAACCGACGCCCGCCGCCGCTGGTCATGGGCGGCATTCATCACGACGCGGTAAAGCCAGGTTGAAAACCGCACCTCGCCGCGCCAACTGGCCAGTTTTACCGGCAGCACGGCACATACTTCCTGCGCCAGATCCTCGGCATCGGCGCGCGAACCGCTGAGCCGCCAGGCCAGTCGGAACACCCGGTCATAATGGCGTGCGAGCGAAACACCAAAGGCCGCCCGATCCCCAGACCGGGCGGCCAAAGCCAGCGTTTCATCGGTGGTTTCCATCAGCATGACTTATCAATGACGAAGGCCAAGGTGCAATCCTTGGCCCGCTTCCAAAAGTTTTTGAAATAGATCGCCTTTGGGCCGAGGCAGCCCTAAAACAGCAGGCTGTCATAGATCGAGGCAACCCCCGCAACCGAACCGAGCAGCGCGGATTTGCCCGTTGCATTGGCATAGGCCACGGTTGCGTTATAGGTGCTTGGCCCGAAAGAGCCGTCGATGGAGCCGTGGTAATAGCCATAGGCCGACAGGGTGGACTGAATGCGGCGCTGGCTGTTGTCGCTGTAGTCATCGAACCTTTGGGCCGCCGGGGTGTTGTAGATCGAGGTCGGGGC
>CAIYZT010000387.1 GCA_903930735.1 uncultured Paracoccaceae bacterium | reverse complement strand
CCGCCAAAGCCGGGGCACTTTTGGCCACGGGCACCACTGACTCCGCGCCCGAGCGGATAAGTTTCCTTATCGTGCCGCGTTTCAACATGGCGACGCTGATCACCATGATCGAGCCCTTGCGGATCGCGAACTACCTCGCGCCGCAGCCGCTGTTTTCCTGGGAGATAATGTCCTTTGACGGCACCGAGATCCATGCCAGCAACGGACTAAGCATCTCCGCAGCCCCGCCCTCGGAACGCAACCGGCGAGGTGAATGCTTGTTCGTATTGGCCAGTTGGGGGGCCGAGGATTACAAGAACCGCGAGCTGTTTTCCTGGGTCCGCCGCCAAGCCCGCGAAGGCGCGCGGATCGGGTCGGTCGAGCTTGGCTGTTATCTGGTCGCCAAGGCTGGGCTTTTGTCGGGCAAACGCGCGGCGACGCATTGGTCCTGGGCGCCGGGATTTCAAGAGCAGTTTGCCAATATCGCGATTATCGAACAGTTGTTTACATTAGAGGATCACCTGATCACCTGCGCGGGCGGTTTGGCGGGGGTTGATCTGATGTTGCGCCTGATCGCCGACCGGCATGGCGCGGGCATGGCCGGAGAGGTCGCCGATCAGATGCTGCACCACCCGATTCGCCCGGCAAATGCCCCGCAGCGGCGCACGCTGGGACACGGCATCGACACCCTGCCGCCCGTCCTCAGCCAAGCCATCGCGCTGATCGAGCACAATATCTCTGAACCCCTCTCGGTGCCGCAAATCTCTGCCGCCTTGGGCATCTCACAGCGCCAACTGGAACGGCAGTTTCGCCATTCGATCGGCTGTTCGGTGGTCCAATTCGGCACGCTTTGCCGTCTGCAACATGCCCGCGTGCTGCTGATCTCGACCAAGCTGAGCGTGCGCGACATCGCGGCCGCATCGGGCTTTAACACCCTGTCGCATTTCTCTTTTGCCTTCGGAAAATGCTTTGGCCGCCGGCCAAGCGACTACCGTCAGGCCTGGCCCAAAGAGGATAGCACCCCCAGCTGGCCCGGCACGCTGAGTGCTTTTCTGGAAACCTTGCAGCATCGCCACAAGGCCAAGCAGACCCTAGCCTGAGCGCGCGTCGCGGATCGCATTCAGCACGGCCACAATCTCGCGGTCCCTCGTGGCCGCCATTTCCTCGAAATGCTTGTCGCCCGCGATTTCGTTGCAGCCATCGACCATCCGGTCGCGCAATTCCTGCGTCAACTCTGGCGCTTCCAGCCGGGTCCAGGGCCATTTCAAGGCCGGGCCGAACTGATCCAGATTGGTGGCCATCCCGCCCTCGCCGCAGGCCACATGAAAGGCCATGCACTGGCCCTGAACGGCCATGCGCGGGGCGGGACCGTTCATCAGGGCGTTGTCGATATCGGCAGGCGTCGCCTCGCCATTGGCCACCATATGCAGCGCTTCGCGCCATAGGGCTTCTTGCAAACGGGTCGCCACAAAGCCGGGGATTTCCTTTTTCATCGCGAGGGGGGCCTTGCCCGCGATCTGGTAAAACTCGACCGCCCAGGCAACGGCGGCGGGTTCGGTAGCTTTGCCGCCGACAACCTCAACCAGCGCCAAGAGATAGGGCGGATTGAACGGATGGCCGATCACGGTGCGTTCAGGGCTTGGGCAATCAGCTTGAATCTGGGTCATCATCAAGCCTGAAGTGGAGGAGGCAATCACGCAGCCGCGCGGCGCAAGCGTGCCCAATTTCGCATAAAGCGCCTGTTTTATGTCCAGCCGCTCTGGCGCGCTTTCCTGAATGAACTGGGCCTCTGCTACCGCCTCGGCCAGATCGGTGGTGATCCGCAGCCGATCGCGAGAAGCGCCGGGCGCCAGGCCCAGGGACTGCAAACTGATCCAGCCGGTGTTGATCACCGACATCAGCGCAGCGGTCTCGGCTTCGGAATGGATATAGGCGGTCACATCATAGCCGCGCGCCAGAAAATGCGCCGCCCAGCCGCCACCGATAGGGCCGGCGCCGATGGTGGTCACGCGGGTGACGGTTTTGGGATCGGGGTACATCTATTTTCCCTTGAACACAGGATCACGTTTTTCGGTGAAGGCAGCGATCCCTTCGGCGGCATCTTCGGATTTCAGCATGGCGCGGTAGGTGGGCAGATCACCGTTGCGCATATGGGCAAAAGAGGTCTGCAGCGGCAGGGCCTGAATGGCGCGCTCCACCTCTTTGACGGTCTGCATCGCAAGGGGGGCCGAGCCTGCGATCTGATCGGCCCAGGCGCGGGCGGCGGTCATCAGATCTTGCCGAGGCACAACCTTGTTGACCAAACCATAGTGCGCGGCCTCGGCGGCGCCCATCCGGCGGCCAAGCAAAAACATCTCCATCGCGATATTGCGCGGGATCATGCGCGGCAGACGCTGCAGTGCGCCGGCATCGGGGACGATCCCAAGCGGCATTTCCGGCAGCGCGAACTGGACATGGTCCGCCGCGATGATCAGATCGCAGGCCATGGCGATCTCGAACCCGCCACCAATCGCCATGCCGTTCAGCGCGCAAATCACTGGCTTGTTCAGGTTCCAATTCTCGGTCAACCCGGCAAAACCGCCATCGCCGTAGTCTTCCTCCCACCAATTATTCAGCGCCATCTCGCCCTGATTAAGCGCCTTTAGATCCCAACCCGCCGAAAAGATCTTTTCGCCCGCCCCGGTAAGAATAGCGCACCACAGATCCGGATCGTCCCGAAAAAGGGCAAAGGCCGCCCCCATGTCCTGGCTCATCGCCCGGTCAATCGCGTTGACCTTTGGCTTGTTCAGCGTGATTTCCAGCACGCGGCCGCGCCTTAGTACCTCGACATGGGACATGATAACCTCAGGCAAAAGCGGGGATGACGTGTTTGCAGAACAGCTCCATCGAGCGTTTCTGCTCTTTCAGGCCAAGGCCCAGACTGGCGTAATAGATGAACTCATCCACCCCGATGGCCTGATAAAGCTTCAGCTTTTCTATGACCTGATCGGGCGTGCCGAACATCAGATTGCGGGTCAGCATTTCCGGGTCATATTCGGCGCGGTTGCCCAGTTGATCCAGCGGGATCGACTTTGGGAAACCGTTTTCAACATCGCCCATGTTCTTGAAAAGGTTCTCGAATTGCGACAACTGGCGCTGGGCGGCGCGCACCGGCATCATCCAGTCTTCGGCGCGGTCATAAAGCACGGTATGGCGCATCATCGCCATGATCGGGCGTTTGGCGCCGGGATTATTCGCCAACGCCTCGGCCATGCGGCCCATATAGGTCTCGGCCTCGTCCATGCCGCGGGTCAGCGGCCAGGACTGGATATTGCAGCCATGTTTGACGGCATAATCATAGGTAATGGGCGCGCGGGCGGCGATCCAGACCGGCACGTCCTTTTGCAAAGGCTTGGGGCAGGAGGTCGAGGTCGGAAAGCTCCAGAATTGGCCCTCATGCGCGTAATCACCCTGCCAAAGCGCGCGGATCACCGGCAGCATTTCCTGCATGTAGCGCCAGGCGTCGCTTTGTTTCAGCCCAGGATGCATCCGGTCAAACTCGCGCTGATAGGCGCCCGAGCCGATGCCAAATTCCAACCGCCCGCCCGAGATCAAGTCGATAAACGCCGCCTCGCCCGCCGCCTTGATCGGATGCCAATAGGGGGCCGCAATGACGGCGGTGCCAAGGCGGATGCGATTGGTATGATTGGCCCACCAGGCCAGGATCGAAAACGGGTTGGGCGCGATGGTCATTTCCAGCGCGTGATGCTCGGCCGCCCAGACAATGTTGAACCCGCCCTCTTCCGCCATCTGGACCATTTCCAGCGTGTGGCGGGCGACTTCCTCCATATCAAGACTGTCGTCCAGACGTTCCAGATTGATGGCGAGTTGGAATTTCATCGGAGGGTTCCTTGAATGAGAGGGCTCAGCGCATCACAAAGGGATTGGCCATCGGCTCGGTCGAAGTGTTGATCCAGACGGTCTTGGGCCGGGTGTAATCATACATCGCCTGAAACCCGCTTTCGCGGCCATAGCCGGAGCCTTTGACCCCGCCAAAGGCCGCAATCGGCGAGACAACGCGGTAGGTATTGATCCACACGATGCCGGAACGGATCGCGCGGGCCATGCGCATCTGCCGCGCGCCGTCGCGGGTAAAGACCCCGGCGGCCAGCCCGTGTTGGGTGTCATTGGCAAGCTTCACCACCTCAGCCTCGGTGCGAAAACGCAGGACCGACAGGACCGGGCCAAACAATTCGGTGTCCACGATGCGCAGGTCCTGACGCGGGCAGTCGATGATGGTGGGCTCATAATAGGTGCCGCCCATGCCGTCGGGCTGCTTGCCGCCGCACAGGACCCGGCCGCCTTCGGTTTGGGCATGGGCGACCTCGCGTTCAATCGTGGCCAATTGGCCAGCGGTGCAAAGCGGGCCCATCTGGGTGTCCTCGGCCATCGGATCGCCGATTTTGATCTGGCCGGCCAGCACCACCATCTTGTCCAGAAAGGCATCCGCGATGTCTTCGTGAAGGTATAGCCGCGAGCCCGCCACGCAGCTTTGCCCCGTCGCCCCGAAAATCCCCGCGATCGACCCGTTCACCGCGCTGTCGATATCGGCATCCTCAAACACGATAAAGGGCGACTTGCCGCCGAGTTCCAATGAGACCTGCGCGAAGTTTTCACGGCTGTTGGCCAAAACCGCCCGGCCTGCACCGGGGCCCCCGGTAAAGGAAATCCGCGCCACCAGCGGATGGCTGGTCAATACCCGCCCGCAAGGCTCGCCATGGCCTGAGACAATATTGACCACGCCGGGCGGAAATCCCGCCTCTTCGATCAGCTTGCCAAATTCCAGCATCGCGGCGGAGGCATGTTCGGAGGCCTTCAGGACGACGGTATTCCCCGCTGCCAGCGCCGGACCGATCTTGACCGCCACAAGGAAAAGCTGCGAGTTCCAAGGCACGATGGCGGCCACAACGCCCAAAGGCTCGCGGCGGGTAAAGACGAACAGGTCCGGCTTGTCGATGGGCAGGGTCTCGCCGGCGATCTTGTCGGCGCAGCCTGCATAAAAATGAAAGAATTCAGCGATATACCTGGCCTGCCAGCGGGTTTCCTTCAGCATCTTGCCGGTATCAATCGTCTCAATCCGGCCCAGGTTTTCGGATTGCTCGGCCAGCAAATCCCCCAGCCTGCGCAGGCATTTCCCCCGCGCCGAAGGCGTCATGTCCGCCCATGGCCCAGAGGTAAAAGCGCGGTGCGCGGCCCTGACGGCGCGGTCCACATCTTGCGCCGTCGCCTCTGGGATCTGGGCCCAAACAAGGCCCGTGGTCGGATTGACCGAGGCAAAGGTCTCGCCATCCGAAGCCCCCACCCAAGCGCCGTCGATCAGCATCTGATAGGTCTTGATCTCGGTCAAAGCCGTCCCCTTCCAAGCGCAGGATATGGTCTGATCTTGGCCTGCAAAAAACTAATGATGTGCGGATTTTCGCCGCAACTTGACGAAAAAAACGCAATTTCGGGCCGCGCTGCGGTGTCTTCTGGCCGCCAGGATGGGGGCAGCGCATGGCCAGCGGCAAAACGGTTATTGGCGAGCCTTTGGTGATCGGCGGGCATAAATTGTCGCTGTCGCGGGCGATCCGGGCGGGCGATACGGTCTATCTGACCGGACAGATCCCGATGCGCGACGGCGCGCCCCTGACCACCGGCAGCATCGAAGAGCAGACGCGCGCGGTGCTGGACGACATCACCGCCACCCTCGCGCAGGCCGGCTGCACGCGCGATGATGTAGTCAAGGCGATGGTCTGGCTGCGCGAGCGCGCCGATTTCCCCGGCTTTAACGCGGTCTATGCCGAGTATTTTCCGCAGGATCCGCCCGCCCGGTCGGCCGTTGTCAGCGACCTTTTGGTCGATGTCCGCGTCGAGGTCGAGGTGATCGCGTGGCGGCCGCTTCCGGGCCCGACATGAACGACGTGCCGTTCGACACCGCTTACGAAGTGCTTGGCCCCCCGGACGCCCCGCTTGTGGCGCTGATCCACGGCCTCGGCCTGAACCGCGCGGTTTGGGACCGGACGGCTGCTGCGCTGGCGCAGGATTTTCGGGTGCTGCGTTATGATATGCTGGGCCACGGCCAGACGCCCACCCCGCCACAAACCGCTGATCTGCCACTTTTGGCCCGGCAATTGGCAGATCTTTTGACCCATATGCAGGTGCAGGCTGCCGCGATTGTAGGGTTCTCCCTCGGCGGGATGATCGCCCGCCGCTTTGCGCAGGACTACCCCGAACGCTGCCTCGCGCTGGCCATCCTGCACGCGCCGCACCGCCGCTCGGCGCAGGCGCAGGCAGCGATCCTCGCCCGTGTCGTCGAGGCGCAAACCCACGGTCCCGCCGCCACGGTCGAAGCTGCCCTTGTGCGCTGGTTCAGCGATACCTTCCGGCTGGAAAACCCGCAGGTTATGGACCGTGTGAGGTCTTGGGTGCTGTCCAATAATCCCGCGACCTATCCGCTTTATTACAGCGTCCTTGCCAGCGGCATTGATGAGATCGTCGCCCCGCAGCCCCCCATTGCTTGTCCCGCGCTCGTGATCACCGGCGACGAGGATTATGGCAACGGGCCGGACATGGCCGACGCCATTGCCGCCGAAATCTGCGGCGCGCAAACCATTATCCTGCAGGGACTGCGCCATATGGCGCTGATGGAGGCTCCGGACCGCACCAACGTGCCGTTGTCGGCCTTTTTGAGAAAGGCCCTGCGCCATGGCTGAGGCAAAAGGCATCCTTTCCGGCCTGCGCGTGCTCGACCTGTCGCGGATGCTTTCGGGCCCCTATTGCACGATGCTGCTGGCCGACCACGGCGCAGAAGTGATCAAGATCGAAGACCCCGGCGGCGATACCAGTCGCAGCAATGGCCCGTTTCGCAGCGATGATCCGGACCGCGCTTGGGCGGGCTATTTTGTCAGCCTGAACCGGTCCAAGAAAAGCGTCGTGCTGGATCTGAAAACCGAAGCGGGCAAAGCCGATCTGCGCGCTTTGGTGGCCACGGCGGATGTGCTGGTCGAAAACTACCGCCCCGGCGTGATGGAGCGGCTGGGGCTGTCCTACGAGGCCCTCGCGCAGATCAATCCCCGGCTCGTTTACGCCGCAATCCGCGGTTTTGGCGATCCGCGCTCGGGCGTCAGCCCCTATGCCGATTGGCCCTCTTATGACGTGGTGGCGCAGGCGATGGGCGGGCTGATCGGCCTGACCGGGCCAAATGCGGCGACGCCGACCAAGGTGGGGCCGGGCATTGGCGATGTTTTTGCCGGGGCGCTGATGTCGTTTGCCATCATGGCGGCGCTGCGTCAGGCGGGGGCGAGCGGGCGCGGACAGTTTGTCGATATCGCCATGTATGACGCGATGATCAGCCTGTGCGAACGGGCGATCTATCAGCATGACTTTGACGGATCAGTGCCGGGGCCCGAGGGTAATGGCCACCCGCTCTTGGCGCCTTTCGGGGTGTTTCCGGCCAGGGATGGGCAAGTGGCGCTGGGGATCGTCGATGATACCTTTTGGCGGGTGCTGGCGGGTGTGATGGGGGGCAGCGATCTGGCCGCCGATGCCCGTTTCGCCACCCGCGCGGACCGCAGGGCCCATGCGGGCACGCTGAATCCGATGGTTTCGAACTGGACCGCCCGCCATTCAAAGGCCGAACTGGCGCAGATGCTGGGCGGCAAGGTGCCCTTTGGCCCGGTGAATACCGTGGCCGATATCTTTGCCGATCCCCATGTTGCAGCGCGCGGCATGATCGCCGATGTCGCCCACGCCGAGGCGGATCTGCGCCCCTGGCGCGTCGCCGCGAACCCCTTGCATTTCTCAGCCAATCCCACGCCCGCCCCCCAAACCCCCGCCCGGCTGGGGGCGCAGCGCGCGCAGGATTTCCTGCCGCCGGGCGCGCCCGCCATTGACCCCCACCGCCTGCGCGATGCCTTCGGCAGCTTTGCCACCGGAGTCACCGTTCTGACCGCGCGGCAGGCGGACGGCACCCCCCGCGGCTTTACCGCAAACTCCTTTACCTCGGTCTCGCTTGACCCGCCCTTGCTGCTCGTTTGCCTTGCAAAATCGGCCCACAGCCTGACCACCTTTACCGAGGCCGCGCATTTCGGCGTCAATGTCTTGGGCAAGGATCAGCAGGCGATCTCGGGTCTTTTCGCCTCGCGCGTGGCCGACAAGTTTGCGCAATGCGATTGGGCGCCGGGCGCGGGCGATGTGCCGATGATCGGCGGCGCGCTGGCCCGGTTTGCCTGCCGCCAAGAGCGGATGGTCGATGCCGGGGACCATGTGATCCTGATCGGCCGGGTGATTGATTTCGCGACCGGAGAAGGCGCGCCCTTGGGATATTTTCGGGGCCGCTATGTCGCCGTCGATGCCGAGGCGCAGCTGGTGCAGGCGGTGGCCGCAACGCCCGGCGCGCGGGTTGGGGCAATTTTGTTGCAGGAAGGAGCGGTGCTGATGACCGTCTCTGAAGGTGGGGCTTTGTCCTTGCCGCTGTCGCCGCAACCCAAGCCCAGCATTGAGCTTCTGCGCAATTCCCTGGGCAATCTTGGCCTGAATGCCCACCCGGAATTCCTCTATGCCGTGTTCGAGGACCGCACCGCCGCGACCCATGCCATCTACTTCCATGGTCAGGTGCAGGGTGCAGCGCCGGACGGCATGCGCTATTATCCCCTGACGGATATCCCTTGGGACAAGATGTCGGACCCCGCCGAGCGCAGCATGCTGCAGCGCTACTCCGCCGAAGCGCGCGGCGGGGATTTCGGCATCTATCAGGGCAACGAGACCGAAGGAAAAGTGCGCCGCATCAGTGGCGACTGAATTGAGGAGAGAGCGATGTTTCCCGAATTGCGCAAAGTCGTCACCTATGACGAAGTGATCTACCGCGAAGGCGCGCGCGCCGCCTCGCCGCCGCTTCGCATGATCGGGGTAGCCGCCGTGGTCAAAAACCCTTGGCATGGACGCGGGTTTGTCGAGGATCTATCCCCCGAGATCAACCGGATCGCGCCCTTACTGGGCAAGATGCTGACCGACATGCTGATTGATCTCGCCGGATCGGGCGATGCGATCGAGGCTTATGGCAAGGCGGCGATTGCGGGCACGGATTGCGAGTTGGAACATGGCTCGGCGCTGATCCATACCCTGCGTTTCGGCAATTTCTACCGCGAGGCGGTGGGAGCCAAGACCTATCTTGGCTTTACCAACAGCCGGGGCCCGGCAAATACGCAATTGCAGATCCCGCTGATGGACAAACACGACAGCGGACGGCGCTCGCATTATCTGACCGTGCAGTTTTCGATCCCGGACGCGCCCGGCCATGACGAGTTGGTCGCGGCCCTTGGTGCCTCGACCGGCGGGCGGCCACATCACCGGATTGGCGATCGCTATGCCGATCTGAAAGCCATGGGCAGAGATGTGGAAAATCCGGCGGGGGTGTGATTTTCGCTGGACTGGCATAGCCCCTTTCCAGCAAACCGCCTCGCAAACCGCCCGGTGGCGCAAAACCACCGGGCAGCGCCTGAACTGCCCCTAGCCGATGGACCAAAATGCCCCACCTTGCCCGACTTGAGACCTTTCACAACGAATTCGTCTGCTTTGTCCGGGTGACGGCGGATGACGGCGTCTTTGGTTGGGGCCAAACCTCGACCTATAACGCCGATATCACGGCGCAGGTGTTTCACCGCCAGATCGTGCCTTGGGCCTTGGGCGCGGATTGCGGCGATATCGCAGGCCTCGTGCATCTGATTGAGCGGCGCGAGCATAAATTTCCCGGCAGCTACCGCGCCCGCGGGCTGGCCGGCTTGGACACCGCGCTGTGGGATATGGCGGGGCGGCGGGCGGGCAAGCCGGTGGCCAGCCTGATCGGCGGCGGGCCGGGGCGGATCCGGGCATATGCCAGCTCGATGAAGCGCGGCATCACGCCCAAGGACGAGGCCGAGCGGCTGGTGCGGCTTTGCGCCGAGCAGGGCTTTACCGCCGCGAAATGGCGGATCGCCGCCGAATGCGGCGGCGATGTTGACGAATGGCCGGGCCGGACCGAAGAGATCATCCCGGTGGTCTCGCGCGCCTTGGGGGATGGGATCGACAAGCTGGTGGATGCCAACTCCGGATTCTCGGTGGCCCGCGCGATCGAGGTGGGGGCCATGCTGCGCGATCACGGCATCGCCCATTACGAAGAGCCGGTGCCCTATTGGGATCTGGAGGCGACCCGCGCGGTCACCGAGGCGGTCTCTATCGACGTGACCGGGGGCGAGCAGGACTGGGACATGGGCACCTGGGCCCGGATGATCGAAATGCGCGCCGTCGATATCGTGCAGCCGGATGTGATGTACATGGGCGGCATGGCCCGCACCTTGCAGATGGCGCAGATGGCCCATGCGGCGGGCCTGCCTTGCACGCCGCATTCGGCCAACCTGTCCTTGGTGACGATCTGCTCGATGCATCTGCTGGCCGCGATCCCCAATGCTGGCAAATATCTGGAGCTGTCGATTGAAGAGGATGACTACTATCCTTGGCAGCGCGATCTGTTTCTGGGGCAACCCTTTGCCGTCGCTGATGGCCATGTGACCGTGCCCGATCTGCCCGGCTGGGGGGTGCAGATCAACCCGGACTGGCTAAGCAATGCCGTCTATACCGAGGCCGCCTTGGATAGTTTCAAACCAAGCGCTTATGGCGCGCTATACCACAAGGGCGCAAAGCCGTGACCAAGCCGGCGTTTCGATGCGGGTTGGCCAGTTTGTCAAAGGAGCGGCACAAAAATGCGTGATCTGACAGGCATCAGCGCCTTGGTGACCGGCGGCGCATCGGGCCTCGGCCTTGCCACTTCGCGCGCCCTTGCGGCAGCGGGGGCGCGGGTTGCGGCGCTGGACCTGAAACCCGGCGCGGCTGAGCCGGGGATCTTGCCCCTTGCCTGCGATGTGGGGGATGAGGCCTCGGTCAATGCGGCGCTGGATGCGGCGCAGGCCGCGCTTGGCATCGCCCGGATCGTGGTGAACTGCGCGGGGATTGCAGGGTCAATGCGGCTGGTGGGCCGGGATGGCCCGGTGGATATGGCGCAGTTTGAACGGGTGATCCGGGTGAACCTGCTGGGCACGGTTTCGGTGATGACCAAGGCCGCCGCCCGGATGATGACGCTTTATCCTCTTGGCCCCGACGACGAGCGCGGCGTGATCGTCAACACCGCTTCCATCACCGCCTATGAGGGCCAGATCGGCCAAGGCGCCTATGTCGCCTCCAAGGGCGCGATTGCGGCCATGACCATCCAAGCTGCCCGCGAATTTGCGGCGCGCGGGGTGCGGGTGCTGTCGATTGCGCCGGGTCTGTTCCACACGCCCATGGCCGCCGAAGTGCCGCCCGAAATGGTCGAGGCGATCACCTCGGACGCGATCTTTCCCCGCCGTTTTGGCGCGCCCGAGGATTTTGCCGACCTTTGCCTGTCGATGATCCGCAATCCGATGCTGAACGGCGAGGTGATCCGCCTGGACGCCGGGGTCAGGCTGCGGGCGCGCTAGGCGGGGTTTTCCGCTGCTTCTGCCAACAGCCAGGCGCGGAACAATTCCGCGTCCGGGTGCGCAGGCCCCTTTTCGGGAGCGACCAGATAAAAGCATTCGTCGATCGGCAGGGCCAGATCAAAGGGCCGCACCAGACGGCCCGAGGTCAGCTCGCTTCCCGACATAGACCGCCGCCCCAGCGCCACCCCGCCGCCATTGGCCGCCACCTCAAAGGCCATCAAGGACGTGTCCAGATGCAAACCCGACCCTGCATTCACATCGCTCGCCCCCGCCGCCTTTAGCCAACCGGCCCAGCCTTCCTGATAGCCCAGCACATGCAAAAGCCGCTCTTTGGCCAGATCATTTGGCGTGCGCAGCCGGGCGGCTATGTCGGGCAGACACAACGGCTCCAGCACCTCCCAGGTCAGCCGGTCCGTTTTGAATCCGGGCCAGCGGCCAAAACCATATCGGATATCCAGATCATAGCGCTCTGCCTCGAAATCTTCGGCCCAGACGGAGGAGATGATGCGCACATTGATCTTGGGATGGGCCGCCAGAAACTTCGGCAGCCGCGCCGCCAGCCAATTCACCGCATAGCTGATGGGCGCGCGCACCGAGAGCTTTTCCGAGTTTCGCCCGCCAAACAGCTCCAACGTGCCTTCCGACAGCCGCTCGAACGCGTCTTGGACCTTGGGCAGATAGGCAGCCCCCACTTTGGTCAGCGCCAACGAGCGCGCAAGGCGTTCAAACAGGGGCTCTTTCAGGTAATATTCCAGCAACTTTACCTGTTTCGAAATCGCCGCCTGTGTCAGGTTCAATTCCGAGGCGGCATTGGTAAAGCTCAGGTGCCGGGCCGAAGATTCAAAGGCGCGCAGCCATGGCAGGGGGGGCATTTGATGCGACATATGGATCCTTTCTTGTGGACTTCGGGGGCGGCAATAACCCTCCTGCGGGCCATGCCCAAACGCGAGGCCCATCTTAGCCCTCTTTTTCGTCATGTGTAAGTTGGCCAATTACCGGCTAGAGTGGAT
>CAIYZT010000386.1 GCA_903930735.1 uncultured Paracoccaceae bacterium | reverse complement strand
CTGCGCAATCGCGCCATTGGGCCAGACGAGCCGCCGCCGGCTCGCCTCCCAAACCGGTTTGCGGTCGGGCGGGGTCACCGCCAAAATACCGCTATCGCCAAAAACCATGACCTCGCGCACCTGATCCAGCGTCTCGCCCACCAGCGCCAGCCGCTTGCACCGCCCCGCATCCAGCGGCCCTGCACCCTCGACCTGCGATCGCACCCATTCCGCCCCGGCGCGGGTCTTGCCCGCCCCACGTCCGCCCATGATCACCCAGGTGCGCCAGGCACCCTCGGGCGGCAATTGATGCGGCAGGGCCCAGAATTCAAACACCCAAGGCAGCGCCATAAGGGCATTTTCGCTGAGGCCATCCAGAAAGGCATCAATGTCGGTCTGCGTCGCGGAGCAAAGCCAGGCGGCGCCCGATTTCATCTCGCGCGGCTGATAGATCGAGCGTTCCGGTTCCAACCGCCCCGGCAACATGCTTGCGGAGTTTCTCAACTCTGTTCCTTTCTTCCATGACCATCTGGAATGCTTCTTTCAGACCCTTCAGGGCCGCCTTGGCCGCCGGGGTCTGATCCGCAGGGCTGCATCGGACCGCCATAATGGCCCGGATCAGCTCCTCCGCCGCTTCCTGATAGAGTGTTTCTGTTGCCGCCGTCAGATCGACCGGCGTGTGATCTCCGTTGGGAAAAAAGAATGACATTCCCCTACGACCAGCTCCCTTCCGATGCGTGACCCAAATGAAAACGGCCCGAGGCAAGGCGCCCGGGCCGTCGAAGACAATTCATTCATCCTGCCAAAAGCTATAGATCAGAACGCACGCTGAGTCAAGGTAAAACCGTTTTACTTCAACGGCTTAACGCCCGCACCGTTAAGGGTTTGTTAACCCCCGCCGCCCGTCTGCGGCGCTGTTTCCTGCTCGGCCTCAATGGCGCGCCACTTTGCAACATTGGCATTGTGCTCGTCCAACGTGACAGCAAAGGCATGGCCCCCCGTGCCATCCGCGACGAAAAAGATGTAGTCCGTGGTCTCGGGGTTCAGCGCCGCTTCGATGCTCAGCCGCCCCGGATTGGCAATCGGCGTGGGCGGCAGCCCGTCGATGACATAGGTGTTATAGGGCGTTTCCCGCCGCAACTCGCTTTGCCGCAGCCCCCGCCCCAAAACGCCCTCGCCCTTGGTGATCCCGTAAATCACCGTTGGGTCCGTTTGCAGCCTCATACCCGCAGCGATCCGGTTCAAAAACACGCTCGCAACCCGCTTGCGCTCTTGTGGGACCCCGGTTTCCTTTTCAACGATGGAGGCCATGATCAACGCCTCCTCCGCCGACTTGTAAGGCAGCCCTTCAACCCGCGCCGCCCAGATTTCGGCCAAAATCGCGCTCTGTCGGGCGGTCATTTCCGCCAGCAAAGCCGCCCGATCAAATCCGGGCTCCACCTCATAGCTATCGGGCGCCAAAGCCCCCTCTTCAGGCACCGCGTCCACCACACCCGCCATAAAGTCCGCCCGTTTCAAGGCCTCGACCACATTCCAACTTGTCACTCCCTCGGCCAGCGTCACGCGCCAGCGCAGATCGGCGGCATCCTTTGCATCCAGATATTCCGGCGGCATGGCCTCAGTGGCCGGATCAAACTTTACGACCTCGACATAGCGATTGGTGGCGGGATCCAGCTCGCGCAGGACAACATCCATCCCATTGACACCAATACGAAAGTTAACCTCGCGCCCGCAGGTTGACTGGCCAGCGGCGGTCAGATCGGCGAGCACCTGTTCCATCGTGGCCTTCGGCTCGATCAGATAGGATCCGAATTTAAGCCCTTTGGCGCGGCCGGAATACTCCGCTCCGATACGAAAAACCCGCGAGTCGCTCAGCGCGCCCTGCTCGGCTAGCGCCTGGCTGACCGCGCTCAGACTTGCGCCGCGTTCAACTTCAAAACAGATCGCAACCTGCAGCGGGCCCGGCTCGGTGAACATCTGCCGACCCCAGGCCAAAACCCCTGCCGCGACGACCAGAAACACGATAAAAAGCGTCAGCGCGTTTGATGCGATCGCGCGCCACATCAGCCTAAAACCTTGCCAAAGACCAAGCTTGCGTTGGTCCCGCCGAACCCGAACGAGTTCGAAAGCGCCACATCAATCTTGCGCTCGACCGCCTTGTTCGGCGCAAGATCCAGCTTTGGCGCAACCGCTGGATTGTCCAGATTGATCGTCGGCGGCGCGATCTGATCGCGCAGGGCGAGCACGCAAAAGATCGCCTCAACCGCCCCCGCCGCGCCCAGCAAGTGCCCGATGCTCGACTTGGTCGACGACATCGTCGCCCTCGCAGCCGCATCGCCCATCAGCCGCTCCACCGCACCAAGTTCGATCGTATCGGCCATGGTCGAGGTGCCGTGTGCGTTGATATAATCAATGTCGCTGGGCTGCATACCCGCCCGCTTCAGCGCCATCTGCATGCTGCGATAGCCCCCATCGCCGTCTTCGGCAGGCGCCGTGATGTGATAGGCATCCCCCGACAAACCATAGCCCAGAACCTCGGCATAAATCTTCGCTCCCCGCGCTTTGGCATGCTCATATTCTTCAAGCACCACCACGCCCGCGCCCTCGCCCATCACGAACCCGTCGCGGTCCGCATCATAAGGCCGGCTCGCCTTGGCCGGATCATCGGCCCGCTTGGTCGAGAGCGCCTTGCAGGCATTAAACCCGGCAATCCCGATTTCGCAGATCGGCGCTTCGGCCCCGCCTGCCACCATCACATCGGCATCGTCCCACATGATCAGCCGCGCCGCATCGCCAATGGCATGAGCGCCCGTCGAGCAGGCAGTCACCACCGCATGATTTGGCCCTTTGAAGCCAAACCGGATCGACACCTGCCCCGAAATCAGATTGATCAACGAGCCCGGAATAAAGAATGGCGAGACCCTCTTTGGCCCTCGCTCCTTGATCAGAACCGCCGTCTCGGCGATCGAGGCAAGCCCGCCGATCCCCGAGCCGATCATCACGCCAGTCCGGCACCGCTCTTCTTCGCTCGCAGGGGTCCACCCTGAATCCCGCACCGCTTGAACCGCCGCCGTCATGCCATAAAGGATGAAATCATCCACCTTGCGCTGATCTTTCGGCTCCATCCAGTCATCGGGATTGAAGGTGCCATTCGTACCGTCCCCGCGCGGTATCTCGCAGGCATAGGTGGTCACGACATTGGTGGTGTCGAATTTCGTGATCGGACCGGCGCCAGATTGCCCCGCCAAAAGCCGGCTCCAGGTTTCCTCGACACCGCAAGCCAGCGGCGTGACCATTCCCAAACCCGTGATGACAACGCGGCGCATGCGGCCCCTCCTGTTCAAGCATCTTTCCAGTCTGATACACGCCCCTCCGAACTGGTGCAACCGATCGCGGTCCGGCCTGCCGCGTTCATCCAATGGGCGGCGCAGGCCCATTGGGCGCGTTCACACCGATGATTTTCGGGCGCGCTGAACTTTCCTTGCCCGGCTTGAAGCGCAAGTCTTGAACTTTCGGCACTCCGGCGCTATTTAAAAAATGAATGTTCATTCTCAGATGGCATCTATGCAAATCTCGCTCCATTCGGCCACTCCAAAATCCGCAGAAATCCTGCATAGCCTGCGTTCAATTTTTGCAGAAAAGGGATTTGACGGTGCCTCCATGCAGGATCTTGCCCGTGCGGCAGGGATGAGCGCCGGCAATTTCTACCGTTATTTCCCCTCCAAGGCCGCCATCATCGAGGCGCTGATCAGCCATGATATGAAATTGATGGCTCAGGATTTTGAATCCGCGCTGCTCGCTGGCGATCCGATGGCCGAAATTTGTTTCCAGATCCGGTCTCGGATCCACCAGCATCAATGCACAGTGGATGGTTGCCTCTGGGCGGAAATCAACGCGGTGGCTCTGCGCAAACCCGAAATCGCCGAGATCATTGCCAAAATGGAAGCGACGGTGACCGACTATCTGGTCAAGGTCTATGCGACCCGCACTGGCACGACCTCAGACCCTGCCCAAAGCGTCTTTGCGCCGCAGGCCGCGCTCGTCATCGCGCTTTTTCGGGCGGCCGTTATGATCGGATCGCCTTCTAGCAACGTAAAGAGACAAGTTACCGATCAAATCATCGGCATTATAGAAAAGACGCTGGACGATCGGTCCAGTGGCACCAGGAAAGACTGACCATGCGCGCGACCCTTCTTCTTAGCCTCCTGATCGCGATTTCGACACCTTACGCTGCGGCCAATGCCGAAGACGCCGCCGCGCAAACCACGCAAGAGCAGTTCTTGCCCGCCATCACGGTCTCCACCGTCGGCATGCAGGTGCTGCGGGACGAGATTATCGCCTCGG
>CAIYZT010000385.1 GCA_903930735.1 uncultured Paracoccaceae bacterium | reverse complement strand
TTTGGCCCCACGATCAGGGCGCGGGCGATGCCGATGCGCTGGCATTGGCCACCCGAGAATTCATGTGGATAGCGGTTGATCTGGTTGGGCAGAAGGCCCACCCGCTCCATCATGGCGCGGACCTGAGCCTTGACTTGGTCTTTGGACAGGTTCTGGTGATGGGTGCGTAAAGGCTCGGCGATGATATTGCCGACGCTCATCCTTGGGTTCAAGCTGGCCAGCGGATCCTGAAAAACCATCTGAATATCCGAGCGATATTTCAGCATCTCGCGCGGGGAGAGGCCGATCAGGTCGGTCTTGCCCTCCCAGATGGCGCGGCCTGTGGCGGGCACCAGTTGAATCAGGGCGCGGGCGAGGGTGGATTTGCCGCAACCGGATTCTCCAACGATTCCGAGGGTCTCGCCGGCATTCAGCGAAAAGTTGACACCGTTCAGGGCCTTCAACTCGGCCGGTTTGGTCCAAGGCAGATCACCCTCGCGGCGGATATGGAAACTTACGCGCAGATCGCGCACATCGAGCAAGGGCGTGTTCATGCCAATTCCTCCAGGGAGCGGTGGCAGGCGCGTAGGCGGCCTGGGGCGAATTGGGTCAGAGGCGCGGGACTATCGGCACAATCATCCCCGGCATGGGCGCAGCGCGGGGCAAAGGGGCAGCCTTTTGGCGCGCGCAGCATGTTGGGCGGGGTGCCTGGAATGGTCACCAGGGTTTCGCCGTGGGTATCGACGCGCGGGATCGCACTGATCAGGCCGCGCGTATAGGGATGGGCGGGGCTGGCAAAAAGCGGCTCCACCGGGGCCTTTTCCATGATCCGCCCGCCATAAAGCACGATCACATCGCGGCAGAACCCGGCGATCACGCCAAGATCATGGGTGATCAGGATCGTGGCCATGCCAAAATCCTTTTGCAATGCGTTCAACAGGCTCATGATCTGCGCTTGCACGGTCACATCCAGCGCGGTCGTCGGCTCGTCTGCGATCAAGAGGTCCGGCCCGCACATCAGCGCCATGGCGATCATCACTCTTTGCCGCATGCCCCCCGAAAACTCATGCGGATAAAGCCGGAAACGACCCTTGGCATCGGGGATTTTCACCGCGTCCAGCATCCGCACGCATTCGGCCATGGCGTGGGCCTTGGACATACCCTTGTGATGGATAAGCACCTCGGCCATCTGGTCGCAGACGCGCATATAGGGGTTCAGGCTGGTCATCGGGTCTTGAAAGACCATGGCTATTTTGACCGCCCTCAAAGGGTTGATCACCTTTGGCGGCGCGTTCAGAAGCTCTTGTCCGTCGAACAGGACCGATCCGGTGGCCGTCCCGTTCGCGGCCAGCAAGCCCATGATCGCAAATGAAAGTTGTGATTTTCCCGATCCGCTTTCGCCGACGATCCCCAGGGTCTCGCCCCGCTCCAGCGCGAAATTGACGCCGTTGACCGCCGTGACGGTGCCGTCATTGGTGGCAAAGGTAACGCCCAGATTGCGTACTTCGAGCATGGCCATATCAGCGGTCCTTTGGGTCAAGCGCGTCGCGCAAACCGTCGCCGACGAAGTAAAAGGCGTAGAGGGTGACCACGAAAAAGGCCAAGGGGAAGTAGAGTTGCCACAAGGAGCCTTGGACGATGGACTTGGCCCCTTCGGCAATCAGCGCGCCGAGCGAGGTGAGCGGCTCTTGGACGCCGAGGCCGAGAAAGGAGATAAAGCTTTCGGCCATGATCATGTCGGGGATCAAAAGGGTGGTGTAGACCGTGACCACGCCCATCAGGTTCGGAAGGATGTGGCGCAGGATGATCATCCAGGACGACACGCCCGAGGCGCGGGCTGCCTCGATGTATTCCTTGTGCTTGAGGCTTAGGGTTTGTCCGCGCACGATCCGCGCCATCCCGAGCCAAGACAGCATGCCGATGCCGACAAAGATCATGAACATGGACCGGCCAAACATCACCAGCAGCAGGATCAGCACGAACATATAGGGAATGGCCGACAGGATATCGACGATCCGCATCATCACCGCATCGGTGCGCCCGCCGACATAGCCCGCAACCGCGCCGTAAACCGTACCGACCAGAACCGCGATAAAGGTGCCGACAAAGCCGACCATCAAGGAAATCCGAGTGCCTTGGGCGCTGCGGGCAAACAGATCGCGCGCCAGATCATCGGTGCCAAAGTAATGTCCGTTCTCGAAAGACGGCATGCCCTTGGTTTCAACCGATCCGATCAGGTCGAAATCGATCTCTTCATGGGTCCAAGCGGCCAGCGGCTCGCCCAAAATCGAGAATAGCGCGATGGCGATCAGGATGAACAGGCTCGCAACCGCTGCCTTGTTGGCCATGAACCTTTTGCGCGCATCGGCCCACAGCGATCGGCCCTTAATCTCGAAATTATCGGTGATCCCTGAAAGATCGCCCGCGCGCATCTGAGCACTTACCATGGATTAATACCGGATTTTGGGATCGATGAAAGCGTAGAGCACATCAACAATCAGATTGAAAAGGATGGTCAGCGCGCCGACCAAAAGCGTGATGCCGAGCATGACCGAGTAATCACGGTTCAGCGCGGAATCGACAAAGCTTTTCCCGATCCCCCCGGTAGAGAAATACATGTCGATCACCACCGAGCCGGTCACCATGCCGACGAAAACTGGGCCGAGATAGGACAGGATCGGCAACAGCGCGGGCTTCATCACATGGCCGGTGATGACCTTCCACTCGGGCAAGCCTTTTGCCCGCGCGGTACGCACGAAATTCGAGTTCAGCGTTTCCAGCATCGACGAGCGCATCAGCCGCGCTATGGACGCGATATAGCCGGTAGCCAGGGCAAGAACCGGCATCACCAGATAGCGCCATTCGCCGTCCTCCCAGCCGCCGCCGGGCAGCCAGCCGAGATAGAGCGTGAAAAACAGCACCATGATCGGGGCCAGCACATAGCCCGGCAAAACCGCGCCGACGATGGCGATGGTCAGCACCAGATAATCGGTCGCCTTGTTATGGTTGATCGCCGCAACCACCCCAGCCACGATCCCGAGGACCGTCGCAATGATAAAGCTCCAGAACCCGTATTTCAGCGTCACCGGAAAGCCCTGCGCGATGATGTCATTCACCGTGCGGTCTTTGTATTTGAACGAGGGTCCAAAATCGAAATGCAGCACCAGATCACGGATATAGGCCCAGATCTGATACCAAAGCGGCTGATCCAGCCCGTATTTGGCGGTCAGATTGGCAATCACCTCGGGCGAGAGCTTGCGTTCAGAGTTGAACGGACCACCGGGAGCCGCGTGCATCAGCACGGCGGACAGCACGATCAGGATAAGCAAAGTAGGAATAGCGACGAGCAATCGCCGGGCGATGTATGAAAACATGTTCTGTTCCTAAAAGGATCGCAGGAGGCGGTGTGCCGCCCCCTGCGATCTTGACCCTGTGACGCGCCTACTTGGTGGCGCGGTAAAGCTCTTTGAGGTACCAGTTTCCAAAGACGTTCTGCTGCGGATAGCCCTTGATATCGGTCTTCAGCATCCGCGAGGAGGTGTAGTGATAGATCGGGATGATCGGCATGTCCTTGGCCAGCAATTCTTCGGCCATGGTGTAGTTTGCCTGCGGATCGGCCATGGTCTTGCTGTCTGCCATCAGCTTGTCGTAGTCGGCATTGGCATAGGCCACATCGTTAAAGCCCGAGGACGAGGTGAACAGATCGAGGAAGGTCGAGGCTTCGTTATAGTCGCCGCACCAGGCCGAACGCGCCATCTCATAGGTCCGCTCGTGCATGATGTCGGAATGGACCTGCCATTCCATGTTGTTCAGCGTCAGCTCGACGCCAACCGCCTTGTAGAACTGCTGCACCGCCACCGCGATCGACTTGTGACCTTCGGAGGTATTGTAGTTCAGCGTCAGTTTCAGCGGGTTTTCGGTGGTAAAGCCAGCTTCGGTCAACAGGCGGATCGCCTCCGCAACGCGGGCTTCCTGCGTCATGCCGGCATAGTCAACCGGCGGGACGGTAAAGCCAGCCATCGCGGCCGGGGTCAGGGTATAGGCCGGGATCTGGCCCGATTCCAGGATCTTGTCGGTGATGATGTTGCGGTCGATCGCAAAGGACAGCGCGCGGCGCACATTGACGTTCTTCAGCGCTTCCACGCCTTTTTCCGGGTCCATGTTCATCAGGTAGTAATAGGTGCAGGCGCGGGGGGCAGAGTTAGCCTCATCCGGGCGCGACGCTTTCAGCTCTGGGTACATGCCGGTCGGGATGCCAACGAGATCCAACTCGCCCGCCTCATAACGGGTGAAGGCGATGTTTTCGTCATTCACGGTCAGGAAGACACCGGTTTCCATGACTGTCGCGGCATTGTTCCAATACATCGGGTTACGCGTGACCACGGCCTTTTCGCCCGGCTTGTGCTCGGTCAGGGTATAGGCGCCATTGCCGACCAGTTTGCCCGGATCGGTCCAGGACTGGCCATGGGCGTCGATCGTCGCCTTATGGGTCGGCAGAACCGAGGCATGCACCAACATCTTCACGAAATAGGGCAAGGGCTGGATCAGCTTGACCTCAAGCGTCAGATCGTCAACCGCCTTGACCGCCAAATCCGTCGGGGGCTTTTCGCCAGCGATGGCCGCCGTCGCGTTCTCGATCTGCATCAGCTCCATGTACCAGGAGTAAGAGGAGGCGGTGGCCGGATCGACCAGACGCTGCCAGGCATAGACATAATCATTGGCGGTCACCGGATCGCCGTTCGACCATTTGGCCTCGGGGCGCAGTTTGAAGGTATAGGTCAGCTTGTCGTCCGAAACGGTATATTCCAGCGCGCCTGCGGGGATGAGATCGCCGGCTGCGCTTTCGGTATAGAGCCCCTCGAACAACTGGCGCGCAACGTCGCTGTCCTCGACGGATTCGATCAGCTGCGGGTCCAGTGTGACGATGCTGTCCAAGAGCCAAAAGCTGAAGGATTGGGTTTCAGCCAGCGTGTCCGCCGGATCAACCGTTGCCGCAAAGGCGCTGCCGGTCAGGCCAAAGGCAAGTACCGTGGAGAGAAGAAGTTGTTTTTTCATGTGATGTCCTCCTGATGGAAATTCTGCGCCGGATATTTGCCGGTCCGATCTGACGACACTAGGCGATGAGAAATCCGAAACAAGGTAAAACCGCGAAGCTGCCATCGGGTTTATCGGGCGATTTGTTTGAACATTACGTCATTTTGCTGTGTCGGTAGGCAAAGCCTTTCGTCCCGACTCCCCATATTTCTAACCCTGCCGGATTTCGCCAGCTTTTGAAGCTGACAAATTTCAGCGCTAAACTCGGGGGGGCGTTGGCCCCCCAAGCCCTGATCTTGCTTGCAACCCCCCCTCTTTGTGCTTTCCCTTTTCGCGCTGCCCCGCCAAACTGCCCTTTTTTGATGCCAAAGCCGGACCGGAGGCCCCCATGACCCATATCCTTGCCATCGATCAGGGCACCACCTCGACAAGGTCGATCATCTTTTCCAAAGCCTTCAAGGCAATTGCCTCGTCACAGCAAGAGTTTCCCCAGCATTACCCGTCGTCGGGCTGGGTCGAACATGATGCCGATGATCTTTGGTCGACCACCCTTGCCACTGCCCGTGCGGCCATGGCCAAGGCGGGGCTGAGCGCCCGCGATTTCGCCGCGATCGGCATCACCAATCAGCGCGAGACCACCCTTTTGTGGGACCGCGCCACCGGCCAGCCCCTGCACCGCGCCATCGTCTGGCAAGACAGACGCACGGCGGCGATCTGCACCAGCCTCGCGCCCCATGCGGCCAGTATCACGGCCAAAACCGGCCTGCTTCTGGACCCCTATTTTTCGGGGACCAAGCTGAAATGGCTGCTGGACACAATTCCCGGCGCAAGGGCGCGGGCCGAGCGGGGTGAGTTGGCCTTTGGCACCGTGGACAGTTTTCTGATCTGGCGGCTGACGGGCGGCAAGGTTCATGCCACCGACGCCACCAACGCCGCGCGCACGCTGCTTTTCAACATCGGCACGAATGACTGGGACGCCGAGATCTGCGCCGTTTTGGACATACCTCTGTCCCTTTTACCGCAGGTGCACGACTGCGCCGCCGAATTTGGCCTGACCGAGCCAAGCCTTTTTGGCGGCCCGATCTCCATTCGCGGCGTCGCTGGCGATCAACAGGCCGCGACCATGGGCCAGGCATGTTTCAGCCCCGGCATGATGAAATCCACCTATGGGACGGGCTGTTTTGCGCTGCTGAATACCGGCTCTGTTCAGGTCGCCTCGAAAAATCGGATGCTGACCACCATCGCCTATCGGCTGGACGGGCAAACCACCTATGCCCTTGAAGGATCGATTTTTATCGCGGGCGCGGTGGTCCAATGGCTGCGAGACGGGCTGAAGATCATCGAAACCGCGGGCCAGACACAGGCGCTCAGCGATGCGGCGGACCCCGAACAGCAGCTGATCCTCGTGCCCGCCTTTACCGGCCTTGGCGCGCCGCATTGGTGCCCCGAAGTGCGCGGCGCGATCTTTGGTCTGACCCGCAATTCGGGGCCTGCGGAATTTGCCCGCGCCGCGCTGGAATCGGTCGGCTTTCAGACCCGCGATCTATGGGAGGCGATGCGCGATGACTGGGGCAGCGAGGCCAGTGGCGTGTTGCGCGTTGACGGCGGCATGGTGGCCAGCAATGCCGCGATGCAGTTTCTGTCCAACATTCTGAACACGCAGGTTGACCGGCCTGCCGTCACCGAAACCACCGCTCTGGGGGCGGCTTTCGTGGCCGCCTTGCAATCAGGATTGGTCAGCAGCCCCGAAGAATTCGCGGGCCGCTGGGCGCTGGAACACCGGTTTGAACCCGTAATGTCGCATGCGACGCGGACGCTGCGCTATGCCGCCTGGCAGAGGGCGGTGGCGGCCGCAATCGCCGCCTCCTGAGGGGTTTCAAGCCTTTACGCGCAGGTTCTTGGGGTCGTAAAGCGGCTCCAGATGCACTTTTGCAGCGATCCGCTCGCTGGCCACCTCCAGCTCGTACTTGCCCGACAGGATGAATTCATCGCTAAGGCCCCCGTCATGCCGGATCAAGCCATAGCCGATGGGCTTGTCCAAGGTATGCCCATAACCGCCCGAGGACAGCCAACCCACCCGCTGCCCATCGCGGTAAATCGTCTCGCGGCCGAGCAGCACCACCGAAGAATCCTCGACCGTAAACGCCGCGAGCCGTTTTCTGATTCCGCCCGTCTGCTGCGCGATCAGCGCCGCGCGGCCCCGGAACGGCATGCCCGACTTCAACTTGCAGGCCCAGGCCAGCCCGGTTTCCACCGGCGTATGATCCGGCCCGATATCCGCGCCCCAGGCCCGATAGCCTTTTTCCAACCGCAGCGTCTCGATCGCCCGGTATCCGGCATTCACCAGCCCCAGATCCGCCCCCGCCGTCCTCAGCGCCTCATAGACCGTGACCGCAACCTCGGTCGGCATATGCAGCTCCCAGCCCAGCTCGCCGACATAGGTGACGCGCAGCGCCAGAACCGGGCATTTGGCCACCGAAATTCGCCGCGCGGTGCCAAAGGGAAAGGCCGCATTGCCCAAGTCATCGCCGCAAATCCGCGCCAGAACCGCGCGCGCCTGCGGGCCCATCAGCGACAGAACCGCCGATCCCGAGGTGGCATCGACAAGCGAGCAGCGCGCCGCCGCCGGGATATTCCGCGCGATCCAGTCAAAATCGTGGGTGGCAAAGCCGGTGCCGGTGACAATGTAAAACTCGTCCTCAGCCACCCGCGCTACGGTCACATCGGCCTCGATACCGCCCTTGTCGTTCAGCATTTGGGTATAGATCAGGCTGCCAACCGGGCGATCCACGTTGCCCGCCGCAATCCAGTTCAGCGCGGTCACCGCATCCGGCCCCTTGAGCGTGAATTTCGCAAAAGAGGTCTGATCGATCAGCACCGCCGCGTTTCTTGCCGCCAGATGCTCGCGGCGAACCGCGCCAAACCAGCCCGGCCGGCCATAGGAATAGCGGTCCACTGGCATCTCGCCCGCGGCAAGATCGGCAAACCAATTTGGCCGCTCCCAGCCCAGTTTCTCGCCAAAACAGGCCCCTGCCGCCCGCAGATGGGCAAAAAGCGGCGAGCGTCGGACGGGCCGTGCCGAACGCATCTCTTCCGACGGCCAGGCGATGGTGTAATGCTTGCCGTAGGCTTCGGTGGTGCGCTCGCGGATCCAGTCGGTGGAATGATGCACGCGGCCAAAGCGGCGGATATCCACCGGCCAAAGATCATAAGGCGCGGCCCCCTTGGCCACCCATTCCGCCAGCGCCATGCCCGCGCCGCCCCCAGAAGCGATGCCAAAGGCGTTAAACCCCGCCCCGATATAGCAATTGCGCAGCTCCGGCGCCTCGCCCAGTATGAAATTCCCGTCAGGGGTAAAGCTTTCGGGGCCGTTCAGCAGCTGCTTGACCCCCGCCGTCGCCAAGGCCGGCACCCGAGCAATAGCATTGTCCATGAACTGCTCATAATGGTCCCAATCGGGCGGCAGGGTTTCAAAGTGAAAGTCTTCGGGGATGCCATTTTCTGCCCAAGGCTTGGGGTTCGGCTCATAGCCGCCCCAGACCAGACCGCCAACCTCTTCCTTCCAATAGGTCAGCCGGTCTGGATCGCGCAAAGTCGGCAGATCCTTGGTCACACCCGGGATGGTATCGGTGATCATGTATTGATGCTCGACCGAGACCAACGGCACATTGACCCCAACCGTTGCAGCCAGATGACGCGTCCACTGCCCGGCGCAGATCACTACTTTTTCGCATTGAATGGTGCCAAAGGGCGTTTCAACGCCCGTGATGCGGCCCTTGTCGAGAAGGATCCGGGTCACCGGCGTATCCTCGAAAATCTTGACCCCCGACATCCGCGCGCCCTTGGCCAGTGACTGCGTGATATCCGAAGGGTTCGCCTGCCCGTCGGTCGGCAAGAAAGCCGCCCCGATCAGATCGTCAATCGCCATCAGTGGCCACAGATCCTGCGCCTCTTTTGGGGTCAGCAAATGCATCTCAAGGCCAAAGGAATGGGCCGTCGTCGCCTGCCGCTTCACCTCGGTCCAGCGCTCGGCATTGCAGGCGAGCCTCAGCCCGCCGTTCATCTTCCATCCGGTTTGCAGGCCGGTTTCAGCCTCCAGCCTTTTGTAAAGGTCCACCGAATAGCCCAAAAGCTGCGTGATATTGGCCGAGGTGCGCAGCTGCCCCACCAGCCCCGCCGCATGAAAAGTCGTGCCCGAAGTCAGCTTTTTGCGCTCCAGGAGCACGGTATCGGTCAGGCCAAGCTTGCCCAGGTGATAGGCCGTGGAACAGCCGATGATACCGCCGCCGATGACGACGACCTTGGCGGTTGAGGGCAGATCTTTCATGCAAAGTCCTTCATTTCGGCAAAGGCCGCGCGGTAAGTGGCCAGATTTGTGGTGGTGTAGGCGGCATAGTCAAAGGCCAGGTCGGAATGGGTTTCCGAGACCATGGACCAGAGCGTTTCGCGCAGCGCCGCCGCCGCCTTCATCGCGCGGTAACTGCGCCAGAGGGTTTCGGTCGGCTCCCTGTCGAAATACTGGGTCAGCATGCGGGTTTCTTGGGCCGGGGTCAGGCTATTATTCGCCGCCAGCCCGCCCAGATCGAACAAGGGCGAGCCAAACCCGCCGTAGTCCCAGTCGATCAGCCAGAGGCGCGTGCCATCATGCAGGAAATTGGCCGGAAGCAGGTCATTATGGCCAAAAACCATATCGATGGGCCCCACTGCCCGCTCCAATGCCGCGGCCTGCGCCAAAAGCTCGGGCAAGAGCGGCTGATAGCGGCTCGCCCCGGCTGTCAACGTGCCCGCATAATCGCGGATCACATGAAAGACCCAAAAGGTCAGAGCCGCGCCACGCAGATAGCGCGGTATCTCGCGGTGCGTAAGGGCGATCAAGGTAACTGCTTGATCCAGAATAGAATCGTCGGCAAAATCCTGAGCCGACAAAGTCTTGCCGTCGATGAAATCAATCACCAATATCCCCGGCTCCGCATGCAGAACCTCAGGCGAGACCCCCGCCAGATGCGCCGCTTTCGACGCGGCCAGCTCGTTGAAACGCAAGATCTGATGCACGGCAATATCATCGCCAATCCGTACCACGGCACGGCGCGTCCCGTCGGTGACCACAAAGTTGATATTGGTAATCCCGCCGTCCAAAGGGCTTGCGGTGATCGGGCCCTGCCAGATCGGCAAGGCGTGAATGCGGTCCAATGGGGTCATTTGCACCCTTTCTCAGAGCCATTTGACGGGACCCGCGCGCCGAGGTCAATCACTGATTGGCCCGCCATTCCCGCATTGACGCAACCCCCTTGCAGGGCCGCCCGCCTTGCGCTAATTCAGCACCATCTATCGCGGCGGGTTGGCGGAGAGGTTACGTACCGGATTGCAAATCCGTGTAGACCGGTTCGATTCCGGTACCCGCCTCCACAAGCTCATTTTGCAGCATCTTCCCAACAAGAATTTGAACAAATACAGGGGATAGGTTATCCATGGGTGCCAGTTAGTCCCCATGCGTCCCACTGTTTGACGGTAAATCTGACGGTAGCGACGAAAGGGCCAATACCGTCAGGAGGACACCTTGCCGCTTACCGACACTGCCTGTCGCGCTGCCAAGCCCGAATCCAAGCCCCGCAAGCTTACCGACATGCTGGGGCTCTACCTGTTCATCAGCCCGACTGGATCGAAAACCTGGCGCCTGGACTACCGCCACGGCGGCAAACGGAAGACGGCAACCCTTGGCCGGTATCCTGATGTTGGGCTCGCCACTGCGCGCGCCCTTCGCGACGATCTGAAGCGCAGCCTTGCGAAAGGGGAAGACCCGACACAACCTGCCCCCGTGACCGGGCCGCAGCATACCTTTGCGCAAGTGGCGAACGAATGGTTGGAAGCGCAGCGGAAAGCTTGGACGGAAGTTCACTGGGAACGCATTGCAGCCCGACTGCGACGCGACGTGTTCCCAGCGATCGGCTCTGCTGAGATCTCGACAATCGAACCGCCCGACCTGTTGAAGGTGATCCGGGCAGTTGAAGGCAGGGGCGCGCAAGATATCGCAGGCAGGATCTTGCAAACGGCAGGGGCAATTTTCCGCTATGGCGTGGCATGTGGATACTGAAAACGCGACCCCAGCGGCGACTTGCGAGGGGCACTGAAGCCCCCGCCCAAGCGTCAGCACATGGCGGCAGTGAGCGAGCGGGACATGCCTGCCTTTCTGGAGTCGCTGCGAAATGCCGACTGCGAACCTCAGACCCGACTGGGCTTGCTGCTGATCATCCACACAGCACTTCGGACGCGGGAGGTCAGGTTTGCGACGTGGGCAGAAATCGACTGGAAAGAACGCCTCTGGCGGATCGACGGCGCGCGTATGAAGATGGGACAGGATCACGTTGTTCCGCTGAGTGATCAGGTCATTGATATCCTGAAGCAGTTGCAGCCGCTATCGAATGGATCAAATTGGATTGTTCCGGGCTTGAATGGCAAAGAAACGTCGGAAAATCGGTATCTTTATCTGATGTATCGACTCGGCAAACACTCCAAGGCAACGGTTCACGGCTTCCGGTCGACGTTCTCGACACTCTGCAATGAATCGGAGCAATGGTCAGCTGATGCGATCGAGAAGGCCTTGGCCCATATGCCGAAAAATGCAATCCGTGCCGCCTATTATCGCGGGAACAGATTGGAAGAACGGCGCCGCCTCATGCAGTGGTGGTCGGATTGGCTGAGCGAAGCTGAAAAGCGCGGCCAGTCACCCAGCGACTTGACCCAGCTTCTAGCCTAGGGTTTCACATTTGATGTTAAAATAACTCTGTAATTTCAACTACTTGATTCAGATCGGCGCAGCCTCTATCTTGGGGCTGCGACCTTTCGCTACTTTCCGCAATGGTGCAGGAAAAAGGAAAGGCCGCCCGGCTGGCACCGGACGACCTAAAAGGACTTAATATGCGAGAATATAGCAATGCGCGCGGCGCGATTCAATCCCTTCCTTCCTCTAGCCTTTCACTTTTGCTGTCGGATGACCCGCAGAAGCATTCAACAAATCTGGGTTGGCTCCTAGACGCTTCATTGGCCTTTTCAGCACTGCACAAGTCGCCTCTCTGGACGGCATGGCGTGAGGAAGATCGGGCCGGGAGCAAGACAAAAGTTCCTTATCGCAGCCGATCGGCCAAATCCGCTGCAAATGATCCGGCCACCTGGATCACTAGGGGGCACCTCGATTTTTGACCATTTTTGC
>CAIYZT010000384.1 GCA_903930735.1 uncultured Paracoccaceae bacterium | reverse complement strand
CGTCGCCTCGTCGATCTGAATGTTTCCATCCTTTAGCACTTGCCGAAACTGACGCTGCACGATGTTCGAAACAGTGATCCTGTTCTTGTAATCAGGGAAGAACAAGTAATCGTCGGGCTTAGCATCAGGGTAGCGGACCTTAATCCTCTGATAAACTGACACAGCCGCTTCCATCGTGTTTGCGGACCTATAGCCCGTTTTTCCGTCACGGACGGTGACGATCAAGCGTCGAGGGTCGTTGGCAACTGTGATGTCACTGTGCCTGATCGCATACAGCTCCGACGAAATAGGTCTGACGAAGGAATGGGTTAGAAACAAGACTAGGTCGTATAGCTCGTCCGTGATCTCAATGCCCCTGACCGCAATGCGTTGGTCCGCCATCTGCTTCACCTGCCGAAGCAGCTTCTGATAGTTGTCATCATCCTTTGCGACGAGAGGGTGAAACCTGAAGAACGGTCTTGGATTGTCCTTCACCCTAGAACGTGGTGTCTCGGGAACAGCGTCAATCACGCCTTCGTCCCTAGCAATCTTGAGGACGTTTCGCAGCGTCGCCATCAGCGTATTTCGTGTTGATGCCGTCATGTCAGGACGACGCTTCGCAAGGTCAGCCATGTACTCTTGATACGTTTGCGTTCGTATCTGCCGAACATCCCGCTCCCCAAAGAACCTCAACAATCCCCAGTCCTCGTTCTGGATAGCCCAGTGAAGAGCCTTGACGTAACCTTTGCTGCGATCACCAGATGTTTGCTGAAGACGGGACTTATGGAGAAGTTTCAGGGCGAAGTTGTTAAATGAGAACTCTCTTTCAACGGGCTTTTCTGCCTTCAGAAGTGACAGAGCCAGTTCCTGAGCCAATGCTTTCGCCTTGACAGCACTATCCTCCCCCGTGGATTTCACGATGTATTTCTTACGCTTACGGTCCCAAACCCTGACGTACCACTTCGTCGAATTCTCGACACGGTAGATTGACAGCCCTTGGTAAAGACGAATGGCAGATGGAGCTTTTGACATGGCACCTCAAACAGAAAGTTATAAACCCATGTTATAAACCATGCTTTAAAATATTGAAACATATATGTACGTAGACTAATGGCATTCAAGAGGTCGGGAGTTCGATCCTCCCTGGCTCCACCAACCTTTCAAAGCAAAAGCAAGCACTTACAGGCGGCCCCTCGCGCGGGTGTTGTCGTTCGTGAACTCCCCATTGGTATTTCGTAGATAGCGCCGAAGGTCGGGATGGCGCGCAGGCCCCTAATTCCCGGGCCCGACGTCAAAGCACCTCCGCCTTGTGGCGAGGGCACAATGCCGCGTCAGGCGAAGGAGACCTGTAGTCGTTGGGGTTTCAGCATCGCTAACATTGGCGCCCCCAATAGGCATTGCCCCGGCTAGCCTCGCCGCAATCCAGACCGGACCGCGCCCCGAGCCAAAGTCCGGCGTCCAAGCACGGCCCAGAGTCTGGGAATGCGCGCGCGCCTACTGTCAGTTCAGGCCTTTTGGGCCTCAAGCGCCGCAATCCGCGCCTCGAGCGCCGCGTTTTCCTCGCGCGCCCTCACCGCCATCGCTTTGACCGCGTCAAACTCCTCGCGGGTGACGAAATCGCGGTCGGCCATCCAGCGGTCGACCCAGCCTTTCATCGCCGTCTCCGCCTCGGTCTTGGCCCCCTGAGCCACGCCCATGGCATTGCTCATCAACTTGGACATATCGTCGAAAATCTTGTTCCCCGGCTGCATGCGCGCCTCCTATGTGATACCCCACATATGGAGCGCTCGGCCCCGCGCAACAAGAGGACATCTCGTCAGGTCAGCGGCA
This sequence comes from uncultured Paracoccaceae bacterium, assembly GCA_903930735.1. GTDB lineage: Bacteria > Pseudomonadota > Alphaproteobacteria > Rhodobacterales > Rhodobacteraceae > CAIYZT01. The sequence goes on along the minus strand of CAIYZT010000384.1, from coordinate 11,747 downwards.
GTGGCGGGGAGGCGCCAAGGTCTTTTGGACGATTGTCGGATGCTTGATCACTGGTACCTTACTTCGCTCCCTAAATGCAGCTGGCGCTCGCGATTGTTGGTCTAGCCAATAACGTCTACTTGCCCGGAGTTACCTCCGATGCAAAGCCAGCGGCAGATTGCGAGATCGCGTCGCCGCCGAAAATGGCACCCTTCCGCGGCTAAGCCGTCCTCAAACCTGTGATCCAGTCAGAATCTAAGATCGCCTTTGGGCGGTCCTCCCATCTTCTTTCCCTGCACCCCCTTCTCAAGCCGCCCCGCCGCCCCGCCCCCACACCCCCCGTTGACTTCCCCCTCCCCCCGGCGGAAAACCCCATCTGCAACCATCCCGGGGCCCCCGAAGACATGTCCTACATTCCCTTCCCGCCCCTCTCGCCCGAGATCTTCGCGGTCGATCTTTTCGGCCTGCACCTCGCCGTCCGCTGGTACGCGCTGGCCTATATCGTTGGCCTCCTCCTCGGCTGGAAGCTGATCGCACGCGCCCTGCGTCAGCCGCGCCTGTGGTCCGGCCCGGCGCCAATGACCGCAGAGCAGCTGGAGAATCTCTTCACCTGGGTCATTTTCGGCGTCATTCTGGGCGGCAGGCTGGGCTATGTGCTGTTTTACGAGCTGTCCTCTTATATGGCCGAACCGGCGCAGATCCTGCGGGTCTGGGAAGGCGGCATGTCCTTTCACGGCGGCTTTGCGGGCGTGGTCATCGCGGGGCTGTGGTTTTGCCGCCGGCAAGGGATTTCCGCGCTGGCCACGGGCGATCTGTTTGCCATGGTCGCGCCCATCGGCATCGGCCTTGGGCGCCTTGCCAATTTCATCAATGCCGAGCTTTGGGGCCGTCCGACCGACATGCCTTGGGGCGTGGCCTTTCCGGGCGAGGCGGCGCAGACTTGCGCGGGCGCTCTGACCATCTGCGCGCGCCACCCGAGCCAGATTTACGAGGCGCTGCTTGAGGGTCTGCTGCTGGGGCTGGTCCTGTTCTGGGGCATCTGGCGGCGCGGCTGGATGCACCGTCCGGGTCAGGCGATGGGTGTTTTCGTCGCGGGTTACGGGCTGGCCCGGTTCGCGGTTGAATTCTTTCGCCAGCCCGACATGCAGTTCATCACGCCGGGCAATCCGCTGGGGCTGGCCTGGCAGATCGGCGGCTGGGGGCTGACGCAGGGGCAGGCGCTGTCGCTGCCGATGATCGCTGCTGGATTGTGGTTCGTACTGCGCGCCAGACGGGCATGACCGCGCTAAAGGACATTCTGCTGCGTCAGATCCGGGCCGAGGGGCCGATCTCTGTCGCTGCCTATATGTCGCACTGTCTGCTGCACCCGGACCACGGCTATTACACCACGCGCGCGCCTTTCGGGGCGGGGGGCGATTTTGTAACTGCGCCGGAGATCAGCCAGATCTATGGCGAGCTCCTAGGGCTGGCGCTGGCGCAGAGCTGGCTGGATCAGGGCGCGCCTCGCCCCTTTACCCTCGCCGAGTTTGGTCCCGGAAGGGGCACGATGATGGCCGATGTCCTGCGCGTGACAAAGGGCGTGCCGGGGTTTCATGCGGGGATGCAGCTGGTGCTGCTGGAAGCCTCGGCGCGGCTGCAGGCGGCGCAAAAGGCCACGCTGGCCGGTTATGCGCCGCGCTGGATCGCCTCGGCGCAGGATCTGCCCGAACAGCCGCTGCTGCTGCTGGCCAATGAGTTTTTCGATGCCCTGCCGGTGTATCAGTTTGAACGCGGGCCAAAGGGCTGGCACGAACGCCAGATCGGGATTCGTGACGGCGATCTGGGCTTTGTCCTCGCCGCCCCGCAGCCCCCCGACGCCTTTGACCCGCGTTTCGCGCTGGATCCGGTGGGCACAATCATCGAGGTCTGTCCCACCGCCGCCCCCCCGATCGAGGCCGCAGCCGGGCGCATCGCCCGCCAAGGCGGGTTGGCCCTGATCGCCGATTACGGCGGCTGGCGGTCAAAGGGCGATACTTTGCAGGCGCTCAGCAACCACGCTCCGACCCCCCCGTTAAAGGACCCCGGCGCCGCCGACCTGACCGCCCATGTCGATTTCGAGGCCCTGGTCCGGTTTGCCCGCCTGCCCCATGCCTATGCGCCCCAAGGCCGCGTGTTGCAGGCGCTGGGAATCGAGGCGCGCGCGCAGGTCCTTGCGGGCAGGCTCAGCGGCGCGGCGCTGGACAATCATCTGGCCGCTGCACGGCGCTTGACCGCGCCCGATGAAATGGGCGAGTTGTTCAAGATACTCGCCCTATTCCCGCCCGCCGCCCCCAAGCCCCCCGGATTCGCCTGATGTTGGAAATTCTCACCTCCTCCGCGCTGAAGGCCCGCCATGGGTTTTTTACGCGCAAGGGCGGGGCTTCCTCTGGGGTGTTTGCGGGGCTGAACTGCGGGTCCGGCTCGTCCGATCTGGCCGAGATTGTCGAGATCAACCGAGCGCGCGTGGCGGCGGTGATGGAGGTGCCGATCGAAAATCTGGTGACTGTGCATCAGGTCCATTCAGCCGATGTGGTGCGGGTGGATCAGCTAATAGGCGCGCGGCCTAGGGCCGATGCCATGGTCACGGCGGCGCCCGGCATCGGCCTTGGCATCCTAACCGCCGATTGCCAGCCGGTGCTTTTTTCGGACCCCGTGGCGGGCGTGATCGGGGCCGCCCATGCCGGTTGGCGCGGCGCACAAAGTGGGGTGCTGGAGGCGGTGGTTGCGGCAATGGTGCAACTCCGGTCCAAACCGCAAGACATCCGCGCCGTGATCGGGCCGACGATCAGCCAGCGCGCCTATGAGGTGGGCCAGGAGTTTTACGAGAGCTTTACCGACCAGGCCCCTGAAACCCGCCGCTTTTTCGTGAATGGACTGGCCGGCAAATTCCTGTTCGATCTGCCCTCCTATGGCTTGGATCGTCTGCGGGCGGCAGGGGTGGGACATGCCGAATGGACCGGGCATTGCACCTATAGCGATCCCGAAAGGTTCTTTTCCTTTCGCCGCACGACCCATGTCGGCGAGGCCGATTATGGCCGCCTGATCTCGGTGATCCGGCTTTAGGGCCGCTTTTTCGTCAAACCTCTACCGCCCAGCCCCAGGCTGGCAGGAGCCCTAGCTTCTGCCACACCACCGCGCCTCAACAATCCGCCCAGTGGACCAAAGCCACCGGGCAGCGCCCGACCTGCCCCTGGCGGGCGCTGCCCTCTGATGCTTTGTGCTGTGCCAGTATCGTGGCATCCGCCCCAAGTTGAGCCGGGCCGTGCCTCCACCAGAGGCCCGTCTGGCCCCGCTCAGCCCAAGCGATGGATGCAGGACGGCGGCTATTAAGATTTCCACGGCCCAATTCATGCAGGGAAAGCAGGGTTCAGCGCGAAAATGCCACAATCCAAACGATATTCAGGTGCGTTAAGTTTCATCAAAATTGATGAAAAATGTTTTATTTCAGATAAATACTGACTTTTTCGTACCTGCCTTCTTCCTGTCGCACCCAACCCCGATCCGGCCATAAGAAATCCCTATTCCGCCCAACAGCCGCCCAAAAGCGCGGTCATTGTTTCCATAACGAAACCAAACGCCTCTGGAGCCGATCATGAAGACCCAACCACGCTTGATGAAATCCATTATCGCTGCTGCGGCCGACTGCCAGACCGTCATGCCCTACCAGCGCGGCGCCAAAAAGATCCCGGCCCCGCTGAAGCCGGTGGCAAAGCCAAGCCGCGCCGCCGCACGCTAGACCGCTTCAGGCGGTCTTGGCCAGACGCGCTTCGAGCACGTCAAAGGACAGGCCGGGCTCGTCTTTGGCGCAGCGGATCACGAGCGAGGTTTTGACCGAGGCGACGTTGTCGGCCTTCAACAGATGCTCGGTCAGAAAGTTCTGAAAGGTCGACAGGTCCGGCGCGATGCATTTCAGGATGAAGTCAATCTCGCCGTTCAGCATGTGGCATTCGCGGACCAAGGGCCAGGCGCGGCACAGGGATTCGAAGGTGGAAAGATCCGCCTCGGCCTGAGAGCGCAGGCGCACCATGGCGAAGACCTGCACCTCAAAGCCCAGCTCGCGCGGATTGATATCGGCGTGATAGCCGCGGATATAGCCCGCCTCCTCCAGCGTGCGCACCCGGCGCAGACAGGGCGGCGCCGAGATGCCAACGCGGCTGGCCAGCTCGACATTGGTCATTCTTCCATCGGCCTGCAACTGCGCCAAAATCTGACGGTCGATCTGATCAAGCTTTGACTGAGCCATGGATGCCTCCTCTGTTGTCGCTTTATTAGGTCCACGCGCCGCGCCGCGCAATAAAATTTCGCATTTCGATCATTTTATTTCGCCCGGTCCCTGGATTTGCCCCCGCCCCAAGCGGGGCTTTTACCCACCTCCCTGAGCACCTATATCAGGTCCAAGGCGAATCTCCCGGAGGGCATGATGGGCGAGACACGGCATACCAAGGTTCTGATCATCGGCTCCGGTCCGGCAGGCTATTCAGCGGCAGTCTATGCCGCGCGCGCCATGCTGAATCCGATTTTGGTGCAGGGGCTGCAGCCCGGCGGACAGCTGACAATCACCACCGAGGTGGAAAACTGGCCCGGCGATACCCATGTTCAGGGCCCCGATCTGATGGTGCGGATGCAGGATCATGCCGCCGCAATGGGTGCCGAAATCATCAGCGACTACATAACCTCGCTGGATTTGGCCAAGCGCCCCTTTACCGCGCAGGCCGACAGCGGCACCACCTATACCGCCGACGCCGTGATCTTATGCACTGGGGCGCAGGCCAAATGGCTGGGTATTCCGTCGGAGGAAAAGTTCAAAGGCTTTGGCGTTTCCGCCTGCGCGACCTGTGACGGATTCTTTTATCGCGGCAAGGAAGTGGTCGTGATCGGCGGCGGCAATACGGCCGTTGAAGAGGCGCTGTTCCTGACCAATTTTGCGACCAAGGTCACGCTGATCCACCGCCGCGACACCTTGCGGGCCGAAAAGATCATGCAGGACCGGCTGTTCAAGCACCCGAAGATCGCGCTGCAATGGAACAGCGAAGTGACCGAGGTTTTGGGCAGCGAAGCCCCGCCTTCAGTGACCGCCGTGCGCACCCGCAACCTGCTGACCGGCGAGATGAAAGACGTGCCCTGCCACGGCTTTTTCGTGGCCATCGGCCATGCCCCGGCCTCGGAACTGGTCAAGGATCAGCTGCCCCTGCACAACGGCGGCTATGTTCAGGTCGAGGCGGGTTCGACCCGCACCATCATCCCCGGCGTCTTTGCGGCGGGCGATCTGACCGACCACATCTACCGCCAAGCGGTGACCTCGGCGGGCATGGGCTGCATGGCGGCCTTGGACGCTGAGCGCTGGCTTTCGGGGCACTAAGGGCGGCGGAAACGTTCCAGACAGGTTCTGATGATGGCAACGCCGTTCCTACCGCGCACGCCTAGCCAGCATTTCAGTCCAATTCCGCTGATAATGCGTCAAAATCGCCTTGCCGGACTTGATATTCCCGGCCGAAAGAGGCAACAGACGCGCGCAGCGGTCGGGGCCGAACCCCGCCTGACTTGGTATTTAGAGCGAGCACGCCAATGACCCTTTCAAACCATACTCCGATCCCGGAGCTATTCGTTTCCGCAGAAACAGCCGAAAAACTGAAACATGCAGCGGGCGCCTTGCCTTCGTGGGATATGTCCCCGCGTCAGGTCTGCGATCTGGAACTCCTGATGAACGGCGGGTTTTATCCGTTGAAGGGCTTTCATACCGAGGCCGATTACAAGGGCGTTGTGGAAAACATGCGCACCGCGGACGGCACTTTGTGGCCGATACCAATCACGCTGGATGTCTCGGAAAAGTTTGCGGAAACGGTCGCGCCGGGCGCCGAGATTGCGCTGCGCGACGCCGAGGGCGTGATCCTGGCGATCATGACTGTCACCGACAAATACCTGCCGAACAAGGCGCGCGAGGCCGAGATGGTCTTTGGCGCCGATGATCTGGCGCATCCTGCGGTCAATTATTTGCACAACACCGCCGGAACTGTCTATCTGGGCGGCCCGGTCAAGGGCCTGCAGGCTCCGGTGCATTACGATTTCCGATCGCGCCGCGACACGCCGAACGAATTGCGCGCCTATTTCAAGAAACTGGGTTGGTCCAAGATCGTGGCCTTCCAGACCCGCAACCCGCTGCACCGCGCGCATCAGGAACTGACTTTCCGGGCGGCGAAAGAGGCGCAGGCCAATCTGCTGATCCATCCGGTCGTCGGCATGACCAAGCCGGGCGATGTGGACCATTTCACCCGCGTGCGCTGCTACGAGGCGGTGATCGACAAGTATCCAGCTTCGACCACGACGATGAGCCTGTTGAACCTTGCGATGCGCATGGCCGGCCCGCGTGAGGCCGTCTGGCACGGGCTGATCCGCCGCAACCACGGCGTCACCCATTTCATCGTCGGCCGCGATCACGCCGGTCCCGGCAAGAACAGCGCCGGCAAGGATTTCTACGGCCCCTACGACGCGCAGACCCTGTTCAAGGAACATGAGGCCGAGATCGGCGTCACCATGGTCGACTTCAAGCACATGGTTTATGTGCAAGAGCGCGACCAATACTACCCCGCCAACGAGGTGCCCGAGGGCTGCACCGTTCTGGACATATCCGGCACCGAACTGCGCCGCCGTCTGCGCGAAGGCTTGGATATCCCGGCCTGGTTTTCCTTCCCCGAGGTGGTTGTGCAGCTGCGCAAGACCTCTCCGGCGCGCGACAAGCAGGGCTTTACGGTGTTCTTCACCGGCCTGTCGGGGTCGGGGAAATCGACCATTGCCAATGCTTTGATGGTCAAGTTGATGGAGATGGGTGGGCGTCCCGTGACCCTGCTGGACGGCGATGTGGTGCGCAAGCATCTGTCGAGCGAGTTGGGGTTTTCCAAGGAGCACCGCGATATCAACATCCGCCGGATCGGCTATGTCGCCTCCGAGATCACCAAGAACGGCGGCATCGCGATCTGCGCGCCGATCGCGCCCTATAAGGCCACCCGCCGCGCCGTGCGCGAGATGATTGAGACCTATGGTGCCTTTATCGAGACCCATGTCGCGACCTCGGTCGAGGAATGCGAAAGGCGGGATCGCAAGGGGCTGTACAAGCTGGCGCGTGAGGGCAAGATCAAGGAATTCACCGGGATTTCAGACCCCTACGAGGCGCCGACCCATGCCGAGTTGGTGATTGAAACGGCGGATGTCGACGTGGACAGCTGCGCGCATCAGGTGATCCTGAAACTTGAATCCATGGGTCTGATCAAGGCCTAGAGCTTGTTGCGCTCAATCGGGTTCACCCGATGGAGCGCAACCGCAATACTCCCGGCCTGTGCGGGTCTTGGATTGCCGTCAATCTGAATCAGATTGACGGCAATCCGCTCTAAGGACAGGATTTTCGCCGCAAATTCAAAGGCCGCCCGGGTTGGGGCGGCCTTTTTCTATTTTGAGCGGCGTCAATGGGCCTATGTTGCTGCTGGCTCTTCGCCCGATCCGGCCTTTTTCCGAACCGATCTGAAAACGATCCCCGTGGGCGGGCCGGTGGCAGGCGCGGCTTGGGTTCGATTGAAATCAAATTGGGCAAGGGGACCTAATGCACCGATACCGGCGCGAAATCATGCTGGCGCGCCAGAGCAAAGGCCAGATCGCGATCACCGACCAGCGCCAGCGGCATCCCATTCGCGCGGTGAACGGAATAAATCGTGATCAGATCACCCGCCTGCGCGCGCAAATCCTCCGACAGGCTATCCACCGCAACGGGGCGAACATAGACGATGCCCTTTTCCTCGGTGGGCAGTCCGGTAATTTTCGTTTCCATCTCGCGCTCCTATTTACGGCCGATACGAATTGTCTGCACCACGGTCTCGGGGACCAAGCGGCGCAGGTCGATGTTCAACAGCCCATGGTCCAGACTGGCCCCGGCCACTTCGACCCCGTCAGCCAGCACAAAACAGCGCTGAAAGGCGCGGGCGGCGATGCCGCGGTGCAAAAAGACCCGCTCCGCCGTATCCTCAACTTGACGGCCGCGCACCACCAACTGGCGGTCCTCGACGGTAATCGCCAGATCCTCGTCGCGAAATCCAGCAACGGCCAAGGTTATGCGATAGGAATTTTCATTCGTCGCCTCGATGTTAAAGGGCGGATAGCCCTCCGAGGCGGTCTTGGCAGTCCGCTCGACCAGCCGTTCCAGCTGTTCGAACCCCAAAAGATAGGGATGCGAGCCAAAGGTAAGTTTCGTCATACGCATGTCCTTTGCGAAAGCGACATTCTAACGTGCGGGCCCCAAGCTGGCGGCCCCACGATAGAAATATGGGGGGACGCGGGCCGCCCCGCAAGGCTCGGAATCCGTAAAATCAGCACGGGCGGCCCGGCGAGCCCAGTCTTTGGCGCGTCCCCTCGGAATTTTCGCAGAAATCTCGCATCGGGGGGGCGAATCACTATATCAATGCGGCAACAGCAAGACGGATGTTCGAACCGCTATGAATGCCTCCAGTGAAATGAATTCTGACGACATGGCTCGGGTCCGGCTCGAGGTTATGCGCCGGGAGCACCGCGATCTGGACGAGGCTATTTTCGCGCTCGAAACCTCTGGTCGGCCCGATCCATTGACCCTGCGGCGGCTGAAAAAGCAAAAGCTGGCCCTGAAGGATCAAATCGTGCGGATCGAGGATAACTTGATCCCTGATATCATCGCCTGATCACAGTGCCAGTGCCGCCAAAGCGCTGAGGAACAGGCACAAAGGGCCGTAGTAGCGGCGATCGAGCCGGGCAAAGGGCTCCGTCGGCGTCAGTTTACGCCATTGCGGCGTGTAGGCTGCCAGACCGAGCAGCGCGAAAACCGTGACCCTGCCGATCAGTCCAAGGCTGCGCAGCGTGCCTTGCGGCCAAAAGAGGCGCCCCGCGCCGATGATCAGGACAAGGGCCACGAAGGCGCAGGCCAGCGGCGGCGGCATCTTTTCCGCCCACGGAAATCCGGCCACATCACGGGCCAGTTGCGCCACGTGCTTGAGCGGGTACCAGATGCGGCAAGCCCAAAGCACATGCAGCGCCGCAAGGACGACCAATAGGGCACATAGGATCACGGCGGCGGCGAACATGGGCGCAGGCCATCGCGATCAGGCGGCGGTTCAAGCCACCGGCGGCTTGCCATGACGCCGCACCCGCGTTATGGGGCGGCAAGGCATGGAGGCGCGCATGACGGTTCAGATTGGCATCATCATGGGCTCGCAGTCCGACTGGCCGACGATGAAAGAGGCCGCGGCAATTCTGGACGAGCTGGGTCTTGGCTACGAGACCCGCATCATCTCGGCGCACCGCACCCCGGACCGGCTTTGGACCTATGGCAAAGAGGCGGCGGGGCGCGGCTTGCAGGTGATCATCGCGGGGGCGGGCGGCGCGGCCCATCTGCCAGGGATGATGGCCAGCAAGACGCGGCTGCCGGTGATCGGCGTTCCGGTGCTGACCAAGGCGCTGTCGGGCCTCGATAGTCTTTATTCCATCGTGCAGATGCCCAAGGGTTTTCCCGTGGCCACCATGGCGATCGGCGCGGCGGGGGCGGCCAATGCTGGGCTCATGGCGGCGGGAATTTTGGCGCTGCAGGATGCGGGCCTTGCCGAGCGGCTGGACGCCTGGCGCGCCGCGCTGTCCGCCTCGGTTGTGGACGAGCCTAAGGATGAGTGACGCGCTGTGCATCGGGGCTACGATCGGCATCCTCGGCGGCGGCCAATTGGGCCGGATGCTGTCGGTCGCGGCGGCGCGGCTGGGCTACCGGACCCATGTCTATGAGCCGGGCGCAAACCCGCCCGCCGCCGATGTCGCCCATGCCTGCACCTGCGCCAGTTATGAGGACCGCGCGGCCTTGACCGCCTTTGCGGCCTCGGTTGATGTGATCACCTATGAGTTTGAGAACGTGCCCACGGCGGCGCTGGACCTGCTGGAAGCGGCCAAGCCCATTCGCCCCGGCCGCGGGGCGCTCGCCACCTCGCAGGACCGCATCGTTGAAAAGGATTTTCTGACCGGCCTGGGGCTGACCACGGCGCCCTATGCTGCAGTGCAAAGCCTGGGCGATCTGACTGGGGCGATTGCCCGGATCGGCCTGCCCGCGATCTTGAAAACCACAAGGCTCGGCTATGACGGCAAGGGGCAGGTGCGCTTGCATGAGCCGCAGGACGCAGCCGCCGCCCATGCCGCCATGCAGGGCGCGCCCTGCGTACTGGAGGGGTTCATCGACTTCACCCACGAGGTTTCGGTGATAGGGGCGCGGGGCTTGGACGGCTCGGTCGCCTGCTATGATCCGGGCGAAAATGTGCATCACGACGGGATCTTGCGGACCACGACCCTGCCCGCGCGGCTAAGCCCCACGCAGCGCAGCGATGCCGTGCTGATCGCGGCGCGGATCCTGAATGCCTTGGATTATGTAGGGGTTATGGGGGTCGAGTTGTTTGTGACGGGCAAGGGCCTGATCGTGAACGAGATCGCGCCACGGGTCCATAACTCGGGCCATTGGACGCAGAACGGCTGCGCGGTGGATCAGTTTGAACAGCATATCCGTGCGGTGGCGGGCCTGCCCTTGGGCGATGGCGGGAGGCACAGCGATGTGGTGATGGAAAATCTGATTGGCGATGACATCTCCAAGGTTCCCGGCATCGTGCGCGAACGAGGCGCCGCGCTGCATCTGTACGGCAAACCCGACGCGCGCCCGGGCCGAAAAATGGGCCATGTCAACCGCATCATCGCAAAGCCGTAGCTTCACCCGCCCCGTGCGATAGGCAACGTGATCAGTGGCTTGCTGTTGCCATTAAAATGCGCTTTCTGCAGCCGCCTCAAGCCTCTGGCGTGTCGGTGTCGGTTTCACCGCGTGCAAGCGCCTGCCGTGCCTCAACCGCCAGCAGGCGAAACCGCGCCCGGAATGAGTCTAGGATGGTTTAGTCTAGTTCTTCCAGATCAAGGATCGCGTTATGGGCACCCTTGGTCGCGCGGATCAACTCGTCCAGCTTAAGTTGGATGGCGGCCGTGTCCCGGTTTTGGGTGTTCTGGATCAGGAACACCATCAGGAATGTCACAATGGTCGTGCCGGTATTGATCACCAATTGCCAGGTGTCGGAAAACCCGAACACCGGCCCGGTGACAATCCAGATCCCGATGACACTTAGCGCCACGATGAAAGTTCCGGCAGGACCGCAGATCCGGGAAACTGAACCGCCCCGGGTTTACCGGAGGGCAAAACTCTCAGAGAATTGCCCGTTATGGAACAGACACAAAAGAAGAAGACCGCGATGAGTATCAGAGCGAAGCTGCGGCGCTGACAGCGATCGCGGGTAAATTGGGTTGTTCGCCGGACAGCCTTCGCGTTTGGGCCCGGCAGGTCCAGCACGATGGCGGCGAACGGCCAGGCCAGACAAGTGCCGAGAAGGCCGGGATCAAGGAGTTGGAGCGCGAGGTGCGTGAGCTTCGGCAAGCCAATGAGATCCTGAAGAAGGCGGCAGCGTATTTTGCGATGGCCCCTCTCGCGGTTTGAAGACAAACCGCTGCCGGGCAGCGGGAGCTCGACCGCTCGTTTCGCAAATGATGGATTTTATTCGTTGCCCGGCAGCGCATGTTTACATACGCGAGAGGGGAGGAAAGCCGGGGGTCACACAGGGTCGAGCCGATCTGCAAAGCGTTGCAGTTTGCCCCTTCTGTTACCCGGCAGGCGAATTGCAAAGCAATTCTGCCGAGAGGGCACCTATTATGACCGGCGTGCCATTGCGCAT
>CAIYZT010000383.1 GCA_903930735.1 uncultured Paracoccaceae bacterium | reverse complement strand
TGTGATGTCGTGCCTGAAGCCGGATGCAAAACCCATGCTCATGTTCATTCTACGACGTTTCGGGGTCATGATCCTGACAGCGCTCGCGCTGACTTTCATCGTCTTCATGTTGACGAACCTGCCGCCCAACCTGGAAAAGCTTGCAAAATCCGAAGCTTCAGTGCGCATGTCTGATGAGCAGGTGGTCAGCTGGATCGAGAATAACGGATTCAACGCGCCGGTGATTTCGCGCTATGGCCAATGGCTGGGCGTTTTGCCGGGCTGGACCAAGACCATGGAAGACGGCGAGATGCGGGGCCGCTGCATCCCCAAAGGCTCCGATGCCGCCGCCGCGCCGCGCTTTTGCGGTTTGATGCAGGGCACCTGGGGCACGTCAACCGTGTTCAAGAAACCGGTCACCGAAGTTTTGGGCCGCGGTCTGTCGCAGACCGGCTGGCTGATGCTGGCGGTCATGCTGGTGATGGTGCCGACCTCGCTGCTCCTCGGCGTTCTGTCTGGCATGCGTGAGGGATCGCGGACCGACCGCATCCTGTCGACCTTCGCAATCGCCACTACGGCGACCCCCGAATATGTGTCCGGCGTGGTCTTTATCGCGCTCTTTGCCTCGGCCACCACGGGGATCTCGCCGATTCTGGCCTCCATGGGCTGGATCGAGACCAAGACCCTCTTCATGGGCACCGCCACCTCGGCCATGGATAACATCACATTTTGGAATTTCGCCCTGCCGGTAATGACCATCGCGCTTTACGGCATCGGCTATATCGCCCGCATGACCCGCGCCTCGATGACCGAGGTGATGACTGCGCAATACATCCGCACCGCCCGTCTGAAAGGCGTGTCCTTCCGCCAGGTCGTGATGCGCCACGCCTTGCGCAACGCTCTGATCGCCCCCTTCACGGTGATCATGCTGCAATTCCCCTGGCTCTTGAACGGCGTGGTGATCGTAGAAACCTTGTTCAATTACAAGGGATTTGGTTGGACCCTGGTTCAAGCCGCCGGCAATAATGACATCGAGCTGCTGCTTGGATGCTCGGTCATTGCCGTTCTCGTCGTTCTGGTGACCCAGCTGATTTCTGATGTCGGCTATGTCTTCCTCAACCCCCGCATCCGGCTGAGTTAAGGAGCAGATGATGGAACCACTTTCATGGGGCGGCGTTCTGGCGGGCGTATTCGTCCAGTTCATGCCAGTCTGGATCGCGCTGATTGTCGCCTATGCCGTCTCAATCCGCTTCAAACAGAAACTGGGCCTTTTCGGCAAACTGTTTGACAGCCCGGTCGGCATGGTCGGCTTTGGCATCGTGATGTTCTGGGTCTTTACCGCCTTTTTCGCGGATATGATCATCACCATGGACCCGCTGGCGCAATTCTCCGGCTCCAAAAATGCCATCATGGGCTCGGCGCTGAAAGCCCCAGATGAGGGCGCCTTTACCCACTTCTTGCTGGGCGCGGACCATGTGGCGCGGGATGTCTTTTCGCGCATGGTGATGGGGGCGCGCGATGTGTTGAAAATCGCCCCCGCGGCAACCGTCTTTGCCTTTATGGTCGGCGTCACGCTGGGCCTTCCGGCGGGATATTTTGGCGGCGCGCTGGACACCGCGCTGTCCTTCCTAGCCAATCTCGTGCTGGCCTTCCCGGTGATCTTGCTGTTCTACCTGCTCGTCACCCCTGAAATCGTACAGACCGGCATCCCGATCTACTTTGCCGCGGTGCTCTTCATCTTTCCCATCGTCTTCTTCACCATCCTGTTCAACTCGCGGTTCTTCACCAATCCGCCAAAGCGTAATCTCTACGTCGGGATCACGCTGGTCCTCGGCCTCTGGGCTTATTCGGGCCTCGCGTTCAACATGGACCCGACCGGTATCTTCTCGATGGACCCGAACCTGCTGAACGTCTTCGTCTCGGTGGTTTTCGTGAACTCGCCCGGCGTGTTCCGTATCGTGCGCGGCATGGTGATGGATATCAAAACCCGCGACTATGTTGCCGCCGGCCAGACGCGCGGCGAGGGGCCCTGGTACATTATGCTGTGGGAAATCCTGCCCAACGCCCGCGGGCCTTTGATCGTCGATTTCTGCCTGCGTATCGGCTACACCACGATCCTGCTTGGCACGCTTGGCTTCTTCGGTCTCGGCGTCAGCCCGGAATCGCCCGATTGGGGCTCCACCATCGATGATGGCCGCAAGCTTTTGTCGATTGTTCCCCACCCTGCCCTCGTCCCCGCCCTCGCGCTGATGAGCCTCGTTCTTGGCCTCAACCTGCTTGCGGACGGTCTGCGCGAAGAAAGCTTGAAAGACTGATGCTGCGGCCCCTGCCCTTCATCTGTCTCTAAATATCCTGGGGGTCCGGGGGCTGGCCCCCCGGGATCTCACTCCTCCACCAAAGCGAGGCCGCCATGTCTGACGCCACTTCCTGGGACCCGTCCAAGCCGATCCTAGAGATTGAGAATCTCTCAATCTCCTTCTTCACCCGCGCGCGGGAAATCCCCGCGGTAATGGATTTCTCCTGCAAGGTCATGGCGGGCGAGTCGATGGGACTGGTCGGCGAATCTGGGTGCGGCAAATCCACCGTGGCCCTCGCGGTGATGCGCGAGTTAGGCAAGAACGGAAAGATCGTCGCCGGATCCATCAAGTTCAAGGGCATCGATCTGACCAATATGGGCGACGAGGGCCTGCGCAAGATCCGCGGCAGCCAGATCGCGATGATCTATCAAGAACCGATGGCCTCGCTGAACCCCGCGATGAAGATCGGCGCGCAATTGGCCGAGGTGCCGATGATCCATCAGGGCATGGGCAAAGACGATGCCTGGGCCCTCGCACGCCAGATCGTATCCGACGTCCGCCTGCCCGACCCCGACCGGATCGTGAACGCCTATCCGCACCAATTGTCCGGCGGCCAGCAACAGCGCATCGTCATCGCCATGGCGCTGATGAGCAAACCGGCCCTTCTGATCCTCGACGAGCCGACCACCGCGCTTGATGTTACGGTTGAGGCCGGCATCGTCGATCTGGTCAAGGATCTGGGCGAGAAATACGGCACCTCCATGCTCTTCATCAGCCACAATCTTGGCTTGATCATGGATGTCTGCGACCGGCTTTGCGTGATGTATTCGGGCGAGGCGGTGGAAACCGGTTCGGTCACAGAAGTCTTCAACGAGATGCGCCATCCCTATACCCAAGCGCTGTTTCGCTCGATCCCGCTGCCCGGCGCGGACAAGAATTTGCGCCCTCTGATCGCTATTCCCGGAAACTTCCCCCTGCCGCATGAGCGGCCCAAGGGCTGCAACTTTGGCCCGCGCTGCGACTATTTCCAAGACGGGCGCTGCAACGCCGCCGAAGTGGCGATGTCGGATGTTCCGGACTCTGACCGCCATGGCAGCCGCTGCGTGAAATGGACCGAGATTGACTGGGCCGCTGCGCCTGCCGCCCGCGCGGCCAAGCAAAAGGCCGAAATCGGCAAGGTCGTGCTGAAAATGGAAGACCTGCGCAAATACTACGCCGTCTCCTCCGGCGCCTTTGGCGGCGGCGCGAAAAAGGTGGTCAAGGCGAATGAGAGCCTGTCTTTCGAGGCGCGCGAAGGCGAAACCCTCGCCATCGTCGGCGAGAGCGGCTGCGGCAAGTCCACCTTTGCCAAAGTCTTGATGGGCCTCGAAACCGCGACCTCCGGCTCGATCATGCTGTTTGATGAAAACGTGCAGTCGACCCCGATTCAGAAACGCAATATCGACACGGTTTCCTCGGTGCAGATGGTGTTCCAGAACCCCTTTGACACGCTGAACCCCTCGATGAATGTCGGCCGCCAGATCATCCGCGCGCTCGAGATTTTCAAATACGGCGCTTCGGACGAAGAGCGCGCCGCGCGCATGCTCGTGCTTCTCGATCTGGTCAAACTGCCCCGCGCCTTTGCCGAGCGTATGCCGCGCCAGCTTTCGGGCGGGCAAAAGCAGCGCGTCGGCATTGCCCGCGCCTTTGCCGGCGGCGCCAAGGTGGTTGTGGCTGACGAGCCTGTCTCGGCCTTGGACGTGTCGGTTCAGGCCGCGGTCACGGATCTGCTGATGGACATTCAGCGCGAGAACAAGACCACGCTGCTGTTCATCTCGCATGACCTGTCGATCGTGCGCTATCTCGCCGACCGCGTCATGGTCATGTACCTCGGACATGTGGTGGAAATGGGCAGCACCGATCAGGTGTTCCAGCCCCCCTATCACCCCTATACTGAGGCGCTTTTGTCGGCCGTCCCGATCGCCGATACCAAGGTGATCCGCAAACGCATCGTTCTCGAAGGCGATATCCCATCGGCGATGAACCCGCCGCCCGGCTGCCCGTTCCAAACCCGTTGCCGCTGGAAATCCCAGGTGCCGGGGGGCCTGTGCGAGACACAAATGCCGCCGGTTCAGGTGCTGGAAGGCGGCCATCAGGTCAAATGCCACCTCTCATCCGAGGTTCTGGCCACTATGGAGCCGGTCATCAAGATGGCCGCCGAGTAAGTCATGCCGGCCCAGATGCGTATCCTGCGGCCCGCGCCACATATATGGGCCTTTTATGACGGCCGCGTCCCCGGCTACCGCTTTGCCCCCGGTCCAAACTGGGTCGATGAAGGCGCCCTTTCGCTTGGCATCGCCAGCTACGCCGTCGTCGACGGCGCCGAGGCGCTGATCTATGACACGCATTGCTCGGTGCCCCATGCCCGCTTTATCCGGACCGCGCTGGAGCGTGCCGGCGTGCGCCATTTCACCGTTGTGCTCAGCCATTGGCATCTGGATCATGTCGCCGGTACCGAGGTTTTCGCCGATAGCCGGATCATCGCCAACCGCCGCACCGCCGATCTGCTAAGCCTCCACCGCGCCGCAATCGAATCCGGTGCCTCCAGCGGCACCCCCCCCATCGCGCCGCTGATCCTGCCCACCGACAGCTTTGAAGGTCGCCTGCATCTTCACATTGGACGTCTGCATATCGACCTCATCCAGTGCAATATCCATTCGGATGATGCCACCGTGGTCTGGCTCGGCCAGGACGGCATCCTTCTGGCCGGCGACACGGTTGAGGATACCGTGACCTATGTCAGCGAGCCCGAAAATCTGGCGCAGCACCTCGTCGACCTGGACCGCCTCGCCGCCTTGGCCCCCAAGATCATCCTGCCCAACCACGGCGCGCCAGACATGATCGCGTCGGGCAGCTACGCAATCCCCACAATCCGCGCCACCCAAGACTATATCTGGCAGCTCCTCGCCGCCCAGAGCGACATAAATCTGCGCGCCAAACCCCTGCAAGACTGGATCGCCCCCGCGCTCGCGTCCGGCGCGCTGACCTGGTTCGAACCCTACCTCGAAATCCACGCCCAAAACCTGGAAAGATGCGCCAGGCAATAGGGAGGGCCCTGCACCTTCATCGGGGCCCAAATATCCCCGCCGGAGGCTCGTTTCCCTCCAGCAGTCCTAGCCCAGGATCGCAATCACATAATTCTTCGTCTCGTCAAAGGGCGGAATTCCGCCATGCTTTTCAACTGCTTGCGGCCCCGCGTTATAGGCGGCCAGGGCCAGTCGCCAGCTGCCAAACCGGTCATACATCATCCGCAGATATCGCGCCCCGCCGTCCAGATTCTCGGCCGGATCATTGATATCCACCCCCAGAAAATCAGCCGTTCCCGGCATCAACTGCGCGAGCCCCGTCGCCCCCTTGGACGAGACCGCCCCCGCGTTCCACCCCGATTCCTGCTGCACGAGGCGCAGAAACATCTCTTCGGGAACATCATGGCGCCGCGCCGCCGCCTTGGCGACATCCAGAAACTCGCTCTTGTAATTGCCGCTATACTGCACGCTCGGCGCCTGATCTTCGGGCAGATAGGCCGGTTGCAGCCGCGCCGAAAACTCATATTGCTCGGATAGGCGCCCATCCAAAAGCGCCGTCTTGGACGCAAAAGACGTGCTGCCCTTGCCGCCGCCCGACAGGTTCAACCCTTCGGCCAAACCCGCCCCAGCCAGCAAAAGCGCGCCCGCGCCCGCCAGTATCAAGAGCCGCCCTGCCCGCCGAAAACTCATTTTTCATCCCTATGCCCGCCCCCTTTATAGCGGCTGCTGCGCCGGTTTCCACCCCGCTGCCACCGTTTACGGCAAGGGTGCGCCGATCTGGCCGGGTCCCTCGCCTGTCAGCGGCGCGCGCAGCAGATCTTCGACCAGCAAACTGACCAGTTGCGCCCGCCCCGCGACCCCCGCCTTGCGGTAAATCGCATTCAAATGGGTCTCGACCGTGCCCACAGCCGAACCGCGCAATTCCGCGACTTCGGCAATAGAAAAGCCCTTTATGGTGAAGGCCGCGACGTCCTGTTCGGTCGGGGTCAGGCCCCAATCAAGGAAGTATTCCTCCATGATCTGCGCCAGGGCCCCTGCCGCCACCCGCAGTGCCTGCTCAAGGCTCGCCTGCCGCCGCAGCATCTGCAACAAAATGCGGATCTCGAAAACAAGGGCCAGCACCATCCCAATGGTCGCCGCGATTTCCGGGATCATATGCCAGTCAGAAAAGGTATTGGGCCAAAACTGCAGCATGTCAGAGCCGACATCCAGAACGAACACGGCCCAGACAACGGTCTGAAACAGAATAAGCGCCACCAAAGGATAGGGGCGCAGTCCCGCTTTTGACGCAAAAGCCACGCCCAAGACCAGCGACATCCCGACCACCGCGCGCAACAAGATGACCTGATGCAGCGCGTAATTCTCTGACAGGGCCTTGATCGCCAGTTCGTTCATTGACAGTACGATTGCACCGCCAATGGCCAGCAAGATGCCCGTCCGGTTGGTTATTGTCTCGGTGGTCATGGCCGTATCACACTGCCAGCCGAGCGCCGTTTCTATCCTGCCCGCGACATAGGCGGCGGCTATCGGGTCAGAAGCTGACCATTGGCAAGCCGGATTTGCCGGCGTCAGGCGTCAGGCGCTGCTTGCGGCCCGGATCCGGCAAGATCCGCAGATTGGCCGGGATCATCGTCCCGGCTTAGAACAAAGATCCAAGCCTCTTTGCCGTTGTTGGTCTTCGCCGTCCCTTCGATGATGTCAGCCAGTCGATAGCGACCTTTCCCCCATTTGTGAAAGAGATAGGGCATGCACATCGGATGCGCCCCAAAGGGGTCCATTTCCGAAGCGCCAGAGGCCGAATGGGACATCGTATGTTCGATGTAGATCCTGCCCGAGCGTCGAAGCTGGCCCGCCCATGTGGCAAGGGCCACGTCCGGCTTCATCGCTTGATCAAGCGAATTGGTGTAGATGAAATCGAACTTGCCGATCCAGTCCGGATTCTCGGTGTGGAAATCCCAAACCACCATGTTCTTGAACTGGGTTGCCGTGTCAGAGATATCTGTTCCGATCACATCGGCCTTCAGACGGTCCGCCAGCCACTCCACCTCAAAGCCGTTGCGCGCACCATGGCAGCACCCATTTCGAACCTCCCCCAGAGTTGACTTGATACTGTCGGCGATCACCCCAAGGGTTCCCTCATCGGCCCAGATCTTGTCGATCTTGCGCCGGTTGTGAAAGATCTGAGAGTCGCGATATTCGTCATAGCCGCCTGCATATTCATGCAGATAGATCAGCTTTTCCTTGTTTCGCTTGACGATTTTGGTTCCGCTCGGTGAACTTACGGCAGTGTAGCCGATGGGTTTCAGGGCAAGCCGCAAGATGGCCTTCAGCATCACAATCCTCTTGGGTTGCTGGATCTGCCGAATCGGCCGACCCTGATTAATCTCCCTAGCAGGATCCCCGCTTCCCGCAAAGCTTTGGCAGATCAAGGCGCTGGGCTAGTCCTGCATCAAATCGCGCGCCGCCTGCGCATCTGACGATAGTTTTGCGCGCCGCGTGCCCCGTGCCGCGCTTTGCCCGCCCGGGCGGCCGAGGACGTCGCTTGCTCGTCTGTCATTCCCTGTCCTCTTCAGACATTTCCACCGGAAGGTCCTTGTATCCGGTTAGCATGGATTTCGGAAGATTCACCTTTAACCGCCGGCTTTCCACCACCACCGCCGTCACATGCAGCAGGATCGAGATTTCGGTCCAACTCACTAAGGCCTCATGTGCCTCTTTGACCCAATCCACGCCAAACCACGCCAAGGTCGTCATCATGTACCCCGTGCC
Source organism: uncultured Paracoccaceae bacterium (assembly GCA_903930735.1). GTDB lineage: Bacteria > Pseudomonadota > Alphaproteobacteria > Rhodobacterales > Rhodobacteraceae > CAIYZT01. The sequence continues at coordinate 178 of CAIYZT010000383.1, read as the reverse complement.
CGCAATGGCAGCCAATGTGATCAACAAGTTGTAGATCATTAAAGCGTTTCCACTTCATATTGAAACATATCCGGCAGCATGAAGGTAGTTCCAGCATTCCTGCGGGCTGAACATTTCGCAGATTTCGCCGATGGCTGTGAAGAGTTGGGAAAAGCTGCGGGCTCCGATGCGCCGGAGG
>CAIYZT010000382.1 GCA_903930735.1 uncultured Paracoccaceae bacterium | reverse complement strand
TCAACAGGTCGGCTGTAAGTCGATCTTCAACGATGCGGCCACCATACATGACCGCCACCCGGGCGGTCAGTCGGGCCAGAACGCCAATATCGTGGCTGACGCAGACCATCGCCATCCCGGTCTCGCGTCGCAGTTCGTCCAATAAGTCCAGAATTCCAGCCTGAGTGGTGACATCGAGGCCCGTCGTGGGTTCGTCGAGCAGCAAGAGTTTCGGCCCGCACGCGAGCGCCATCGCAATAGCCACCCGTTGCATTTGCCCACCTGACAATTCGTGCGGATAACGTGCGCCAATCTGGTCGGGCTCTGGCAGACGTACCCGCGCGAAAAGTGTGGTCGTGCGGGCTGCGATAGTATCGGGCGGTATGGCGTCATGCACCGCCATCGCCTCGGCCAGTTGGGCGCCGACCCGCATGGTGGGCGTTAAGGCCATTGCAGCACTTTGCGGCACCATTGCAACCGACTGCCCACGCAAGCGCCGCATGGCTTCGGGTGCGATCAGTCGAAGATCTTGACGCATCACGTGGACCTGTCCGCCGGTCACCGACAGCCCCGGCTTCACCACCCCCATTAGCGCGAGCAGAAGCGTGCTCTTGCCGCAGCCGGATTCGCCTGCGATGCCAAGGGTTTCCCCAGGCTCCAGCGAAAAGCCGACTGCGCGGACGATGTGCGCATCGCTTCCTGTGCGTGAAATCGTCAGGTCCTGAACCCTGAGAAGTGTCATGTGGCCACTGTCCGCAATTGCCGGTCCACACCCAGCGCCTTGGCAAATGCATCTGCAGCAAGGTTCACGCCGACGATTAGGGTAGACAGCATCGCCATCGGCCAGAGTACTGCCCAAGGTGCAGTCGGCATCACGCTGCGCGCATCCGCAATCATCAGACCCCAGTCGGGCGTTGGGGGTGCGACGCCTAATCCTAGAAATGACAACGAGGTGATGCCCAGAATCAACCATGACCATTGCATGGCACCCTGCACGGCTAGGGTGTCGCGCACATTCGGCAGGATTTCGCGGATCAGGATCGTTGAGCGAGCCTCGCCCCGGGCTTGAGCTGCCAAGACAAAATCGCGGGCAACGAAATCAAGCGCCGCAGCCCGCGCGATGTAAACCACGGAAAGACCATAGGAATAGCCAAGGATTGGGATGAGTGCCGCTGCCCCGACACCCAAAGCGGCGACAAAGATCATCACGATCAAAATTCCTGGGATAGAGCTGAGCGCATCGACAATGCGCATCATGTAGGTATCGATCCGCCCGCCGATCAAGGCCAGCAACAGCCCGACCAGCGTGCCCCAGACCATGGCGACAAGTGTGGCCAGTGTGGCGATCAGCATCGCCGCGCGCCCGCCAAGCATGACCCGCGACAGGATGTCCCTCCCCAGTCTGTCGGTACCGAACGGATGCGACAGGCTGGGCATCTGCAGCATCAAGTCCGCACTTTGTGCAATCGGATCGTGTGGCAGAACAAGCGGCGACAGCACAGCCAGCATCACATGGCCCACAACCAGCGTGACGCCAATTGCACCAGATGGCTTCGACAAGACGGCGCGGAGAATGGGTGCGCCGATCATAGCCGTCTTGTCCGCAGCCGGGGGTTCAGCGCCATTGCGATTAGATCAGCGATCAATGTCATGCTCAAATAGATCAGACCGAAGATCAGCACGGTGGCCTGCACCAGTGGCAGATCGCGGTCCGCCACCGCATTGACGGCCAGCCGCCCGAGGCCGGGATAGTTGAACGCACTTTCGACGATCACCACCCCCGACAAGAGCCAGGCGAGTGTCAGGCCGATCACCGGGATCGTCGGCAGGATCGCGTTGGGCAACAGATGCCGCAGCACGATTTGCCGTTCGGGCACACCTTTCATTCGAGCCATCAGGATGTAATCCGCACCCGCCGTATCAATCACCGACGAGCGGACCATGCGCAGAATATGCGCCATGTAGACAAGCGCCAGCGTGACAGCAGGCAAGGGCGTGGCGAATAAGAGAGCGAGTGCCGGTGCATCATAGGCCGCGGTCACTACGCCGGCACTCCAGCCCAGCCAGATGGCAAAGATCAGAATCAACAGGGCCGCTATCACGAATTCGGGCATCGTCATTGCCACAAGGGCAACGGTCGAGACAATGATGTCAAACGGCCGCTCGCGTCGGAGCGCGACCATCACGCCCAGACCAATGGCCAGTGGCACACCGGCCAGGGCGGCTGCAGCAGCAAGAATCAACGTATTTCGCAGGCGGGGCCCGACGATGTCCGCGATCGGACGCTCGCGCTTCATCGACACACCCAGATCGAACTGCGCAAGATCGCCCGCCCAAGCCACAAACCGTTCGACCGGAGGGCTGTTCAGGCCCATCCGGTCGCGGCAGTTTTCCAGCACGTCACCCCGCGCGGCATCGCGGCCAAGCATCGCGGTGCAGGCATCCCCGGGCATCACTTCGACGCCGATAAACACCACCACCGCCACGATAAAAACGGTGATCCAGCCAGCAGCCAGCCTGCGCAGGATCAGACCAAGCATCAGATCACTTGGTCAGGTCGACCAGATGCCAGCGGATGAACTCTTCACGGTTCACCGGAATCCCGGTGACATTCCCGCTCAGCACCCGGCGACCGTTCTTCAGGAAGGGGATCGACGTGCCCCCATCCTCAAAATGCATTTGCTGGGCCTGGACATAAAGGGCACGCGCAGCCTCGACATCGACCGTCGAGCGCGCCTTATCCAGCAGCGCATCAAAGGCGGGGTCACTATAGAAGCTTGCGTTGTTGGCCGCACCGGT
>CAIYZT010000381.1 GCA_903930735.1 uncultured Paracoccaceae bacterium | reverse complement strand
GTTTGGTTTTGTTGGGTTATGAGTTTTGTCGAGGTTTCGGCTCATAACCTGAAGGTCACAGGTTCAAATCCTGTCCCCGCAACCAAAATCCTTATACTTATCAATGCCTTACGCCCCGCCTAACCGCGGGGCTTTCGCATGTCCAAACCCCGGGTCAACAATAGGTCAACAAAACAAAGCAAACTGTGTGGGAATCCAACATGTTAGTAGGTGAACCGGCTGCCGACCGCGCCAAAACGGAGCAAAGCGTGGTCCAATAGGGGTAGTGGCAATAAAGCGGGTGGCCGTTTTGATTCTGGCCTCGAGAAATGCCCTGTGGCAGCATCGCGCCATGATCGAGTTCCACACACTTCCTGACGACCATCCTGACCTCGCGCATTCGCCCATGCTGCGCGCGGCGCTGCTGACGCTTCGATATGCGCAAGACCACGGGGCCATCGGCTTGACCAAGATGAAGGCATTCAAGCGTGTCTTCGTGCACTGGGCGGTCAAGAACTTTGACTGGCCAGGAAAGAGCGCAGAAGAAATGTTCCGCTACAGCAAGGTCATCAATGAGTTCGAATTCCTGCCGCTCGAGGTCCTGCACTACCTTCTGATTACGCTGCGCCTCGGGAGGCACTTTAAGGGCGAATTCCGGCTGACCAAACGCGGCGCCGAACTTGCGCAGGCCCCGGCACGTCTGTTTGCAGAACTTATCTCCTTCTTCGTTCTCAAGATCGACCACGCGTCTTACGCCCGGTTCGAAGAACGGCCTTTCGGCAAATGGGATGTCTGGATGAACGTCATCAACGTCGAGGCCGACCATGGCACCACCGAGCGGACGTTGTTCGCGGCGTTCTACGGCCAAGAACACGACTGGGACAACGCCGGGTGGCGCGAAATGGCCGCGTTCTCCTCTTGCGTCCTGCGTCCACTGGAATGGGCCGGGTTGCTGGTTCAGACCCGAGAAGAGCGCGAGGGAAAGCACATCCACCACGTCTTCAAGACCCCGCTCTGGCGCAGCGCAATGAAGCTGGACACTGATGGAATGCTACAGCCAATCGTGGTTCAGTAGTTTGCCGACGCTTTCGGCCCAAAGCGGGCGGTCGTGTCGAGAGTGAAGGAAGATTGCACCCTGGCCTTAAGCGGACGTTGCCGACCCCTTTTGAGCTCAGGACGCGGCCGTCCAGAAGTGGCCTCCCGTCACAGCGGGCCATTGTTCATCGCATGGTCCCGTATTGGACCAAAGCCTGACGCAGGTGCAACACAAACGACCGCGCCTAGACCCGCCGCTTCCGGGCAAAAAGGTTGACGAGGTCGACCGCGCCGCCCTTCTTGGTGCCAAGCTCAAGGCCCCCCTCGATCACGCGCAGATGCTCGGCCATTAGATCCGACGCTGCCTGACCGTCTCGGTTCTTAAAGGCCCGCAGAATCCGTTCGTGGTCATCGTCGCGACAGTTCGCCACGCTGGGCGCCCCGAAAATGCCGATGATCAGCGAGGTGCGGGTAACCAGCTCTTTCATCATGCGCAGCATGACCGAGTTTGCCGCGATCTGCGCCAGAAGGAGATGGAACTGACCAGAAAGGCGAATAGCTTCCTGGCGGGAATACTCATGATGCGCAGCGTGTTCTTTGACGAGATGCGCAGTCAGATTCTTCAAATCTTCTTCTGTGGCCCGCTCGACGGCAAGACGAGCTATTGTCGGTTCCAACGTGAGGCGGGCTTCGAACACTTCGCGCGCTTGCTGCGGCGTGGGAGAGGCGACAAAAGCGCCGCGATTGGCTTGAAGGTCAACGACTTCGCGACTGGACAGCAGGAGCAATGCGCGGCGGATGCGCATGCGCCCAACGCCGAAAGCTTCACACAGGGCCGATTCGGAAAGCTTCGTCCCGGGTGGCAAGCGCTGCTCGACGACCGCATCGAAAATGCGTTCCACGATGTCTTCTTCGGCCATTTCCTCTGCAACCGACGCGTCTTCGATCGGTTGGGTCACGGCAGTCATCTGAGGGTGTCCACTCTGTTTGTCAGCAACTACAGTGGGTAGTGAACAATCGGCCCCCAATCAAGGCCGATCCATCGTGAACCGTTGCTAAATACTTTGTTGACAGGATTGTTAACAAAATATCTGATCAGGGAAAAACGACCCCGAAAAGGGGCGCAACCCATCATCCTTTTGGCTCACAGGGAGATTGCCACATGCTTCGCCGTACGCTTCTGAAGACTTCCGCGCTTGCCGCCGTTGCAAGCATCGCCATGCTTGGCACTGCATTTGCCGAGAATCCGGTCCTGAAGATCGGTTTCGTCGGCGTCACTTCGGGCCCGGCTGCGGCTTGGGGCACCTCGAACCAGCGTTCGATGGAAACCCGCGCGGCCTGGATCAACGAGACCGGCGGCTATGATATCGGCGGCACGATGTACGACATCGAGATCGTTTCCTTCGACGACCAGAAAGACCCCAAGCGCGCGATCGCCGGCATGGAGCAGATGGCGCAAGAGGGCATCCACTATGTCGTCGGCCCGAACGTCGATGACGGTGCGGCCGCTGTCCGCCCGGTGGCCGAGCAGAACGGGATCATGTATTTCCCTTATGCTTTCCCGAAAGAGCTTTACACCGCGCCCGCCTCGAACGCGGTTCTGGGCATGGTTGCGAACTACCAGTCGGGCCCGGCCATCTACAAGTATCTGATGGAAAACAACGGCGTGAAGAAAGTTGCCTTCATCGCCGGCAATGAATCCGATCCGCTTTCGCAGCGCGACTCCGGGTCCGCGGCTGCAAAGGCCCTTGGGCTTGAAGTCGTGTCGGACAGCGTGACCTACCAGATGGATACCACCGACTTCACTCCGGTTCTGCTGCCGGTCATCCAGTCGGCGCCTGATCTGCTGGTACTGTCGGGCGTCTCGCCCGCCAACGCGCCGCAGCTGATCCGTTCGGCACGCGAGCTTGGCTATACCGGCCTCATCTCGACCGAAACGGCGCAGGACGCAGCCGTGCTGCAGGAAGGTGCGGGCGAGCTGGCCAATGGTTTCATCTCCGTCGGCGGTGCTTCGACCCCGGAACTCGCATCCGACATGATGCGGGAATTCGTAGAGCGCTATACTGCGATGTTCGGCGAATATAACGACGAGTCGAACACCAAGGTCTATGCGCTGGAATACATCCTTGCGACCATCGCTGCCAATCCGGCTGCCATGACCGATGTCGAGGCCTTCAAGGCCACGATGGACACGTTCGAAGCCCCGAACCCCTATATGGTCGGCGATGCCAAGCTGAAATATGTGGGCACCACCTCGTTCGGCCAGAAGCGTCAGGTTTCGGTTCCGCTGGTGGTAAACGTCTTCAACAACGGTGCTTTCGAGACGATGTTTGTCGCACAGGTCGACTGACGCGAACTTTCCCCGCGTCACACTAGGGTCGCCGTCCAGGCGGCCCCTCTTTACCCCAACCCCGGAGAGCTGAGCATGGAACAGATCCTTGCGAACGGGCTGTATCTCGGTGCCCAATACGCGCTGATCGCTTTGGGGCTGACTCTGATCTTCTCGCTGATGAACGTTCTGAATTTCGCCCATGGGCAAATGTATGTCTTCGGCGGATTTGTGACCTATACGGTCGTCGCGCAATGGGGGTTGCCGTTCATTGTCGGTCTGGTTTCATCCGCCGTGATCCTTGCGGTCATGGGAGCGCTGATCGAGAAGTTTCTTTTCCGACCCGTCATCCGGAAATCCAAACGCGACGAGTCCACCATGCTGCTTGCTGCCGGGATCGCGTTCTTTCTGGATGCGGTGATCCTGCTGCTGTTTGGGGAAAAGCAGCGCGGCGTTCCGAAGATTGTTGACGGCGTGTTCAACTGGGACATGCGCCTGATCATGCCCTATGATCGCATCCTGATCGGGGTGCTGGCGATTGCGTTGATCGTGGGCTTCATTGCCTTGATGCAATACACGAAGGCCGGACGCGCGATGCGGGCGTTGGCGCAGGACCGGATGGCCGCGCAACTGATGGGCGTCGATGTCGACCGCTATTCGATGATCGGCTTTGCTTTGGGCGCTTTGCTGGCAGGTTTGGTTGGCGGACTTTTGGTCACCATCACCGGCATCAACCTTGGCATGGGCGGCCCAACCTCGATCAAGGCATTCATGATGATCATGATCGGCGGGGCCGGGGTGATCTCGGGCGCCATCGCGGGCGGGTTCATCCTGGGCATGATGGAGAGCATCGGCCTGACGGTTCTCGCCGTTTACGGCGACATCACTTACCTAGCTATCTTCGCCTCGCTGATGGTGTTCCTCGCCTTCCGCCCGCAAGGGCTGATGGGCAAGCCTTGGGGTTGATCAGATGAACAAGAACCTTGTCGGCATCGCCGCCTTCCTGCTGGCCGTCTTCGTGCTGGTTCCCGTGGCCATCGCGGCCACCGGACGCTGGGACCTTTATTATACGCTGACCTCGGTGGCACTTCTGGCCATCGGGTCTGCCGGGGTCTGGCTGACTTTCTACATCGGCCGCATCAACATCGGCCAAGGTGCCTATGCGCTGATGGGAGGCTATGTGTCCGCCGTCCTGATGACAAAGGCCGGCTTTTCGTTCTGGGCGACGCTGCCCTTGGCCGGGCTGTTCTGTGCGGGCATCTCGGTGCTGATCGGCCTGCCGATCCTGCGGTTGCGGGGGGTCTATTTCGCGATGATCACACTGGTACTGACCGAGGTGACGCGGCTTGCGGCCCTTGCCCTGCCGGTCACCAACGGTGCCAAAGGCATCACTTCCATCCCGTTGCCGGGGTCGCTGAGCGTCTTTGGCATCACCTTGATCCCCGATTTTGCAACCATGGCTAACCCGAAGCTTGGCTTTTATCTGCTGGCCGCAGCGTTGATGGTGCTGTCCTATGTCGTCCTGTGGCGGATCGTGAATTCACGGCCTGGGCATTTGTGCCGCAGCCTGCAGCAAAACGAGGAACTTGCAGCCTCGATTGGCGTCAACACCGCCTATCTGCGCGTGCTGACCTATGCGATTTCCTCATTCTTCGGGGGGCTTGCAGGCGCGGTCTTCGTGGCCATATCGCAGTCGATCTACCCTTCGTCCTTTGCGGTCGCCGATAGCGTGAACTTCATGCTTTACTGCTTTGTCGGCGGCCTGGGCTATGTCACCGGACCGATGCTTGGCACATTCGTTCTGTATTTCGGTTGGGATCTTCTGTCGATCGCCAAGCAATATCAGTTGCTGGTCTATTCCAGCCTGATGATCGCCATGATGCTGGTCTTGCCGAACGGCCTTCTCAGCCTCTTCGACCGGAAAGGCGGCAAGAAATGAGCCCCATCCTTCAGATCAAGGGCATCACCAAGCGCTATGGTGGCCTGACCGCGAACAACAACATCAGCTTTGACGTGAACGAAGGCGAGATCCTGTCGGTGATCGGGCCGAATGGCGCGGGCAAATCGACGTTGTTCAAGCTGATTGCGTCGTTCGTCCACGCGACGTCGGGCGAGGTGCTGTTTCGCGGCAAGAAGATCAGCGATCTGGCCCCGCACAAGGTCGCCCGCATGGGAGTGGTGCGGACCTTTCAGGAAACCACCATCTTCAAATCAATGACTGTGCGCGAAAACATCATCGTCGCACATCATCTGCGGTCCAAGGCCTCCCTTCTGGGGTTCTTTCTGGGCAGCAGGCAGGCAAAGGCCGATGAGGCCGAGTTCGGCAAGTCCGCCGACGACATCATCGCCTTTCTGGGGATGGAGGCGATCGGAGGCGAGATGGCCTCGAACCTGCCGCAGGGGCATTTGCGCGCGCTGGGCATGGCCATCGGTCTGGCGACGAACCCGACGGTACTTCTGCTGGACGAACCCTTTGCCGGGATGAACCATGACGAGACCATGAAGATGGTGACCCAGGTGCGCCGCCTGCGCGACGAACGCGGGGTGACTGTGCTTCTGGTGGAACACGACATGCCAGCCGTGATGAAGATCAGCGACCGCATCGTCGTGATCAACTTTGGCGAAAAGATCGCCGAGGGCACGCCGGCGGAAATTCAGGCCAACCCAAAGGTGATCGAGGCCTATCTCGGTTCCGAAGATGACGCGATCGGGATGTAAGCCATGACAGAGATGCTGAACTTCAAGGATGTCGAGCTTTTCTATGACCATGTCTATGCCCTGAAAGGCGTGTCGCTGACCATGCAGCAAGGCGAAATCGTTGCCCTGATCGGTGCCAACGGGGCTGGAAAGTCCTCGATCCTGCGGGCGATCACGGGGCTGCGGAAGATCAAATCGGGTTCCATCACCTTCATGGGTGAAAAGCTGGACGGCACGCCCCCGGCCGAGATCGTGAAAAAGGGCATCGCCATGGTGCCCGAGGGGCGGCGGGTGTTCCCCTTCATGTCGGTCAAGGACAACCTGCTGATGGGGGCCTTCACCCGCACAGACAAGGCCGGGATTGCCAGCACGCTGGACAGCATCCTGACCCGCTTTCCGCGCATGAAGGAACGCTATGGTCAGCAGGCCAGCACGCTGTCGGGGGGCGAGCAGCAGATGATGGTGATCGGCCGGGCGCTGATGGCCAAGCCGACGCTATTGCTGCTGGATGAGCCTTCGCTCGGCATCGCGCCGAAACTGGTGCAGGACATCGCCCGCGCCGTCGTGGCGATCAGCCGGGATGAAAAGGTGACGGTTCTGCTGGTGGAACAGAACAGCCGCATGGCGCTGTCCATCTCGAGCCGGGCCTATGCGATGTCGACGGGGTCGGTGGTTCTGACCGGGGACTCCCGCGAATTGATGCACGACGACCGCATCAAGGCCGCGTATCTGGGGGGTGAAGTTTAAGTGCGCATTCTGGTAGTGAACCCGAACACGACGGCCACGATGACCGAAAAGATCGGCGCTGCGGCGCGGCGGGTCGCCTCGGCTGGAACGGAGATTGTGGCGGTCAATTCGGCCCATGGGCCTGCCTCCATCGAAGGGTTCTATGATGAGGCGATGTCGCTGGCGGGCATGCTGGAGGTGATCCGCGAGACGCCCGATTATGACGCCGTGGTCATCGCCTGTTTCGATGACACCGGCCTTGATGCCGCGCGCTGCCTGACGGACAAGCCGGTGATCGGTATCGGCGAGGCGGCCTATCACATGGCCTCGATGATCTCGAACAAGTTTTCGGTCGTGACGACGCTGGCCCGGTCTGTTCCCGCGCTGGAACATAACCTGCACCGCTATGGCCTGATGGCCCGCTGCGCCCGCGTGCGGTCCTCCGAGGTTGCTGTGCTTGAACTGGAACACCCGGGATCAGACGCCTGCACCCGCATCAGCGCAGAGATTGGCCGCGCCGTCGCCGAAGACCGCGCTGAAGCCATCGTGCTGGGCTGCGCCGGAATGGCCGATCTGGCTGAGGCCCTGGCCCGCGAACATGGTCTGCCGGTTCTGGACGGCGTCACCTGTGCCGTCGGATTGACGGAAGCAATGGTAAGGTTGCGCATTTTCACCTCGCAGGTCGGCGGCTATAGCCCACCCCCCGCAAAAAAATTGCGGTGACGCCAGCTTCGTTGCGGTTTCGATATTCTCTTCGCAGGCCCGTGCCGACGTTCGTGATCGAAGCAAAAGCGTTCTGTATGTCGCCCTTGAACGACCGCTCTCCGCCCTAAGTCCCGCGTGAAAAGCACTTGAGGTTCCAAGCGCGCCCGTTGACTGCTTGCCTCCTGCTAAGATTTCTCACCTCCCCCGCTTGTCAGCGACCGACTAGACTGCCGATCCGATTGTGAGCAGCGCCCCGATCACCGGTTCTAGATCGGATGCATGGACGAGGCCTTTGGCGACCAGTGCGGTGCCAGCGACCGTCAGGATTTGCCGGATGAGGGCGAGGATTGCAGGTTTCAGCATGATTTTCTCCGGTTCAGATTTCATTGGTGGTGGCGAGGAATTCGCCCGCCTTCATGGTCGGCAGGCGTTGGGGGCGGGGCGGATAGGTCGCTGGCCAGCCCGCCCCCAGAAGGCGTGACTTGGCGATGCGGGCGATGGTGACGGCGTCGGACTGATTGCCGCCGAGGACGAAGAAATGGGTATCGTCCTGCCCCACTGCGAAGCCGACATGGCCACCTGATCCACGTTCGAAGATCAGGACGGCGCCGGTCACCGGTTTGGTTTCTTGCCCGAACAGCAGCCAGTTGCGCGCCCAGTAGGGATTAGTGCCCAGCGCGCCCAGCAAGGGTTCGTCAGGCAGACCCATGCGGATGCAGGTTTCGACGAAGTCGCCGCACCAGGGGTTCTTGCCCGGATCGCCCAAACTGCGGCCGTCGCGTTTCAGCCAATCCATTAGCCAGGACCGGTCGCGGGCTTCATTCCGGCCGAGCGCGGTTTTCGCCTCGGTGATCCACGGCAAGGGGCCTTGCGGCGCAACCGACGAGGCCTGGCCGTTGGCGGCAATCAAGTGCCGCAAGGCACGGGCGGTCCGCACGCCCCAGCGCCCATCGATGGCGCCGGGGGTGTGACCGAGCTTGTCCAACCCGCTCTGGATCAGGCGGATGGCATGGCCGAACGCACAGATCATTGAGGCGGAAGTATCCCGAATTATTGTGGATGTTGAGCGCTATGATGATGACAGCAGTGCGGAGATGGCCGAGGTTGGTCGCGGGGTGTTTTACACCTGCGATCACCTGATGCGACCAATCCGACAATCGTTGAGCGGGGCCCGTCGAGAGAAACTTCTAGCTCGATACTACCGGCCGCACTGGAAGCGACTTCGGGTGCAAGCTGCTAATGCGATCTTGGTCGACCTTCACACTTATCCTGCTAAGCCAATGACCTCCGCTCCAAAATCAGCGCGGCTGTTCCAAATCATTCGACGACAGCCACTGTGACTCAGGCGCGCCCGCTGGTCTGCGGTCGGATCGCGTGCAGCGAGCCGACCTGCGTGGTGCCAAGAACCTTGCCATGGAACTCGGAACCGATGATCGATACGCC
>CAIYZT010000380.1 GCA_903930735.1 uncultured Paracoccaceae bacterium | reverse complement strand
GGGCGAGTGCGGTGCTTCATTGGCAAACCAAAATTGCAGGGTTCTGAAGGAAATCATACGAAACCTTGCAGCAAACAGCGAGCAAAACCGAAGTGATCTCACGTAAAATCAATGAGATGCAGGGTGTTCAGGGCGAACTAATCAGGGCCGGGTGAGCAAACACGTCAATATATACTTGGACGGCGCGCTGATCGCCGACCGGATCCGGTTGACAGGCAAGGTCGGTCCGCAGTCCGAAATCTATGTATTACAAGCTTTGTCAGTTGGTTAAAGAGATCGAGGGATAAGGGATGGCGACGCTTTGGGTTGGCAGCCGCAAGGGGCTGTTTCGCTATGATGAGACGACAAGCGGCTGGCAGGTCGCGGGCCCACCCGCCTTTCTGGCCGCGCCCGTGACGGTGCTGCTGGATGATCCGCGCGACAGCCCGCATATCGTGCTGGGCGTGTCGGTGGGCGGGGTCTGGATCACTCGCGATGGCGGGCAGACCTGGGATCTGGGCGGGCGCGGGTTTGAGGCGGACTATATGCCGCCCGGCCAATCCGCCGATCTGGTGATGCAAGATCCCCATCTGATGGTCATGTCGCCCACGAACCCCGACCGGATCTGGTGCCAGCATCAGTGCGGCATCTATGTCTCCGACGATGGCGGCTGGTCTTTCCGCGAAAGCAACGGGGTAGCTCCGTCGAGTTTAGGTTTCGGCGTAGCGGTGCATCCGGCCGATGCCAACCGCGCCTGGTTTGTCCCCGCGCAAAAGGACGAGACAAGCATTCCGGTGAACGGCAAATTCGTGGTCACCGAAACCCGCGACGGCGGGCATCGTTTTACGATCCACGACAAGGGCCTGCCGCAAGGTCCGGCTTGGGATCTGGTCTATCGCCACGCGCTCGCGGTCGACAGCGCCCGCCAGCAGCTGGCCATAGGGTCTACCTCGGGCAACCTTTGGGTCTCGGGCGATGGCGGGGCAAGCGGTCGCATTTCAGCGCGCATTTGCCGCCTATCGCGGCGCTGGCCTTTGCCCCCTGAGGCTTGACCGCGCCGCCCATCCAACCTATGCCCCGAACGTCTGCAAACGGAGGGTATCATGGGCTTCAAGATGGGAATTGTCGGGCTGCCGAATGTGGGCAAATCGACCTTGTTCAACGCCCTGACCCGCACGGCAGCGGCGCAGGCGGCCAATTTCCCCTTTTGTACGATCGAGCCGAATGTCGGCGAGGTTGCGGTGCCCGATGCGCGGCTGGACAAGCTGGCTTCGATTGCCGGATCCAAGCAGATCATCCCGACGCGGATGACCTTTGTCGATATCGCGGGTCTGGTGCGCGGTGCGTCCAAGGGCGAGGGGCTTGGCAACCAATTCCTCGCCAACATCCGCGAATGCGATGCGGTGGCCCATGTGCTGCGCTGCTTTGAAGACGGCGATATCACCCATGTCGAGGGGCGGATCGACCCGGTCGCGGATGCCGAAACGATTGAAACCGAATTGATGCTGGCCGATCTCGATTCGGTCGAGCGGCGGCTGACCAGTCTTGCCAAGAAACTGCGCGGCGGCGATCAGGACGTTCAGGATCAGGACCGTCTGCTGAAGGCGGCGCTGGCGGCGCTGTCGGACGGGCGGCCCGCGCGTACGGTCAAGGTGTCGGCAGATGATGACAAACAGTGGCGGATGCTGCAGCTTTTGACGTCGAAACCGGTGCTTTTTGTATGCAACGTCGAAGAGGCCTGCGCGGCCTCGGGTAATTCGCAGTCGGACCGCGTGGCGGTGATGGCGGCGGCGCAGGGCGCGGCATCCGTGGTAATCTCGGCCCGGATCGAAGAAGAGATCAGCCAATTGGCCGCGGATGAGGCCGCCATGTTCCTAGAGGAAATGGGCCTGCACGAGGCGGGTCTGGATCGGCTGATCAAGGCGGGCTACGCGCTTTTGGGCCTGCGGACCTATTTCACCGTCGGGCCGAAAGAGGCCCGCGCCTGGACCATCGAGGCGGGCTGGCTTGCGCCGCGCGCCGCCGGGGTCATCCACGGCGATTTCGAAAAGGGCTTCATCCGTTCGGAAACCGTGGCCTATGACGATTACATCGCCGGAAACGGCGAGACGGGGGCGAAGGAAGCCGGCAAATTCCGCGTCGAGGGCAAGACCTATGAGGTCAAGGACGGCGACGTGCTGCATTTCCTGTTCAGCGGCTAAGTGCGCAGCGCGGCACTCGGAAAAGTCTGCGCCGCGGGTCCCCCTGATATTTCACGATCTGCCAGCCATGTTCAGCCAACGGAGCCCCTAATGTCCGAAAAACCCAGCATCGAATCCCGGTTTGAACGCGGCCTTTTCGCCTCGCGCTGGCTGATGGCGCCGATGTATGCGGGGCTGGTGGTCAGCCTTGCCATGCTGATGGTGATTTTCCTGAAAGAGCTGTTCGTTTACGCTCCAAAGGTGCTGACCATGTCCGCCGATCAGGGCATACTGACGATCCTGACCCTGATCGATCTGTCGCTGGCCGCCAATCTGCTGCTGATCGTGCTGTTTTCGGGCTATGAAAACTTCGTCTCGAAACTGGAGATTGGCGATAGCACGGACCGGCCGGACTGGATGGGCACGGTCGATTTTTCCGGGCTGAAGATGAAACTGATCGCCTCGATCGTCGCGATTTCGGGGATCCATTTGCTCAAAGTCTTCATGTCGCTGGGCAAACCGGATGCGGCCTATGTTGCGGATGCTGCGACCTTGCAATGGATGGTCGTGATCCATCTGACCTTCGTCGCCTCGGGGGTGCTCTTGGCGCTGATGGACTGGCTGTCGTCCAAATCCGCCAAGCACTGACAAAGGGCAGCAGGGGCGGGAATTGCCGCTGGCATTGCGTCCCCCCCAAGGCTAAAAGCGCCGAATACCTTGGGGACCCTGATGAACGATCAAATCCGCCCACAGCCTGGCATCCTGGACATCGCGCTTTACGAGGGCGGCAAGGCTTCGGTTCTGGGGCTGACGACTGTGGTCAAACTGTCGTCGAACGAGAATCCCTTTGGCCCTTCGGACCGGGCCAAGGATGCTTTTCAGCGCTCGGTCCATCAGATGCACCGCTATCCCGGCACCGATCACGCCTCTCTGCGCGAGGCGATTGGTGATACCCATCGGCTCGACCCTGCCCGCGTGATCTGCGGCGTGGGTTCGGACGAGATAATCCATTTTCTGTGCCAGGCCTATGCCGGACCCAAGGATGAGGTCGTGTTTACCGAACACGGGTTCCTGATGTACCGCATTTCGGCCATGGCGGCGGGCGCGACCCCGGTCGAGGTTGCCGAGCGCGAGCGGACCACCGATGTCGATGCCATCCTGCGCGCCTGCAA
This sequence comes from uncultured Paracoccaceae bacterium, assembly GCA_903930735.1. Taxonomy (GTDB): domain Bacteria; phylum Pseudomonadota; class Alphaproteobacteria; order Rhodobacterales; family Rhodobacteraceae; genus CAIYZT01. Next base: position 616 of record CAIYZT010000380.1, on the reverse strand, counting down.
CCGGCGCACCAAGCTGGTCTTTATCGCCAATCCGAACAATCCCACCGGCACGATGATTTCCGCTGCCGAGGTTGAACGTCTGGCCAATGGCCTGCCTCCGCAAGCCATATTGGTGCTGGACGGGGCCTATGCCGAGTTCGTCGATGGCTATGATGGCGGTCTGTCGCTGATCGAGGCGCGCAGCAATGTCGTGATGACGCGGTCCTTTTCCAAGATATACGGGCTGGGCGGGCTGCGCATTGGCTGGGGCTATGGGCCCAAAGCCATCATCGACGTGCTCAACCGCATTCGCGGCCCGTTCAATCTGTCCAACACCCAGCTGGACGTGGCCGAAGCTGCGGTGCGCGATCAGGATTACATTGCCAAATGTCGGTCGGAAAACACCCGCCTGCGCCATTGGCTTGCGCAGGCTTTGGCCGAACTTGGCCTGCCTTCCGACACCTCGCTTGCCAATTTCGTGCTGGCCCGCTTTTCAAGTGTCGAAGAGGCCGAGGCCTGTGATCTTTATCTGCAGCAACAAGGACTGATCGTGCGCCGGGTTTCCAGCTACAAGCTGCCACATTGCCTGCGCATCACGGTGGGCGACGAATCCTCGTGCCGCCGGGTCGTGCATGCC
>CAIYZT010000379.1 GCA_903930735.1 uncultured Paracoccaceae bacterium | reverse complement strand
GATGTTTGCCGCCTTGCCGGCCGAGCCGTTCAATCTGTTCCTGAACCCCGGCCATCTGATCGGGATGGATGAATGGCTGTCCTCGCCGATCTATGCCGGCTCGACCGAGCCGATTGCCTCGGGGATGGCGATGCAAATGGATGTGATCCCCTCGCATGCCGCTTACGGCTCAACGCGGATGGAGGATGGCTATGTGATCGCGGACGCGGCCCTCCAATCCGATCTGGCCCGTGATTTCCCCGAGGTTCTGGCGCGGATGCAGTCGCGGGCGCATTTCATGCGCTCGGTGATCGGCCTGCAAGTGCCCGATTGCCTGTTGCCCCTGTCCGACACCTGCGGCATCCTCGCGCCATGGCTTTTGGACCCCGCGCAGGTCATGGCGCTTTAAAGTAGGATAGTTTTTTAGCGGAATCGGAAGTTCGCTGCCTCTCGCTCAGGCTCGAACCCGAATTCCGATACCTTTTTTGCGTGAAAACTCATCCCGCACTAACGATGGTTTCCCTTTTGCCCCCTTTGGCATAGAACCACGGGCAAAGGACTTTGGGGGCGCGAGATGGACCATTTTCTGTACAGGAACGGCGCGTTGCATGCCGAGGATGTGCCCCTGTCCGATATCGCGGTAGCGGTCGGCACGCCGTTTTATGTCTATTCCGCTGCGACCCTGACCCGGCATTATTCGCTGTTCACCGAGGCCCTCTCGCCCCTGCCGCATCTGGTCTGTTTCGCGATCAAATCCCTTTCCAACATCGCCGTTCTGAAACTGCTGGGCGATCTGGGCGCGGGGATGGATGTGGTCTCGCAGGGTGAATATCTGCGTGCGAAGGCCGCGGGTGTGCCCGGCGAGCGGATCGTGTTTTCGGGTGTGGGCAAGACCGCCGCCGAGATGCGCCTAGCGCTGGAAGGCGGCATCCGCCAGTTCAACGTGGAAAGCGAGCCGGAGCTCGAGGCGCTGTCGGCTGTCGCCACATCGATGGGCCTGCAGGCGCCGATTACCATCCGGGTCAATCCGGATGTCGACGCCAAGACCCATGAAAAGATCGCCACCGGCAAAAAGGAAAACAAGTTCGGCATCCCGATTTCGCGCGCGGCCGAGGTTTATGCGCTGGCCGCCCGCCTGCCGGGGCTGCGGGTGGTGGGGATTGACGTGCATATCGGCAGCCAGCTGACCGAACTTGCCCCCTTCGAAGAGGCCTATACAAAGGTCGCCGCCCTGACCGAAACCTTGCGCGCGGCGGGCCATAGCATCGAACGGCTGGATTTGGGCGGCGGTCTGGGCATCCCCTATGAACGCTCCAACACCGCGCCGCCTTTGCCCATCGAATACGGCGCGATGATCAAACGGGTACTCGGTCCCCTCGGCTGCGAGATCGAGATCGAGCCGGGGCGGCTGATTTCCGGCAATTCGGGGCTGCTGGTCACCAAGGTCATCTATAACAAAGCGGGCGAGGACAGGGATTTTCTGATCGTTGATGCGGCGATGAACGATCTGCTGCGCCCCTCGATGTACGGCGCGCATCACGACATCGTGCCCGTGATCGAGCCCGCCCCAGCATCGCCGCGGCAAGTTTATGACGTTGTCGGTCCGGTCTGCGAGACCGGCGATACCTTTGCCAAGGCGCGGGCGCTGACCGAACTCGGCGCTGATGATCTTATCGCCTTCCGCTCGGCGGGGGCGTATGGCGCTGTGATGGCCAGCGAGTATAACACCCGGCCCTTGGTGCCCGAAGTGCTGGTGAAAGGCGATCAATTCGCCGTCATCAGACATCGCCCTACCTATGAGGAAATCCTCGCGCGCGATAGGATTCCGGAGTGGCTCTAACGGTCGGAGAATGACGCTGGACCTTGGCCAAGACCTTTGGCGGCAGATTCGTTGGCCCTTCCGGCTGACAATGGCCGGGCTTTGGGCGGAACGGCTGACCCATGCCTTCTGGCCGCTCTGGACGCTTTTCCTCGCCGCCATCGCGTTTTTCGCCTTTGATCTGGACCGTTTCCTGACGCTCGAGGCGTTTTGGTTCGGTGCGCTCTCGCTTGGCGGCGCGCTGATTTGGGCGCTGATCTGGGGTTTTCGCGCCTTCCGGCTGCCCAAAGCGGCCGAGGCGCTGGCCCGGATGGACCAAAACCTAAAAGGCCGCCCGCTTCAGGCCCTCAGTGATGTGCAGGCGCTGGGCATTGCCAACGCCGATAGCCGCGCGCTTTGGGCGGCGCATCAATCTGTTATGGCGACCCGCGCCCGCGCCGCGCGCCCGTCAGAGCCTAACCTGCGCCTGTCGCGCGCTGATCCCTTTGCGCTGCGCTATGTGGCGCTGACCGCCTTTGTGATGGCGCTGCTCTTTGGCTCGGTGCTGCGGGTTGCCGGAATGGCCGAGCCAGGCCTGCCGGGCAGCGATGCCATCGCCGCCGGCCCCAGTTGGGAAGGCTGGGCTGAGCCGCCGTTTTACACTGGCAAGCCGCGCCTTTACCTGAATGACCAGTCCGAAGGCGCGCTAAGCCTGCCGGCGGGCACCAAGCTGCTGATCCGGCTTTATGGCGCGCCGGGCGATCTGATCCTGTCCGAAACCGTCTCGGGGCGGCTTGATGCGGCCCCGGCCTCGGCGCCTGAGCAGAGCCTTGTCGTGACCCAGTCCGGCAAACTGGCGATTGCGGGGGCGGGGGGGCGCGAATGGCAGCTGGCCATGGTCCCCGACGCCGCGCCCAAGCTGGAGCTGGTGGGCGAGATCGGACGTGAGGCCGATGGCCGGTTCAAGCAACGCTTCAAGGCCAGCGATGATTATGGCGTCTCCGCCGGGCAAGTGACGATCACGCTGAATCTGGCGGCTGTCGACCGGCGCTTTGGCCTCGCGCTCGATCCTGAGGCGGCGGCGGCCATCACGCTCGATCTGCCGATGCCGATCCGGGGCAACCGCAAGGATTTCACCGAGGTGCTGAAGGATGACCTGTCGGAATCCATCCTCGCCAATCTGCCGGTGACCATGGACTATCGGATCACCGATGGCGCGGGGCAAAACTTTGCGCCTGCGCCCGTCTCGCTAACCCTGCCCGGACGGCGGTTTTTCGATCCGCTGGCGGCGGCAGTGGTTGAGATGCGCCGCGATCTGATCTGGACCCGCGCCAATGCGCCACGCGTGGTGCAGGTGATGAAAACGATGACCCACCGACCCGAGGAATTGATCCGTAACCAGCGCGCCTATCTGCGCCTGCGGGTGCTGATCCGCGAGTTGGACAGCAAGCAGACCACTCTGACCACTGAGGACCGCGATCTGATGGCGGCCGAGCTTTGGGCCATCGCGCTGATGATCGAAGACGGCGATCTGGCCTCGGCTCTGGAGCGGTTGCAGCGTGCGCAGGACCGGCTGGATCAGGCGATCAAACGCGGCGCCTCGGCTGAGGAAATTCAAGAGCTTATGGGCGAAATGCGCGAGGCTTTGGACAAGTACCTGAGCGAATTGGCCGAGCAGCAGGGTGAACAGGGCGAGCAAAGCGCGCAGAATGGCGGGCCGCAGATGCAGATGTCCGCGGACCAGTTGCAACAGATGTTCGACAAGCTGCAAGAGCTTATGGAGCAGGGCAAGACCGCTGAAGCCGCTGAATTGATGGAACAATTGCGCCAATTCATGGAAAACATGCAAGTGACGCAGGGGCAGGGCGGGCAGGGAGCGCCGGGCAATCAGGCGATGCGCGATCTGCAGGACGGTCTGCGCGATCAGCAAGAATTGTCCGACGACGCCTTTCGCGATCTGCAGGACGGCGAAGAGGGCGAGGGGCAGGACGGCCAGAGCCTGTCCGAACGGCAAAAAGAATTGGCCGAGCGGCTGGACGATCTGAAGAAGCAGGGTCGTTTGCCCGGGCCGGGCAGCGAAAAGGGCGAAGAGGGCCGGCGCGAGCTGGGCCGTGCGGGCGAGGCGATGGACGAGGCCGAAAGGGCCCTGCGCGACGGCGATCTGCCCAGCGCGCTCGACCGGCAGGCCGAGGCCATGGACGCAATGCGCGAGGGCATGCGGAATTTTGGCGAGGCGATGGCCGAAAACCAAAGGGATGCTCAGCCCGGCCAAAATCAGCGCGCGGATGGGGTGCCCGACTCGCAGGGACTTGATCCTCTGGGCCGCGAGCCGGGCAATGCCATGCGCATCGGCTCGGACGAAAACCTGATGCAGGGTGAGGATATCTATCGGCGCGCGCAGGAATTGCTGGACGAGATCCGCAACCGCGCCGGCGATCGGAGCCGGACCGAGGCCGAGCGCGGCTATCTGGAGCGGCTGCTGGAGTTGTTCTAGAGGCCGACTTTGCGGCTGGCCCAAATCTCCTGCGCGCGGGTTTCAACAGCGCAGGGACGTGCGGCGCGCAGGCGGATCAGCGCTTCGGCAGGGCCCTCTCCCGCCTCGACCATCAAGCGCAGGGCTAAGGTGCCGGTTCGCCCGCAGCCCGCAAGGCAATGGATCAGGACCCTCTCGCCAGCGCCTAAAATCACATGCAGCCGCGCCGACACCGAAGGCCAAAGCGCCGCGCTGGGCGTGCCGAAATCGCGGATCGGGAAATGGATTTGCGGGATGGCCAGCGCGGCCAGATCGCGGATCATGGTCGGAGCATTATGTCGCGGATATTCCTGGATCTGCACCAGGGACAAAACCGCCGCCGGGGCAAAATTCCGCAGCACCAACAGGTCCCCCGCATAATCTCCGCCGCGCCCCGGCAACGCGCACAGCCCCAAAATCCCGCGCCCAACCTTCACCTGATCAATCTTCATCGCTGGCATGTTGTGATCTGGCCCCCTGTCCCTTACCGTAGACGACAACAGAATCCCTGCCCCCGAGGTTTGATGCCCGAAGTGCCCGCCCAAGCCGCCCCCGCCTACAAGGTTCTGGCCCGCAAATACCGCCCCCAGACCTTTGCCGATCTGGTCGGCCAAGAGGCCATGGTCCGCACCCTGCGCAATGCCTTTGCCGCAGACCGGATCGCCCAGGCCTTTATTCTGACCGGGATCCGGGGCACCGGCAAGACCACCACGGCGCGCATCGTCGCCAAGGGGCTGAACTGCACCGGGCCGGATGGTAAAGGCGGGCCGACGACCGATCCTTGCGGGCAATGCGATGCCTGCCGGGCGATTGCCGACGGCGCGCATGTGGATGTGATGGAAATGGACGCCGCCAGCCGCACCGGCGTCGGCGATATCCGCGAGATCATCGAGTCGGTCCATTACCGGGCCGCCTCGGCGCGGTATAAAGTCTATATCATCGACGAAGTGCATATGCTGTCCCCGGCGGCCTTTAACGCACTTCTCAAAACGCTCGAAGAGCCGCCGGCCCATGTGAAATTCATCTTTGCCACCACCGAGATCCGCAAGGTGCCGGTCACGGTGCTGTCGCGCTGCCAAAGGTTCGATCTGCGCCGGATTGAACCTGAAGTGATGCTGGAACTGCTGCGCAAGATCGCGGGCGCCGAGGGCGCGCAGATCAGCGATGACGCGCTGGCGCTGATCACGCGGGCGGCTGAGGGGTCGGCGCGGGATGCGACCTCGCTTTTGGATCAGGCGATCTCGCATGGGGCGGGCGAGACGAGCGCCGAGCAGGTGCGCGCGATGCTGGGCCTTGCCGACCGGGGCCGGGTGATGGACCTGTTCGAGACGGTTCTAAAGGGCGATGCGGCGGGGGCTTTGGCGGAATTGTCCGGGCAATATGCCGCCGGGGCCGACCCGATGGCCGTGCTGCGCGATCTGGCCGAGATCGCGCATTGGATTTCCGTGGTCAAAATTTCGCCCGATGTGGCGATGGACCCGACCGTGCCGCCCGCCGAACGCGCGCGCGGCCTCGATCTGGCGCAAAGGCTGCCGATGCGGGTGCTGAGCCGGACTTGGCAGATGCTTTTGAAAGCTATCGAAGAGGTGGCGCTGGCGCCCAATGCGATGATGGCGGCCGAGATGGCAGTGATCCG
>CAIYZT010000378.1 GCA_903930735.1 uncultured Paracoccaceae bacterium | reverse complement strand
CAAGCGATCTTCCAGCAATCCGAGCAGTTTCGCTGACGCCTTCAGCCCGGCCGCATCCCCTGCACGAGATAGATCGTGCAGTGCCGCGATGGCACCTGCCGTGTTCAGGTCATCGGCCAGCGCTTCGATCACTGAAGCCGCGGGTTCGCCAGCTTCAACGCCCGATACCATCTCCCGCCACTTCCTCAGCGTCGCCTCTGCCTCGCGCGCCTTCTCCGCCGTCCAGTCCATAGGCTTGCGGTAATGGGTGCTCAGATACACAAACCTAATCACCTCACCCGGGACGCCCTGGTCCAGCAAATCCCGCACGGTAAAGAAATTGCCCAAGCTCTTGGACATCTTCTTGCCCTCGACTTGCAGCATCTCATTATGCATCCAATAGCGGGCAAAGCTGGCCTCGGGATGGGCGCAGCAGCTTTGGGCGATTTCGTTTTCGTGGTGCGGGAATTGCAGGTCCAGACCGCCGCCGTGGATGTCGAAACTCGGGCCCAGCAATTCATAGGACATGGCCGAGCATTCGATATGCCATCCGGGACGGCCGCGGCCCCAAGGGCTGGTCCAACCCGGCTCCTCGGTGGACGAAGGCTTCCACAGGACAAAATCCATCGGATCTTCCTTGAAGGGCGCAACCTCGACCCGCGCTCCGGCGATCATGTCATCGACCGAACGGCCCGACAGCGCGCCGTAATCCTTGTACGAACGTACACGAAACAGGACATGGCCCTGCACCGCATAGGCATGACCCTTGGCGATCAGATCTGCGATCATGGTGACCATCGGCCCGATATAGTCGGTCGCGCGCGGCTCGTGATCGGGGCGCATGGCGCCCAAAGCGTCCATATCGGCGTGATACATGGCGATGGTTTCGGTGGTCCGCTCGTGGATCAAAGCCTCCAGATCGCGCGGATCGCCTGCGTTTTTGCGTGCGAGGGCGGCGTCGTTGATCTTGTCATCCACATCGGTGAAATTGCGCACATAGGTGACATGCGCCGCGCCGTAGACATGCCGCAGCAGCCGGTAAAGCACATCAAACACCACCACCGGGCGGCCATTGCCCAGATGCGCGCGGTCATAGACCGTGGGTCCGCACAGATAAATGCGGACATTCGCAGGGTTTAGCGGCACGAAATCCTGCTTGGTGCGGGCCTTGCTGTTGTGCAGTCTGATCTTCATGTCTTCATTCCCATAAGTCTTCGCACGCTTGCCCGCGCGGGACTATCAAGTGCTCCTGAAGGGATGAACTGATGGGCCCGCGCGACGATACGTCAGCGGATAATGCAGCAAATGCGCAGGGTGCCCGAGGTTTTCATGGCGCCGTGTGTACGGCATTTCGCTTGCCCCGCCAAGCCTTTTCAGCGAGTCTGAGGCGATGAACAGCACCCTTCTCATCCAAGCCGCCGGGGCCCTGCCCCATTCAACGCCCGAAGAACCCTTTGGGCCGGGGGTGCAGGTGTGGAAAATCGGCGGCAAGATTTTCGCGGTCTTGGGCGGTGAACCGGTTGGATTGACGGTGAAATGCGCCGATATCGAAACGTCGCGGCTGCTGATCGAGCTGGGCAAAGCGGTCAAGGCGCCTTATTTCCATGCCTCCTGGGCCCGGTTCGAACTGGAGACCGCAGCGCCAGAGGACATGCTTCGCCGGATCGAGGAATCTTACGCGCAGGTCAAAAGCGGGCTGCCGAAAAAGCTGCGGGCGGCGCTGGATGCGCCTTGCTAATAGACGCTAAAGGGGCACTGCGATGAACCATGATGATCTGCGGCACTGGTCCAAACATGCGGCGGATTGGGCGCATGGCTATCACCGGGATCTGCGATTGCAACCGGTGCGCGCGCCCTTGGTGCCCGGTGCTATTTCCCGCCAACTGCCGCCCGGCCCGCCCGATCAGGCCGAGCCGATGGAGCGGATCTGGGAGGACTTTGAACGGATCGTGCCCCCCGGCATGACCCACTGGCAGCATCCCCGCTTTTTTGCCTATTTTCCCGCCAATGCCGCCCCCGCCTCGATGCTGGCCGAGCAATTGGCCAATGCCATGGCCGCGCAGGGCATGATCTGGCAAACCTCGCCCGCCGTGACCGAGGTGGAGCAGGTCATGGTGCAGTGGCTGCGCCAAGCTATCGGCCTGCCCGAGGGGTTTGTCGGTACGATCCACGATTCCGCGACCACGGCCACGCTATCGGCTGTCCTGACCATGCGCGAGGTGGCCTTGGACTATGCGGGCAACACTGGCGGGCTGTCTGGGGCGCCGCGCTTGCGGATCTATGCCAGCGCCCAGACCCATTCCTCGGTGGACAAGGCGGTGCGGGTGGCGGGGATCGGGCAGGATAATCTGGTCAAGATCCGGGCCGATGACAGCCTGTCGATGGACCCCGTCGCGCTGGCTGCCGCGATTGCGGGAGATATTGCGGCAGGGTTCATGCCGGCCGGGGTGGTTCTGTGCGCGGGCGGCACCTCGGTTGGGGCTTTTGACCGGATCGGGGACTGCATTGCCGCGGCCCATGCCCATGGCTTGCCCGTGCATGTCGATGCGGCCTGGGCCGGATCTGCGATGATCTGCCCCGAGTTTCGCAGCCTTTGGGCCGGGATCGAGGCCGCCGATTCGATCGTCTTTAACCCGCATAAATGGCTCGGCGCGCAGTTTGATTGCGCGGTGCAATTCCTGCGCGACCCCGCGCCGCAGATCAGGGCGCTGGGTCTGCGGCCAAGCTATCTGCAAACGGCGGGCCGCGAAGAGGTGGTGAATTTCAACGAATGGACGGTGCCGCTGGGCCGCCGTTTCCGGGCGCTGAAACTGTGGTTCGTGCTGCGCGCCTACGGGCTCGATGGCCTGCGCGAACGTATCCGCAATCACGTCACTTGGGCGGGCGAGGTCTGCGAAGCCCTGCGCGCCCTGCCCGGCGTTCATATCGTCACCCAGCCGCGCCTGTCCCTGTTCACCTTTGCCCTTGCCTCTGATGCCGAAACCGAGGCGCTGCTGAACCGGATCAACGACGATGGCCGCATCTATCTGACGCAGACCCTGCATCTGGGGCGCTATGTGATCCGGGTTCAGGTCGGGCAATTTGATTGCACGCGCGAAGATGTCATGATGATCGAAGAGGTGGTGAAGGATCTCATGTAAGGGAAAATTGGAATGCGCCTGATTGTCATGGCCATGTTACTGGCCACCCCTGCACTGGCGAATGGGCCTCGTGAAATGATGTTTTCCAGCACGGGCATCTGCTATCTGCGGCTGCATTCGGCCGACCACATGGCCAGCAACCCAGCGCAAAGAGTTGAAACCATCGCTCTCTGGCCGGACAGCGAAAGTTGGGACGACCCGTCGCGGATAATCCTGCGGCTTTTGGTGCAACTGCGCAGCAAGTCCGACTTTCTGACAGCCTATGCCTGTTGCGAGGATGGGCCAGACGCCATGCTCTTCGGGCTAGAGGGCGGTGCGGGCACCTTTACTCTGTCGCCCAAGGCGGATGGCGGGATCGTGCTGGACGTCGGTGAGTTTGGAATGAGCTTTGAAGGGTCTCAGGGTCTCGTCACCGTCTCGGGTACCAGCGGCGATGACCGCGCTTGCGTGATGCCGCCGGTCCCAGCCGATGCCTGTCCTAAGGCGGTCTAGGACCGCTCTTCCAGCTCCAGCCATTCCTTTTCGGCCGCGGCCAGTGCAACTTGTCGTTCAGAAATGCCCTCACTCGCCTTGCGGAATTTGACCGGCTCGCGGGTGAACATCTGCGCGTCCGACAGAAAATCGTTCAGTGAATTGATCTCGGCTTCCAGACGCTCGATAATTTTAGGCAGGGCTTCCAGACGTTTTTTCTCTGTGAATGTAAGGCCTTCTGCGGCTTTCTTGACGTCAGACCTTAAGTTGGCATGCGAGGAGCCAGACTTGGTCGGCATCTGCGCCGCCTGCGCGCCGCGTTGGCTGGCGTAATCGCTCCAGCCGCCCGGATAGACCATGGCGGTGCCGCGGCCCTCCATCGCGATGGTTGAGGTCGCCACCCGGTCGATGAAATCGCGGTCGTGGCTGACGAGCAGCACCGTGCCATCATAATCGCCCAGGATGTCCTGCAGCAGGTCCAGTGTTTCCACATCCAGATCATTGGTCGGCTCGTCCAGAACCAAAAGATTGGACGGGCGCGCCATCAGTTTGGCAAGCAGAAGCCGGGCCTTTTCGCCCCCTGAAAGCGATTTAACCGGCGCGCGGGCCTGCCGCTCGTCAAAGAGGAAATCTTTCAGATAAGCCACGACGTGTTTGGGATTGCCGCGCACCATGACCTGATCCGAGGCGCCCGAAACCGCCATCAAAGGATCGCCGGTCAGGTTTTCCCAAAGGCTGGCGTTTACGTCCAACTGGGCGCGGGTCTGGTCAAACACCGCGATATCCAGATTGGTGCCCAGCTTGACCGTGCCCTTGTCAGGCGCGATCTGGCCCAAAAGCATCTTCAGCAAAGTGGTCTTGCCCACCCCGTTCGGCCCGACAAAGGCCACGCGGTCGCCGCGCTGCACGCGCAGGTCAAAATCCCGCGCAATCAGCTTGTCGCCAAAGCTTTTCTCCAGCCCCCGCGCCTCGATCACCTTTTTGCCCGAGGTCGAGCCCGACTCCAGCTCCATCATCGCGGTGCCCTGACGGCGGATCTGCGAAGAGCGTTCGGCGCGCAGAACCTGCAAGGCCCGCACCCGGCCCTGATTGCGCTTGCGCCGGGCCGAGATGCCTTCAACCGCCCATTTTGCCTCGGCCTTGATCTTGCGGTCCAGCTTGTGGCGGGCGTCGTCCTCTTCAGCCCAGACGGTCTCGCGCCAATCTTCAAAGCCGTCAAAGCCGGATTCGCGGCGGCGCACTTCGCTGCGGTCAATCCAGAGTGTGGCTTTGGTCAAAGCGCGCAAAAAGGCGCGGTCGTGGCTGATCAGGACAAAGGCCTGGCGGGTGCTGGCAAGTTCAGCCTCCAGCCATTCGATGGCCTGAATATCCAGATGGTTGGTCGGCTCGTCGAGCAGCATCAACTCGGGCGCTTCGGCCATCAGTTTGGCCAGCGCGGCCCGGCGCCGCTCGCCGCCTGAAGCGGTCGAAACCGGCATGTCGGGGCGGAATTTCAGCCCCTCGGCCACCACATCCACCTTGTAAGTCTCATCCTCGGGCAGGCCGCTGGCCGCGTAATCTCCCAAAGTGGCAAAGCCCGAGATGTCGGGGTCCTGCTCCATATAGCCGACGCTGACGCCGGGGGTCACGACGCGCGTGCCGCTGTCGGGCAGGACAAGCCCGGCCATCACCTTCATCAAGGTGGATTTGCCCGAGCCATTGCGGCCCACCAGTGCCACCCGGTCGCCCGGCTGGACCACGAGGTCAAGCTTGTCGAAAACCGGATTGCCGCCGAAGGTCAGCGAAATCTGCGAGAGCTGTAGAAGGGGTGCGCGTGCCATGGGCTGCGGGTTAGACGGCCTTGGGCACGCCGTCAACCGGGGCCGAGAGGCTTAGCCCGCCATCGCAAGCAGACGCTTGGCCGCGCTGGGGGGCAGCGCGCCGATGTCGAGCGCGGTAAAGACGTGAACCGTGTCCAGATCAGCATCGATCATGGCGTGATCGGCGACCCAGCCGCCCAAGGCCAAGTAAAACCGCAAAAGCGGCGGCACCCCCTGCGCCGAGGCATTTGGCCCGCCCAAAGGGATCGCCGCCCCATTGCGCGGCGGCGGGATAAAGTCATCAGGGCCGCGCGCGTTTTGCGCCAGCCATCCCAGCGCCGCGCCGTGCAAGCCCGGATCGGCCCCTGCCAAGGAGGAGCAGCCGAAAAGATGGTTCACTTCGTGCCCCGTGACAATCCGCGCCAAGGCGGCCCAGCAGAGGCGCAAAAGTCCGGCGTCCTGTGCGGCGGGGTGCAGACAAAACCGCCCCAGCTCCGCTTTGCGCCCGCTTTGTGCCGCATAGGTCCGCAGATCGTAAAACTGCGCGGCGTAGGCGATGGACAGCGCGTCCCCGTCAGCAAAAGTAGCGATCCGAAAGGTGGCAACCGCCTGCCCTTCCAGGGTTTCGATCAGCAAATGGCTTGCCCCGTCATCAAACTCATCGGCATCCAGCCCCGCGCCCGGCCCCCGAAACGCCAGCTGCCGCAGCGCCTGCGCGGCCTGCAGATCCTGCGCGGATTCGGCCAGTCGGGCCCGATACCGGGATGTCAGAAGTTCACGCATGCGTCAGATCCTTGCAACCATGCTTGGCACGCGGCCTCATGCGCCCTAGATTTGCCTGCACAGCGCCTTGGGCGCAAGGGATTGAAAGGGAAATGCCATGACCAAAGTTGTAAAGTCCGAACAAGAATGGCGGGCGCAGCTGGGCGATGAGGCGTTCAAGGTTGCGCGTCAGCATGGCACTGAACGCGCCTTTACCCATGATGATTTCCCCAAAGATCCGGGGCTTTATCGGTGCATCGGCTGCGATGCGCCGCTTTTTGACCAAAAGACCAAGTTTGATTCCGGCACCGGCTGGCCCTCTTTCTATGCCCCGATGGCGGGCGATGTGGTGGGCGAGAGTATCGACAACAGCTGGTTCTCGCGGCGTACAGAAGTCCATTGCAATCAATGCGATGCGCATCTCGGCCATGTCTTTCCCGATGGCCCGCGTCCGACCGGTCTGCGGTATTGCATCAACGGGGTCGTTCTGAAGTTCGCGCCGGAAGCCTAGCTGCTCATCTGTACAGATTTTTGGCGCGGCCCTCAAAGGCGCGCACGACACGGGTCATGGCCTCGTGAAAGACGAGGCCGATGATACCGGACAGAACCGGATTGCGAATCTCGAAGTCGACCTGAAAATGCACCTTGCATCGCCCCGCCTCCAGCGGTTCAAACCGCCATTCCGAATGCAGATGTTTGAACGGACCATCCAGATAATCGGTCAGGATTCGCCCCTCGCCCGGCAAAAGTGCGACGCGGCTGCCAAAGCTTTCGCGGAATACCTTGAACGAGATCACCAGATCCGCATCCATGGTTTCGCCGCCCTCAATTGGACTGCGCGAGCGGATCCGCGCCGCCGAGCACCAGGGCAAAAACGTCGGATAACTGGCCACATCCGCGACCAAGGCGAACATTTGTTCCGCCGAGTGTTGCAGGATCCTGGTCTCTTGGTGATGCGGCACTCTTCGGTCTTTCCTGCGCGTGACTTGGCCGCTTTCATCGGCTAGAAACCTTGAGACAATCAAGGGGACAAATGTGGCGGAACCAGCCTATGTGATCGACCAGATGATTTCGGCCAAGGCAATCGCAGCCCGCGTGGAAGCCTTGGCGCGCGAGATTACCCTGCATTTTCAAGGCTGTGACAAGCTGGTCGTGGTGGGGCTGCTGCGTGGCTCTTTCGTTTTCGTGGCCGATCTCGTCCGCGAGATTGATCTGCCGGTCGAGGTCGATTTTCTGGAGGCCTCCTCTTACGGCGATACGTTGCAATCCAGCCGCGAGGTGCGGATTCTAAAGGATTTGCGCGGCGAAATTGCTGGCCGGGATGTTCTTGTGGTCGAGGATATCGTCGATACCGGCTTTACCTTGCACCATGTCACCGGCCTTTTGCTGAGCCGTGCGCCCAAACGGCTGGAGGTCTGCGCGCTGCTCGATAAACCCTCGCGCCGGGAAGTGGATATCAAGGCGACCTGGACCGGATTTGAGATTCCCGATGAATTTGTCGTGGGCTACGGCATTGATTTTGCCCAAAGAAACCGGAACCTGCCCTATATCGGCAAGGTGCGCTTTACCCCCTAAGGTGGGGATCGGAAATTTGACGGGGGCCATTTTGCGAATCTTGCATAGGCCCCGATTTCGGCTGAGTTTACCATAGGTCAATTGCGGAATGTCTTGATGAATTTGAACTGGTTGATCCGCATGTCGCTTTGGGCGCGCAATCCGCCGCCGATGTGGAAGGTCAAGTTGGTTGTCGGTATCGTGTTGATTTGCCTGGTGATTTACGGGATTGAACAGATCTGGGGCTGGCCGGAATTTCTGACTATGGAAAAACGGGGCCGATATGTCGCGCCGTAACGGGCGGCCAAAGGCGATACCCAAAGAGAGCGAGATGCGATGAAGAAAATCATGACAACTCTGGCGGGTCTCGCCGCTTTGGGCCTCGCCGGTTTTCTGATCATAACCCAGCCGCACCCTCGCCCGACCGATGCCTTTACCGGGCTTGCCGGCGATTCGGCCCGCGGCGCGGCGGTTTATGCCGCTGCGGGCTGCGGATCTTGTCATATGGCCGACAAGGCAACCGGAGAGGCGCAGTTGGTCCTGTCGGGCGGGCAGAAATTCGCCTCGCCTTTCGGGACCTTTCTGGCCCCCAATATCTCGCCCGACCCCGATCAGGGTATCGGCGGCTGGACGCTGGAGCAGTTCGCGACCGCGGTGATGGACGGTATCTCGCCGGACAACAAACATTATTTTCCGGCCATGCCCTATAATGCTTACGGCAAGATGGCGGCGCAGGATGTGGCGGATCTGAAGGCCTATATGGACGCGCTGCCGGCCTCGGAGATCGCGTCATTGCCGCATGAGGTCGGGTTTCCCTTCAATATCCGGCGGTCTTTGGGCGGCTGGAAGCTGCTGTTTCAATCCCAGGAATTCGTGCTGCAGGGCGATTTGACCCCGCAGGTAGCGCGCGGGCGCTACATTGCCGAAGCGATGAGCCATTGCGGCGAATGCCACACGCCGCGCAACCTTCTGGGAGGGCTGAAAACTGCGAAATGGCTGGCGGGCGCGCCCGATCCCGCGGGTCAGGGCAAGATCCCCGGCATCGCGCCCGGCATTCTGACCTGGAGCGAGGATGAGATTTTCGACTATTTGACCACCGGCTTTACCCCCGAATTTGATTCGGTGGGTGGGCATATGGCCCGTGTCGTGGACAATATGGCCAAGCTGCCCGAGGCGGATGTGCGCGCGATTGCGGCCTATATCAAAGCGGTGCCGAAACAGGCGCCCTAAGGCTCAGGCGCGGCCGAGTTTTTCCAGCCGGGCGGCCCGCAGCCGGGCAAAATCGTCACCCGCGTGATAGCTGGAG
Organism: uncultured Paracoccaceae bacterium; assembly: GCA_903930735.1. Classification (GTDB taxonomy): domain Bacteria; phylum Pseudomonadota; class Alphaproteobacteria; order Rhodobacterales; family Rhodobacteraceae; genus CAIYZT01. The sequence goes on along the minus strand of CAIYZT010000378.1, from coordinate 5,466 downwards.
CGGGTCAAGGGCGTGGCCGAGACCATCAAAAAGCCTTTGCCAAAGGCGGCACGCTCGAAATCGGCGAATTCCTCGGGGGTTACGAACCGGTCAATGCGGTGATGTTTTGGCGAGGGCTGCAGATACTGGCCAATGGTCAGAAAATCCACATTCGCCGCGCGCATGTCATCCATGACCTGCAAGACCGACTGCCGATCCTCGCCCAAGCCCACCATGATGCCCGATTTGGTGAAAATCGCCGGGTCGACCTCTTTGGCGCGCTGCAAAAGGCGCAAGGAATGGAAATAGCGCGCGCCGGGACGCACCGTGGGGTACAGGCCCGGCACGGTCTCGAGGTTGTGGTTGAACACATCGGGACCGGCGGCCAGCACGGTTTCCAGCGCCTGATCGGTGCATTTAAGGAAATCGGGGGTCAGGACCTCGATCGTGGTGCCGGGCGCCCGGTGGCGGATGGCGCGGATGGTCTGGGCGAAATGCTCGGCCCCGCCATCGTCCAGATCGTCGCGGTCCACGGAGGTCACGACCACATGATTGAGGCCCAGTTCGGCCACGGCATGGGCGACGCGGCCGGGCTCAAAGGCGTCCAAGGCCGAAGGCTTGCCCGTGGCGATATTGCAAAACGAACAGCCCCGCGTGCAGATCTCGCCCATGATCATCATGGTGGCGTGACCCTGGCTCCAGCATTCGCCCACATTGGGACAACCCGCCTCTTCGCAGACCGTCACCAGTTTCTTGTCGCGCAAGATATCGCGGGTTTTGCGGTAACCTTCTGACGTCGGGGCCTTTACCCGGATCCAGGACGGTTTTTTCGGCTGCTCCTGATCGGGGCGATGCGCCTTTTCGGGATGACGCTCTTCGGGCAACTTGAGGTCGCGCACTGGATTTTCCCCATGACTTAAGGTGCCTCTCATCTTAGGCTTTCGGTGCCCCGATGGCAATGTCGCAAGCGTTGCGGCGGGAACATGGGGCAATGTGTTTTGGGCAAGGCTGTCCGTACAATGCAGCCACCCACAAGGAAAACAGGAGAATGCCTCAGAAGTTAATCGTGGAAGCACTGGGGACATTAATTCTTGTGCTGTTTGGCTGCGGCTCTGCCGCAATCGGCGGAGCTGCCATCGGGTTTACCGGGATTTCAATGGCCTTCGGTCTGGCCATTGTGGCGGCGGCTTATGGGCTTGGCGCTATCTCTGGCGCGCATCTGAACCCGGCTGTGTCCTTTGGCATGGTGGCAGCAGGACGGATGTCGGCGGGTGATGCGGTGCAGTATTCGATCGCTCAGATCGTTGGCGCGATCCTAGGGGCCGGTGCACTTTATCTGATCGCTTCGGGCAGCGTGGGCTGGACGGGTGGTCTGGGTCAGAATGGCTATGGTGGGGGCTATCTTGGGGAATATTCGCTGAGCGCCGCTCTGGTATTCGAAGCCGTCATGACATTCCTCTTTGTGACGGTAATTTTGGGGGCAACCGGCACCGGCTCGGCCACGGGTTTTGCCGGATTGGCGATCGGTCTGACGCTGGCCGCCATCTATCTGGTAGGGATCAATGTGACGGGGGGCTCGGTAAATCCCGCCCGCTCGATCGGCCCTGCGCTGTTTGTGGGCGAAACCGCCCTGTCGCAGCTTTGGGTCTTTAGCTCTGCGCCACTGGCCGGCGGTCTGGCCGCGGGCACGCTCTACCGGGCAGGATTGACCCGGGCGAGCTGCGAAACTTGCCACAGAAGAAAAAAAACATCTGGGCCGCCCCTCAAAAGGGGAGGCCTTTTTCTTTTGATCACAATGTTTTCACCACGCTCACGCGATTCCCCCTACTAGAATCATTCTAATTAGTGATCATGACCAGCGTGTTAACCCCTATTCTAACGTAGCCTCTGGAGGTTCTAATGAGCGGCACAGAAACGGCAGGCAAATGCCCAGTCATCCATGGTGCAGCGCGCCCCGCGACACGGTTAAATGGGCGAGGTAACCGGCATTGGTGGCCGAACCAGTTGAATCTGGCGATCCTGCACCAGCACCAGCCGGTCTGTAGTCCATTGGGAGCCGGATTTGACTATCGCGCCGCCTTTGGAAAGCTGGATTATGCCGCGCTGAAGGCCGATCTGGCCAAGGTGATGACGGACAGCCAGGACTGGTGGCCGGCAGATTGGGGCAATTACGGCGGGTTGATGATCCGCATGGCCTGGCATTCGGCGGGGACCTACCGGACGGCCGATGGACGGGGGGGCGCCTCGACCGGGACGCAGCGCTTTGCGCCGCTGAATTCCTGGCCGGACAATGGCAACCTGGACAAGGCGCGTCGCCTTTTGTGGCAGGTCAAACAGAAGTACGGCAATGCGATTTCCTGGGCGGATCTGATGATTCTCGCGGGCAATGTCGCGATGGAGACGATGGGATTCAAGACCTTCGGTTTCGGCGGCGGGCGCGCAGATGTCTGGGCCCCCGAAGAGGATATCTATTGGGGTGACGAGGAAAAATGGCTGGACGACACCCGCTATTCCGGCGATCGGCAATTGGCCAATCCCCTGGCTGCGGTGCAGATGGGTCTGATCTATGTGAACCCCCAAGGCCCCAATGGCACGCCCGATCCCGTCGCCTCGGGCCGCGATGTCCGCGAGACCTTTGGCCGGATGGCGATGAATGACGAAGAAACCGTTGCTTTGGTCGCGGGGGGCCATACCTTTGGCAAGGGGCATGGCGCAGGTCCGGCGGAAAAGGTCGGCCCCGATCCCGAAGCCGCGCCGATCGAAGCGATGGGCTTTGGCTGGATCAATTCTCATGGCACCGGCAAGGGCGGCGACACAACGACCTCGGGCTTTGAAGGCGCTTGGAAACCCAATCCCACCAAATGGGACATGGGATATTTCACAGTTCTGTTCAAATATGAATGGGAGCAATTCACCACCCCTGCCGGCGCCATCGTCTGGCATGCGAAGGATGTCGAAGCTCAGGACATGATCCCTGATGCCCATGACCCCAAGGTCAAGCACCGTCCGATGATGACAACGGCTGATCTTTCGCTGCGGTTTGATCCGGTCTACGAAAAGATTTCCCGCCGTTTCCAAGCCAATCCCGATCAATTCGCCGATGCCTTTGCCCGCGCCTGGTACAAGTTGACCCACCGCGACATGGGACCGAAGAGTCTGTATCTTGGCCCCGAAGTGCCCTCCGAAGAACTGATCTGGCAGGACCCGATCCCGGCGCGCCACCATGCCGTGATCAATGAGGCCGATATTGCCGCGCTGAAGGCGGCGATCAAGGCTTTGGGCCTGCCTGCGGCGGATCTGATCTTTACCGCCTGGGCCTCGGCCTGCTCCTTCCGGGGTTCAGACAAACGTGGCGGCGCCAATGGTGCCCGCATCGCGCTGGCTCCGCAAAAGGATTGGGCTGTGAACGAGCCTGCCCGCAGCGGCCCGGTGATAGCGGCGCTGAAAAAGGTTCAGGCCGCTTTCAATACTGCCGCCCTGGCAGGCAAGGCCGTTTCGCTGGCCGATCTGATCGTGTTGGCAGGCGCCCAAGCGGTCGAAGAGGCGGCCATCGCGGCGGGTTATCCCGTTGCAGTGCCCTTCACTGCGGGCCGGATGGACGCAAGCCAGGCCGAAACCGATGTCGCCTCTTTCGCGGTGATGGAGCCGGAAGCGGATGGTTTCCGCAACTGGCAAGCCGCGGCTTTTCGCGCAACGGCCGAAGAGATGCTGGTCGACAAGGCTCAGCTCCTGACGCTTAGCGCGCCGGAAATGACCGTCCTTGTGGGCGGTCTGCGTGTGCTGGGGGCCAATCAGGGCACCAATGATCAAGGGGTCTTTACCACAAGGACCGGCATGTTGACGCAGGACTTCTTTACCGAAGTGCTGGACATAAGCACGGCCTGGACCCCAACCTCTGAGGCAGCCGAGGCTTTTGAAGGGCGCGACCGCACCAGCGGGGCGCTGAAATGGCGGGCAAGCCGGGTGGATCTGGTCTTTGGTTCGAACTCGCAACTGCGCGCCTTGGCCGAGGCCTATGCCCAAGACGACAATGCCGGACACTTTGTCCGCGATTTTGTTGCGGCTTGGGTCAAAGTGATGGAACTGGATCGATTTGATCTGAGGTAATCACAGCTTTGGGCAAAGTCTGTGGCGGCGAAACCCGGTTTCGCCGCCACCTTATTTTAGATCAACCGATCAGTGGACCCGAGCGGCCATAGGTTTCATCATAATGCCGGCGCAGGCGCTGCAGCGCGATCCGTAGTACGATCTTGCCCGAGCGCGCCGCCCAGCCCATGCGCCGCTCAGCGGTCTCGACCCCCTCCAGATAGCAGCAGACCCGCAGCGCCACATCGCCAAGCCCCGGCCCCAGATCATGCAGCGCCAGCGCCACCCGGTCACGCGCCGCGCGCGGACCCTCGGCAATTCCGGAATCGGTTTTGAAGCCCCCCCGAATGCCCGCCGTCAAAAACCTCTCCCAGTTTTGCGCAACCCGCGGCCCCATCTGCGCCAGCTCGAAATCCTCGCGAAAGCGTTCGGCGGCGTCGACCAATTCGGCCTCCAGAAACAGCTTGCCGTCCTTTTCGCGCCGCCGCCCCAGCACCGCAACCGGGCTTTCGGCGATGTTATAGCGCACGCGGCGGCTGGTGCCCTCGTCGGCGACATCGCGCGTCGCCCATTCCCGGTGCTGACCGGAAAACGCCATCGGCGCCTCGGCCATGCCCATTTCTGCGCCCATTTCTGCGCCCATTTCCGCGCCCATCCCCGCACCGTCCTCTTCCAGCATCCGTTTCAGCGCGGCGCGCCCGACCCCGGTCAACTCATAGGTCGCGATCCGGCCCGGCTTGCGGCACACAATCCAGTCCTTCAGCACAAAGGCCTGCGCCGCCGAGCGGTCCAGAACCGCCGTGCGCGCCGATTTGCCGTCAGGAAATTCGCGCAGCACGGCGGCCTTTTCCATATCAACAGCAATCGCCAAAACCGCGCCTGGTTCGGCCAGCCGTCGCAGCACGCGCTTTGCCTCCTGGCGGATCATCGCTTCGTCAATTGGGGGGGGCGAATGGCGCAGGGGTGCAGACATTTCACTGTCATCCTTCTTGTCGGTCGAGGGGGGGCACTTGGCGGTCTTGGACTTGACGAGGGCGCTTAGCGCCTCGTCCAGCAGCGGGTCATCGCGGCGGGTCTCATAGCGGCGTACCATGCGCAGGATCGTCGAGGCATGGCAGCCCTCGCGCCGGGCAAGTTCCCGAAACGAGACGCCGTCTTCGGTGTGATCGAGGTAAAGCCGAACCGTTTCTGGCAACCAGGCGGGTAGAAAGCTAACAGGCTTCAGTTCTTTGCTCATGTTGATCTGACGCTACCCGGCCCGACCTTGTCGCGGTCAACCCTGGGCGGCATTCCTTTCCCAATCCTGAATTTTCCGCACTTTCTTTATAGGGCACCTCGAAAAATTGCTCTGACCCTGCGTTGGCGGTATGATGCCATGGACGGTCGTTTGCTTGGGGTTTG
>CAIYZT010000377.1 GCA_903930735.1 uncultured Paracoccaceae bacterium | reverse complement strand
ATTGGGGCCCTTTTGCTTTTGGCGCGCAGGTAGATTTCCACCGCGATCAGGTTGGGCAGCCAACAGGCCCAAGCGGTGATTTCATAGGTCTCGACCACCGACCAGCCCTGCGCGATCAGAGGCGCCATGATCAACCGCAGCGACACGGCGCCGAAGGTCACGGCAACCGAGCGCAGTATGAACCGGCGATGGGCGGCATGGTCGCCAGCGCGGGCCAGAAAGACGCCGCGCAGGGTCAGGCCGATCCAGAGCAGCGCCATGATGAAAAAACCGGCGGCCGCAAAGTAAGAGCCTTGAAAGTGCGGCAGCATGAGCAAAGAGCCGATCCCGGCAAGCACAGTGGCCGTGACATAGGCGTAGCCGGTCAGCCGGTGCAGCCTAGGCCGGGATCGGCGCAAACCTTGCCAAAGCTGGAACGGCGCCAAGGCCAGCGCCAAAGGGGCGCTGAGGATGTGGGCATATAGGGCGACGGGCGCCGCGGACAGATAATGAACCATGTTACCCATGACTTCGGCCATCGGAGCGATGAGGAACCTCAGCGAGACGGCGGCGACCATCAGGCTGAGGGTCCAAAAGAATGAGGTCAGTCCTAGTACTGCGATTCGTGTCATGGCAGCCTCCTTGACAGTGTAAAGTTCAGCGAGGCATACCCGGTATCTTGACGCTGTCAAGTAAAGACCTCAGAGATATCCATGACCAAAGAACTTCCCCATCACCATGGAAACCTGCGCGAGGCGCTGATTCACGCTGGATTGCAGCTTTTGGCCGAAGGCGGGCCCTCTGCGCTTACCCTGCGGCGGGCAGCGGCGCGAGCCGGGGTGTCGCATGCGGCGCCGGCGCATCACTTTGACGGCCTAACCGGCCTTTTGACGGCGATTGCGGCGCGGGCCTATCAGGCTTTTTCCAGCCAAATGATTAGGCACCGCGAGGCTGCTGAGCCCACCGACGTTGCCCGTCTGGTCGGGGTTTGTCAGGGCTACTTGGCCTTTGCCAAGGAAGACTCCGGGCTGTTTCATCTGCTTTTCGTCTCTAGCGATGTCGCGCGCGAGGATGCAGCGCTGATGCAGGCCTCGGGCCTGGCCTATCAGGTGCTGCGCGACGCCTGCCTGCCGTTTTCGCCCCTCGGCCAACCTGACCCCGAGATCGAGATCGCGGTTTGGTCCATGGTGCATGGCTATGCGCTCTTGGGCCTGAACCTGCCGGACAGCCCCAAAAGGATGATCGTCCAGATCCCGGAGTTTGAGGTGCTGCTGAAAAGGATCATCGCAAATCCCGTTGAAACCCCTCTTGCCCTAGACCGCGACATCAGTTAGCAAGCGCGGACGGAGTGCGGGCGTAGCTCAGGGGTAGAGCATAACCTTGCCAAGGTTAGGGTCGAGAGTTCGAATCTCTTCGCCCGCTCCAGTTTAAAAAGCGTTAACCGACGCTTAGAAAGGCCGCCTTCGGGCGGCCTTTGTGTTTATCGGCATCTTGGTGGCTTTGCTCCCAATCGGGCCGCTGACACCCGCTAGGATGTGCCGCCGACAAAGGGTTCGGGCTGGCCAAGCAAGAAACCTTGGGCGAAATCGATTCCCTGCGCGCGCACCCGGTCCAGTAAAGCCGGCTGATCAACAAATTCCGCAACCGTGGCGATGCCCAGAACCTTGGCAATTTCGACAAAGCAGCGCACCGTGACCTGACTGACCTCGTCGCTGAGCAGGCCTTGGATGAACTGACCGTCGATCTTCAGGAAATCGGCCTTGAGGCTGCGCAGATACCCAAAGGAGGTGGCCCCTGCCCCGAAATCATCCAAGGCGACCTTGACGCCCAACTCATGAATTTGTTCAACAAAGACAGTAGCATCGGCGATATTGGCGGCGGCGGCAGTTTCGGTCACCTCTAGCATCAAGCGCGAACAGATATCGGGCCCAGCCGCGCGCAGCAGATCGAGTGCATGGCGGTGAAACATCCGGTCGCCCACCGAGCGCCCGGAAAGATTGACGCTGATCAGGGCAAATTCAGCCCGATCGGCCCGCGACGCCAGGGTTTCAATTGTCCGGCGCAGCACCCAAACATCAATCCGCGGCGCCAGATTGAACCGTTCGGCGGAGGGCATGAAGACCCCCGGCAAGATCAGGCTGCCGTCATCATCTTGCAGGCGCAACAAGACCTCGCCATGGCGGCCCGGCGTTTCCGGCGCCAGAGCGACGATGGTTTGCATGTAAAGTTGAAAGCTGTTTTCATCCAGCGCCCGCTCCAGCCTGCTGGCCCAATGCTTGATCCCCTGATGGGCCAAAAGCGACTGATCGCTGTCTTGCCAGTGCTGCACACGGTTGCGCCCGGCCTCTTTGGCCGCCCCGCAGCAGGCATCGGCTGCCTGCATCGCCGTGTTGCCGTTCAGCCAGCGCGCATCCAGCGGCACCAGACCGATGCTGGCACCGACCCGGAACCTCTTGTCCCCCCGGACAAATCGGTAGGTCTCCAACTTGTCGCAGATCCCTTGCGCGATCCTTTGGCCCACCGAAACCGGGCAATGTTCCAGCAAGATGCCGAATTCATCCCCCCCAGCCGCGCCAGCGTATCGCGGGTGCGGATGGCTCCGGCCAGAATCTTGCTGATCTGCTGCAGCGCCTCATCGCCGGCCGAGTGACCGCAGGCATCATTGACCTGTTTGAACTGGTCCAGATCGATGAACAAAAGCACATGATGGCTGGAATCCAGCTTGCTGCGGTTCAAGGTATTTTCCAAACGCAGCTCAAATTCCGTGCGGTTCTTGGCGCCGGTCAACGGGTCATGCGTGGCGCGGTACGTCATCTCGCCGCTGAGGCGCCGCTCGGTGGTCACGTCGTGAAACACCAGTACGACGCCGTGAATCTTGCCATTGTCGTCCTTGATCGGCGCTGCGGAATCCTCGATCCCGAATTCGCGCCCATCGCGTGAGATCAGAATCGTATCGGCAGCCATTCCTACCGCAGCGCCTTGGGCAAGACAGGCGTCCACCGGGCTTTCTGCAGGCAATAGCGTAGATTCGTTGATAATCTTGAAAATCTGAGCCAGCGGACGGCCCCGCGCCTCGGCCAGGGGCCAGCCGGTCATCATCTCGCCCACCGGGTTCAGCCAGGTCACCACGCCATAGCCGTCCGTGGTGATCACCGCATCCCCGATCGAGCGAAGCGTCACCTGCATCAGACGGTGCTGTTCGGCCAATTCGCGTTCATTGGTGCGCGCTTCGGTGACATCCCAATTGACCCCGATCAGCTTGCACCCCGCGCCGGGCGGCCCGCTGCGGTCGGCCATCGAGCGGATGGTACGTACGGTTCCGTCCGGCCAGATCAAACGGAATTCCGAATCAAAACGCTGGCCAGTGCGCAAGGTGCGCACGGTTGCCTCATCCGTCTTTGAGATATCTTCGGGATGCAGGCGCTGCCGCCAGATCTGGGTCGGCGGCACATCGGTTGGATAGGGGTGCCCATAAAGGACGTACATCTGCCGGTCCCAAGTTTCCTCGTTCACATCCGGCCGGTATTCCCAGATCCCGATGCCGCCGCTGTCCTTGGCTAGGATCATGCGCTGATTCTCTTCTTGCAGCAGGCTTTGGTGCGCCAATCGCTCTGAGATGTCTTGAAACGCGCCAAAAAGGCGCACCGGGGTCGGGCCTTCGAAATCCACCACGCCGATCGAGCGAACCCAGACTTGCTGGCCAGAGGGGATTAAAAGCTGCAACTCCAGATCCCAAGGCGCGCCGGTACTGATTGCCGTTTCAACCGCCGCGCGGATCAACGGGCGCGAATCCGGGGCATAAAAATCAATCACCGTGGCCAGGTAGGGCTGAAAACCCGGCGCCACGCCGTGTATGCGGCAGGTCTGGTCCGTCCAGGTCAGCGAATTGGTCACCAGATCCAGATCCCAGCCGCCGATCCCGGCTACTTCGCCAGTTTTTTCCAACAGGATCTGGCTTTTGCGCAGGGCATCTTGTTGGCGTTTTTTCGTGGTGATGTCGATCTGAACCCCGGAAAACCATTCGGGGCTACCGTCGGGAAGAGTGCTGGTGACCTGACCCCGGATCAGCACCCAAACCCAATGGCCAAGCGCATGGCGGATGCGGACCTCGGCCTCAAAGGGCACTTGCGGATTGACAAAATGCTCTCGGGACATATTGAGGACCATGGCGCGGTCTTCGGGATGCAGCTGCGCAAGCCATTCCTGGATCGTCAGCTTCTCGAATTCGGCTAGCGTATTGCCCGTCATGCGCGGCCAGATCTCGCTGCCCCGGATCACCCCGCTCTGCACATTCCATTCAAACGCGGCGGCCCCGGTAGAGTCGAGGATCGCGGCCACGCGGTCTTGCTTTTCCCTCAGGCTGCTCTGCAATGGCCGGGCGGCCGAGACATCATCGACCGCACCGGAATGCCCTGCGAGCGCCCCATCCGGCCCATAAAACGCCCGCAACAGGGCGCGGATCGTCTTGACCCGGCCATCGGGCATTTGCAGCCTGAATTCCATGTCGAAATCATGCCGCTCGCGGGTTGTCTCGTTCCAACTTTCCCATACCGCGGCGCGGTCATCAGGGTGAATCCGGCTGGCCCAGCCGCTGCCGAGGGCCTGCTCCTGCGCCATTTCGTAGATCAAGGACCATTTTGCATTGACCTTCAGACACAGGCCCTCGGGATCGACAGCGAAAATGCCCAGGGGGGCGAATTGGTGCAGCACCGAAAACTCGGCCACCAGCAGATCAGCCTCCGAGGCCCTGCGGTAGCGGTCCAGCATCTCGGCCGCCAACCGGGCAAGCTGGGTCAGGATCTGGCGCTGGCTGTGGTCAAGCTGACGCGGCTTGGTGTCCATGACGCAAAGCGCACCCACATGGCTGCCATCGGCCATGATGACCGGCGCCCCGGCAAGAAACCGGGTTTGCATCGGCGCGGCGAGCGTTGGATCATCAGCAAAACGCGGATCCAAGGCGGCATCGGACACTTCGAACATATCATCTTGTTGGGCGGCAAAGGTGCAAAAGGCCGCGGCGCCCGCGCTGCAATGGCTGTTTTTGGGGTCAATCCTGGCAAAGGAAACCTGCCAGCCCTCGCCCGGCATGGAAATCATCGCCATGGGCGCGGCGCAGACCAGCGACGCTACCTGAACCAGCCCATCCAAATCCATACCCGGCGCCAGCCGGCGCCCGGTGAGCAAGCCATCGGTGTAGGATTCGGCAGGACGAACGCCTGCACCCTCTGACACGCTCATGAAAAAACCTTTGCTAAGCCACTGCTGTAAGATGTGGCCACAGACTTCCTAACAAAAAGCCACTTTCCGCAAGCCCCATTTCTTGCCGCCTGCACATTAAGATTACCGCACTTCATAAAGGATTTTGACAGTTTATGCAGGGGAAATTTAGCAAATTGGACGTCAAAGGATCAATCAAGTCCGCCGGCAAAATCCTTAAAAACTTTGGCTAAATCTAGATTTAACGAATGCTTAGCCCAACGGGCGCAAACAGGATTGACGCGCGCCCAATCGCGCCCTTGGAAAGCCGGTCTGGCGCAGGGGCCCCGGGGCGCAATCATTTTGGAGGGCCCTTGGACCAAGGCGTTTGACGGGTTCAAAGGGGGTGCAAGTTGCCAACGACATTTACCTGAATCTCGCTGGGCAATTCCAGCATCGCGATGGATCCGACCGAAGGCAATCAGACCGCCGAAAACGCCGGATCCTTTGTGGGTCAGACCTATGGATCGTCCGGCGCCCCGCTGTCGGGCAAGATCACCACTGTCACCACCATCGACAATGGCGGCACGGCGGGCGCGCTGGATATGAACAACAACCTCGTCAATGATCAGTTCAGCACCACGAGTGGCGGCACGACCACAACCTTTACCTTCGATGCCACAGCTGCTTTCAACGCTACCCTGACCTATGCCGATGGCACGACCGCCACGGTCAGCGCGGTAATCTCCGAGGATACGGCGGGCAATCTGTACCTCGCGCCCGACCCGGCGGCCGGCATGGACGAGGCCGCCTATGAGGCCAAGCCGATCACCTCGGTCACGCTGAATTCGGTGGCGGGGGATACCTATTCCGGGATGGGTTCAAGCCGGTATTCCACGGGATTTGATGACGGCTATATCGACGGCACCGCGGGCGGCGATCTGATCAATGGCAGCTATGTCGAGGCGGTCGCGAGCGGTAGCGACAAGATCGACAATTCCGATGCGGGACTTGCCGGCTCTTCCGGCAATGACGATTACATCCGCGCCGGGGCCGGAAATGACAGCATCTATTCCGACAAGGGAAATGACACGACCTTTGGCGGCGACGGCAGCGATCTGGCCTATGGCGAAGATGGCAATGACGTTGTCTCTGGCGTCAGCGACGCGGACACGGTCCACGGCGATGCGGGCAACCACAGCATTTCCAGCGATGCGGGCAGTGATTTGCTGTACGGCGGCACCGGCGCTGGCGACGATCCAGTGATCTTCACCAGCGGCTCGGGCAGCGACGTGATATTGGATTTCGACCTTGGCGATCCCGAAAAGGAAGGCACGACTAACGACCAGTTCGACGTCTCCGAGACGGATGACGGCAATGGCAGTGCGGTTTTGAACTTTCCGGGCGGCGAGAGCGTTATAGTCATTGGCCTTGCGCGCGATATGGCATCTTCGCCCGGACAGTTGAACGCGATGGGCATTCCCTGCTTTGCCAGCGGCACCCAGATTTTGACGCCGCTGGGCGCGCGCTGCGTTGAAGATATCGTGGCGGGGGACCTTATTCTGACGCCCGATGGCCGCGAAGTGCCCGTGCTCTGGCACGGCAAACGCAGCCTGAGCTCAGGCGATCTGAACACGCGCCCAGACCTTCGGCCCAGTCGCATCCGCGCCGGCCATTTCGTGGCGGCCTGCGCGATCTGATCGTCTCACCGCAGCATCCGCGGTGGTGCAAACGGCGGCGGGTCCGGCCCTGATCCGGGCGCGCCATCTGGCCGAATTGCGGCGCGGCGCCCGTGTGGCCCGCGGACTGACCTGGGTGACCTATCACCATCTGTTGCTGCCAGCGCATGATCTGCTTTGGGCCGAAGGCGCGGTCACTGAAAGCTATTACCCCGGCCCCCTGACGGTCCGCTCGCTGCTGCCCGAGGATCGGATGGCGCTGGCCAGCGCAGTTCTGTCCGCGCGCCAACCCGGAGCGCCTTTTGTGACGCTGGAGCAGGCCTATGGCCCGCGGTGCTTGCCGCTCTTGTCGCTGCACAAGGCGCGGCTTCGGGCGCGGCAGGCCGATTTGCGCCGCAACACCATGGGATTGAACCCAGCCCGGTCCGCCCCCGCGCCGTTGCAAAGCCCTTCGATCAGACCCTGATCAGGGCTGCATAGGCCGCCTCGGCCCGCGCTTGCGCCTCGGCAACGCCGGGCAGTGCGCGCAGGCGGTCCATCTCGGCCTCGACCAGGCCCGCATAGCGCAGGATGGCGGTGTCGGGCTGGCCGGCGGCGGTGATCGTATCGAAATAGGCCTCGGTATGGCGCAGGTTCGCCTCGCCCAGATCGCGCGCCGTGCCCAGCGCACGCGATTTGCGCAGATCATAACTGTCGCGCGTCTTGACTGCGTAGTGATTGAACTGCGCAAGGTCATGACAGATTTCGGCCGCCGGAAAATTCCGCAGCCGCTTCCACAGGGCAACGCCGGGCGCCACCGAAAATACCGAACCATCGGCACGCATCACTTGCAGATCTTGGGGCGAGCGGAAGCCAACCATAGAGTGATTATGGATATGGACAAACCGGCCCGGCCCCCGGGTGATCGACTTGATCATCGCATTGGCCTTATGCGCCAAGGGCAGCCGCAGCCGGAACCGGTCGCAAACCCGGCCCGGGGCCCAAGGACCGGGATCAGTGCCAAAAGTGGCGGCGCAAAGCGAGATCACGTCCACTTGCGCGGGCGCGGTGCCGGTCAGGTCTTGAACCCGGCCTTGCCCCGCATGAACCACCAGAAACTCGTCCGCATCCAGCACCATCAGCCAATCCGCCCGGTCCAGCCCAAAACGCTCGCGCAGCAGGACATAGCCCGAATGCTGCGGCATCTCGCCACGCGGCACCTGATTGGCGGCATGTCGGATCGCGCCGCCCCGGTCCAAGGCCGCCAAAAGCACATCGGTTCCATCTCGGCAATCATTCGAGGCGATGCAGATCAGATCAAAGCCGAGGACGCGGTGATGCGCCACCCATTCCAGGACGTAAGGCCCCTCATCGCGCACCGAACTGATCAGGACATGGCCGAGGCTCATGCCGGCCTGCCGACCCAAGGGCGGATTTTGGCAAGGCAGCTGCGGGGAAGCGGCATGAAAGGCGATCCTTTGGGCTGCGACAGCCGCGCGGCTTGATGCACCATGGCTCAAGATACTGGAAAATGTAGTAAAAGAACAAAATCATGTCAACGCAGGCGGCGACGATTGCCGCACATCGGCCTACCGCACGAACTGCCCGACCAGCCCGGTGACCGAGGCCCCAATCTGATTGCGGGCGGCGCTGTCCAGATCGGCCACCGAATGCTCTGCCCCTTCTAGCACGACAACCTCAACCGATGCCCCGGCGCCCGAGAGCAGATCCACCGTGCTTTGCAAGGTGCGAAAGGACATGCCCGAGATCCGGTTTTTTGCCGCCGCCAGCGACCGGTACGATCGGGTCCTGCGCGCCTTGCACCACCAAAACCCGAACCCCCGAGACATTGCTACATCCGTTCGCGGTGATCACGCCCGAAAAGCCGACAACACCCGCCACCATGCCCGAACGCTCGCAGGCAAAGCGGTAGGACATCATTGCCCCGTTGGAATGACCGACCAGATAGACCTTGTTGCCATTGGCATAGCCTTGGGCGACCAGCGACGAGATGACCGATGCGATGAAATCGAGGTCATCCACCCCTGCCTCACCCGCCGAAGCGCAGCAGCCGCCGCCCGAGTTCCAGGACCGCCGATTGCGGCGCTCGCGCCCGACGATAGTACCATTCAGATAGGCCAGAACAAAGCCGCGCGCATCGGCCTCGCCGCGCAGGTTCATGGTCTTGCTGAACTTTTCCGCCAAACTCAACGCGCCGTGCAACACCAGGACCAAGGGCGCCGGTCCCGAAAGCCCTTGAGGCACATAGAGCGAGAATTCGCGGCCCTGCAGGGACAGGGTTTGGATATCGGCGAGCGCAGCGCCAGGCCAAAGGTTGAGGCCTGTTCCGAAGAGAGCAGCAAATATAAGCTTTAAAATCAATAATTTAATCATTTCTCAATCCAGTTGAAGGGGGCCGGCAAGCGCAGTTGCGCGGGCGGCCATTCAGGACCAGGCTTGAAATAAAAATCGCGCCCCTAGGGTAACCTTGCTGCCAAATCGGTGCAAGCACGGCGTTCCTTAGGGCCCGCCTACTCGGTATCAAAACACAAAATAGTCCTCGGTGACCTCAACCGGCGCGGCAACCGCCTCTTGGCCAAAGCCGTTGTCATCGACATCCCCGACAAAGCTGTACAGCGCGTTGGCGGACAGGCCCGCGTCGAGCTCCACCATAATCTCCATATCCCCGACCGTCTGCTCGGAGACATCAAAGTGGAACGCGTCATCGCGGAGGTAAAAGGGCAGGTCCAACTCGGCCTTGGTGACCCAGCTTTCGCCATTATCGGTGCTTTGCAGCACCCCGATCTGCCCCTGCGCTCCGTCATCATAGATCAGATAGATCGCGCCATCCTCGGCCACGCTGGTTTGAATCCAGCGCACATCAATGGCCGGATCGATCGGCGAGGCGGATTTGCTCCAATCCTCGGTCATCGGATCATAGGTGAAAAACGCCAGTTTATGATCCGTGGTGGCCACGCCCAAGTAGACCGCGGCCTCATAGGTCGTGGCCGAAAAATGCGAGGCAAAGTTGCCCGCGACGCCTTCAAGGCTGATCATCGTCTTTGCCAAGCCCCCCTGCGCGTCAAGGCCGACCCAAATGATAGAGGTGTCGGTGGCGACGATCGCCCCGACCAAACCATCGGTGGCGATCAGGCAAGAGGAGGCGTGAAGGTCGCCCTTCAGCAGAAAGGATGTCTCGGACCAGGTCGCGCCCGTGTCATCAGAAAAGCAAAAGGTCACCTCCATCCCGCGGAGTTTCAGTTCGGTATAGGACAACAGGATCGTGCCGCCCGGCACCGAGGCAACGGTTGGATTGACGTCATAAGTCAGCTGGTGCGACGATGGTGCGGTGGTCTGGCCGGTGGTGATCCAGGTTGCGTTAGCGGATCCTAGATCAGCGCCGCGACAATCAGATCCCCGTCATTCGAGACATAACTGACCAGCGCCGTCTGCCCGTCCCCCACCAAAACATAGTCCGACGAGGACATATAGTTGGACCCTTCCAGGCTTTGGGTCTGCTCCCAGGTTTGCCCGCCATCGGTGCTGGCCAAGATCACCAATCCGGTGTCGAGCCCCATTTTGGCGATGCAATGCGTCGCGCCATCGGCCGTGGTGAACATGTGGTCCTGCATCCGAGTGACCAACATTTTCTCGGCAACATATTAAAGACTGCCGTCTACCAGCCTTCCAAATTAATCCGACATCAAAAGTCTCTGCCCAATATCCAAAAAATAATCGCAAAAATGAGATTCTATCAAGCGAAAATTCACAGGAAATTAGGATCTGTCATTCTTGGATCGGGGTCCGGGCGCAGGATTTACGGATTTTGCATGACGATTCTTGATCGGGTGATCAGGAAAGGCCGCTGCCACGGCAGCGAAATTTCGCGCCAAACGCCCTGTAGGCTGCGCGGCGCCGTTGCTTTGAGGACATGGCAGGTCCCCCTCGCCTCGGGAATATCCTGCGAACTCCGGTACCTTTGGCCGCCGGTCAGCAAGCAAACCTACCCGGCGTAGCCTTTGCCGCGTGCCCAAGCCGCGGCGTCTTCGATCATCTGCGCCATGGTAGAGCGCTCGGGCTCCCATCCCAGCTCGTCCCTTGCCCGCGCCGAGCCCGAGACCAGTGCCGCCGCATCGCCGCTCCGCCTTGCGCCAATGACCACCGGCACCTCGCGGTTGGTGACCTTACGCGCCGCATCCAGCACCTCGCGCACGGTGAACCCACGCCCCGAGCCCAGATTGAACGCCCGGCTGCCCTTGCCCGCCAAAAGCCAGCCCAAGCCGGCCAGATGCGCCGCTACCAGATCGCTGACATGGACATAATCGCGCAGGCAGGTGCCGTCGCGCGTCGGATAATCGGTGCCGTGCAGGGTCAACGGCCCGCGCCGCCCGTCCACCGCGTCCAGCATCAGCGGGATCAGATGGGTTTCGGGTCGGTGTTGCTCGCCCAGTTCGCCCTCGGGATCAGCGCCTGCGACGTTGAAATAGCGGAAAATCACATGGTTCAGCCCGTGGCTGGCGCCGAAATTACCCAGCATCTCTTCGATCGCGCGTTTGGAGGCGCCGTAAGCATTGATCGGCCGCTGCGGCGTGTCTTCGGTCAGGACCACGCCGTCCTGATCGCCGTAGGTCGCACAGGTCGAGGAAAAAACCAGATTGTGGCAGCCCGCCGCCAGCGCGGCCTCAACCAGAGTCAAAGCGCCGCCCAGATTAACCCGCCAGTATTTGCCCGGATCGCTCATGCTTTCTCCGACCAGCGACAGGGCCGCGAAATGCAGCACAGCAATCGGGCGATAGGTGGCAAAGGCCGCGTCCAGCGCCGCCCGGTCCATCAGATCGCCTTGCACGAGCGGCCCGAATTTGACCGCCTCGGCCCAGCCGGTCGACAAATTGTCAAAGCACACCGGCATATAACCGGCCCGCGCCAGCGCTTTGCAGGCATGCGAGCCGATATAGCCCGCCCCGCCCGTTACCAAAACATGTCCCGACATCATGCGCTCCTCTAACCGCTCCTTCCTGCCTTGATGGCCGCAAAAGGGCAAGAGTGCGGGGGCGGCACGGCGCGGGATTAGGGGGGAAACCTCGGCTATCTAGAGCGTGTTGCGCTCAATCGGGTTTGCCCGATTGAGCGCAACACGCAATATTCCCGGCCTGTGCGGGTCTTGGATTGCCTTAAGTCTGAATAAGATTGAAGGCAGTCCGCTCTAGAACAGGAAATCCGCATCCGAAAAGTCCGAGACCGAAAATCCGCCGCCCCCGGCTTTGGTTACGGTCAGGACATTGCCGCCATAACTGATCTGCGCGCTGGTGGAAGTTGCCGTGATGACCAGCGAGGAGACCGAATAGATCCGGCCCCAGTCCGACAGGTCGATCTTGTCGATGCCATTCTCGAAATCGGCAATCGTGTCGGTCGATGTGTCGGCGCTGAAGACAAAGACATCGGCCCCAGTTCCGCCAACCAACCGGTCCGCCCCGGCGCCGTCATGCAGATAATCATCCCCCCCACTGCCCGCCAGCGTCTCGGCGCCGCTGCCGCCAATGAGCCGGTCATCGAGGCCCGTGCCATTGGTCTGACTGGTGGTGGCGATCAAAAGACTACCCAGATCGGAAAAGTCGGATTCGTAGACCATCAGCCGGGTGCCGCCCTCTTCGGTCACAAAGATCGAGACCAGATCGCCGTTCACCGCCGTGTCAATCGAGGCGATATTGCCCAGACCCTGCCCGGTTTCAAAGGCCGCGCTGCTGATCAGACTCAATTTGCCACCCGGCAGCAGCTCATAAGTGGACAGCCCCGCATCCGAGCCGCCGGCCACGATGAACACCCTGCCGTTCACCTCAAACACGTCCAAGGCCGAGGCTCCCTCGATCCTTTGGCTCAGATCATCGATCACATGGTCGGTCTGAAACAGGCAACCCATGTCATTGACCCGCACCACCGAGAGCGAATCGGAATTGACCGAGGCGATAATGACAAAGGTCTGCCCGCCGACCGACGCGGATTCGATCGCCTGTGCGCCCGAAACCGCAAGACCGTCGCGGGTGCCAAGCGAATCGATCAAGCCCGTCTGCCCCTGATCCGAGACCGAAAACGAGGTGATCCCGTTTTCCGTCGCAGAAAGCGTCAGCAGATAGGCCTGCCCGTCCAGTAGCACCGAGACCGAATCTGATACGGTGCCAATATAGGATTTGGGCGTATCGAGCAGCGTATCGGCGAGGGTCAAAAAACCGCCCGCGCCAATCTCAAAGACTTTTAGCCCCGCCACGCCCTTTTGCGACAGCGCCGCCAGATCGCCAGAAGCGTCGGGAATGATGGTAAAGGTTTCAACCTTGCTGAGCGCGCCGATCGACGAGGCGACCGCCTGCGCCGTGCCGGGCAGGCCGTTGGAGGCGATCAGGCTCATGGTCATCACGCCGCTTGCGCCGAACAGGAACAGCCGCTTTTCCGCGCCGTCAATTTGCAGCGTCATGCCGTCGCTGGCCTGAACCATCGACCATTCATCGGCCTTGGGCGGGGATTCGGTGATGAAATAGCCGGTTCCGGGATCGCTGACCGTCCCCAGATCGATGGATTTGGGTTGGTTGACCGATTGTTGGCACACGATCAGATCGGCGGTGCCGCCATCGACAATGATGGCCACGCCGTCCGAAATCTGGGCAATACCCAACTGGGCGGCCGTATAGGTCGCAGACAACACAGGCGTCATTCCAAGCCCCAAAATCACACTCTGGGATCAAGGTGCCACTCGGGCCGGCTGCTTTGTGGGTCAGACTGGGGCGGCGATATGACCCGTTGCTAAAATTCAGATCAAACATCCCGCGAATTGCCCGCAGATAGCACTGAAATCACGCGGACTTCGCGGATTTCTAAACAGACGATTAAGCAAGGCGGCGCAGCATCAGCCTTGGCATCATAGGGTTTTTCATGGGCGAGATTACGGGCGACGGCACAGCGGTCACGGGTCTGGGCGGCCCCAAGGGCTATGGCGAAACCGCTTTGCCGCGCGGGGACGATGGCTTTATCCATGTCGATGTTTCGGCGGTGTTCGAGGACGGATTTCTGCTCGGCGGCGAGACCTACGGCGGCGATGAGCTGTTCATCTCGACCGACGGGTTTGTAACCTTTGGCACCGGGGTCTCGCAGATGCCAGATGATCTGGGCACGCTGAGCATGCCCTTCATCGCGCCCTTTATGGCCGATGTGGATACAAGGCTGGACGGCGAGGGGCCGGAAAGCGGGCAGATCTGGCTGGACGTCGACACGGTGCAGGACTGCGTGACCATCACCTGGGATGAGGTCGGTTTTTACCGCCGGGACGCCAGCCTGACCAACACCTTTCAGCTGCAACTTTTCGACCGCGGCGGCGGGGCGATAGATGTGGTGTTTCGCTACGAGTCCATCGAATGGACCACCGGTGATCTGGACGGCGGGGGGGGCGGGGTGGGCGGCTATTCGGCGATCATTGGTTTCCGTTTGGATGACAGCGGCACGGTGACCTATCTTGGCCCCTCCGAGAATGACACCGCCTTGCTGGACCTCGAGACAACGGCGGGCAACACCGGGGTTGCGGGCCTTTACACCTTTCGGGTCGGCAGCGCGCCGGTGCCGATCCGCGGCACCGAAGGCGCGGATATCATCTTTGGCACCGGGGCGAATGACACGATTCAAGGTCTTGGCGGCAATGATGTGCTGATCGGATCGACCGGGACCGATATCATGGACGGGGGCAGCGGTGTGGATACGGTGGATTACTCCGCATCCAGCGAGGCGGTGCGGATTGATCTGACCAATCCGGCGGTCAATACCGGCTGGGCGCAGGGCGATAGCTATGTGGCGATCGAAACGATTATCTCCACAAACCGCAATGATACGCTTTTGGGTTCGAGCGGGAACAACCTGTTTCTGGGCATGGGGGGCAATGACAGTCTGGACGGGCGCAGCGGCAATGACACGCTGCGCGGCGATCAGGGCGACGATACCTTGCTCGGCAATGCGGGCAATGACCGGCTGGACGGCTATTCCGGCAAAGATACCTTAACCGGCGGCGACGGCGATGATTGGCTGACGGGCAGCAGCGGCAATGACAGTTTGATCGGCAGCGCAGGGAACGATTCCCTCGATGGCGGCGAGCATAACGACACGCTGTCGGGCGGCAACGGCAACGACACGTTGCGCGGCGGCACCGGGAACGACCGATTCTCCGGGGACGATGGCAATGACAGTCTGGATGGCGGCGACGGCGCGGATTCGATCAGCGGCGGAAACGGGGTCGACTGGATTTATGGCGGCAATGGCAGCAATGGCAGCAACGATATCTCGGACAGCCTGCGTGGCGGCAACAGCGATGACTTTGTCTTTGGCGGCATGGGCAGCGATTCGCTTTACGCCGATGCTGGCAACGATTCGCTTTCGGGAGGCAATGGCAATGACCTGCTCTTTGGCAATACCGGGCGCGATACGATGCTGGGCGGCGCGGGGAATGATACGCTGTGGGGCGAAGCGGATAACGATCTTTTGTGGGGCGGGGACGGGAACGACACCCTGTCAGGCGGCGGCGGCGCGGACCAGTTTCAGCATTCCAGTGGCAGCAACGAGGGGTCGGATTGGGTCTCTGATTACAACCCAAGTCAGGGCGATGTTCTGCTTTTCGGCCTTTCGGGCGCGACGGCGAGCCAGTTCCGGGTAACCTATCTGCCTGGCGGCGGCGGCAGCGCGGATGAGGCCTATATCACCTATCTGCCAACCGGCCGAATCCTGTGGATCCTTCAGGACGGCGAAAACCTGACCGATATTGTCATTCAGTCCGGATCCAACAGCATTATCCTTTTGTAATTCGGTCCCAGCAAATTGCGTTCGTGGCAATCAATCGCTTCTTCGATATCGTCGAAATAGGTCAGCTTGCCGCCTTCCAGAACAATTCCTGCCGTGCAGGTTTGCCGCATGGCCGAGGTCGAATGGCTGACATAGATCGCGCCCGAATTGGCCATACGATCCTGAAACAGCTGGGCACTTTTTGCTTTGAAACTGCTGTCACCGACGGCCGTAACCTCGTCAATCAAGTAACAGTCAAACCGGATCGCCATCGACATGCCAAAGTTCAGTCTTGCGCGCTGACCCGAGGAGTAATTGCGTGTCGGCTGATAGTAGTTATTACCGAGCTCGGCAAACTCTCTAACGAATTCAACCATTTCATCGGTGTCCACCCCGTAGACACGCGCGATGAACCGCACGTTCTGAACGCCCGTCAATTCCGGATGAATGCAGCCCGCAAGCCCGATGGGCCAGGAAACGAGCCCCTCAGAGCGCACGCGCCCCGAATCCGGGTTCATCGTGCCGGCAATCAACTGCAGCAAGGTGGACTTTCCGACCCCGTTGCGCCCCATCAGGGCCACCGAGGTCCCCGAAGGAAACACCGCACTGGCATCGCGCACGATGTATTTGGGCTGGCCCTTGTAGCGAAAGGCCTTGGTCAGGTTAACCAGTTCGATCATCGCGCGCGGCCCGAACTAGCGGCGGTCGCGCAGAGCATAATAGATCAAAACCATCGACGACCAGCTAAAGAAGGCAATGAGGCCGACAAGAAAGGTCATCAAAGGCCGATTGGGCGCGGTTGATGCCTCGGCCAGGGTCGGCGGGGTGTATTGCGCCAGATAGCGGCTTTTTTGCGAGACTGTGGCCATAGCAACGTCAAAACCGCTCAGCGCCGCGAGATAGGCCTGTTCGGCAAAGGTCTTGTCGACCGTCAACCGCTCGTATTCGCTAAGAACTTCGGCAAAACCAGAACCGTTTGCCCCGATGCCCAAGCTTGCCCGTTCCTGACTGATCCGGCCATTGATCACAGTGATCCGGCGTTCCAGTTGAAGAATCCGCGGATCGCCCGATTGGCCATTGGCACGGATCATGTCCAATTCAACGAGCGCTGCGGCCATTTGGTTTTGCAATGAGGCGACCACGCCCAGTTGCGACGCCAGATCCGCCGCAGGGTCAGCCACTTGGTTTTTCTCTCTGAAAGCAGCAAGCGCTGCCCGGGCATCATTGGCCCGCGCCCGCGCCACCTCTAGGCCGTCGCGGGCATATTTCGTGCTGTCATCGCGCGCGATGTCCGACAAGCTGTTGATAACATTCGTGCTTTCCTCCAGAACGGCCGCCGATATCTCTTGTGCGTCCTTCGGTGTGAAGGCGTAGACCGTCAGGTTCATCAGTCCAGAGCTGGTATCAAAATCGGCCACGACCATGCGCTGCCAATATTCGACCAGATCCTCGATCGTGCCTTCGGGATGAAAAGTATAAACCGGATCATCGGGATAAAGCGAAAAGCGTTTGCGCAGGTCCAGCCGGGCATCGATCAGCCTGACGATTTCCTGGCTTAGGATGAACTCGCTCAGGATATGCATATCCTCCGAGGTCGGGCTGCCGGTCGCGCCCAAAAGACCGCCAAAAATATCGGGCGAGACGCTCTGCCCCTCGGCGCGAACGGCAAATCCAACCCGGCTTTCATATTGATCAACGGCACGGGTCCAAAGATACCAGCTCGAAACAGTGGTTGGTAAAATGACCATCAGCACCAAGGACATCAGCACGCCGTAGTGACGTCTGCGCAGTTTGGCCGGCCGAACGGTCGGCGCGGGTTTTGGCGGGGCAACCTGCGCGCCATCGGGACCGCCGTTGATCGCCTCCAGGGGCGCGGGATCGCGTCTGGAGCCGATCTTCGCAATCTGGCGTTCGCGCCCTCGTTCGGCCTGAAAGGCCGCACGGCGGGCCGCCGCAGCCTGCTCTCTGATTAGCGCGCTCTCGGCGGGAACGACGCGCAGTGGCTCGTCCTTAGGCGCTTCGCCTCCGTCCAGAGGCGCCGACGCCAGGGGTGCCCCGGCAACAACGGATACAGGTTTCACTTCTGCGCCAGCCGCTTTTTGCTGATCTGTTTGCGAAGGAACGTTCTTTTGCGATGTCACGCGACTTATCCGTCTTGTTCAAAAGGCACATGCAAGCCAAGAATTGCACTCGGTTATTCCTCTTGTTATGAAATTGAGGCCCTTGGTACAAGCCCCCTGCCGTCTTCAGGCAAAGCTTGGCCGGGTCGGCGGTTCAATAAGCCGCCAAGAAACCTTTGGGATCGGACATTATTTTGCAACCTGCATCGCTGCAAGACGCGCTATCAAAGCCACTTGTGCCAAAGTCGCGCCGGTTCAAAAGCCTGCGGGTGATCGTCGCTTTGGTCCTTCGAGAGCTGGAATCCAGCGAAAGCCGCACCTCGTTGGGGTTCCTTTGGGCTTTCATCGACCCGATTGCCACCATCACCCTTATGAGCGTCGTCTTCGGCGTCATCTCGCGGGTGCCGCCGCTTGGCACGAATTTTCCGCTGTTTTACATGACCGGCATGATCCCCTTCGGGATTTACGCCAGCCTTGCCAACAAGACCGCCCATGCGCCCAAATTCTCGCGGCAGCTGCTGAACTTTCCGGCCGTCAAAGCCATCGACGCCATCATGGCGCGGTTCTTCCTGAATTTTTTCATCGAAGTCATGGTGTTTTTGGTGCTGACGTTCGTGATCCTGTGGGGCTGGAACCTCAACCCGCATATCAGGCCGCTGCTGGTAATCGAGGCGATCCTGCTGGCCGCGATGCTGGGGCTCGGGATCGGTTGCCTTAACGCGGTGCTGTTCATGCTCTACCCGACCTATGAAATCGTTTGGTCGGTGGTCAATCGGCCGCTGATGTTGGCGTCGGGAACGCTGATCCCGATCAGCGCGATCCCCGAACCTTATGCGACCTACCTGTGGTGGAACCCGATCGCCCATCCGATCGAGTTGATGCGAGCGGGTTTCTACCCTCAGGTGGGGCGCGAAAATGTCGATGTCCTGTTTGTGGTGCTGATTTCGCTAACGGGCTTTGCGGTCGGCATGGTCATGCTACACAAGATGGTTCGTGACGCGATGGAGAGCTGATCGGCCCTTCGTTGCGGCGCGCAGTAACTGCTTTGTCACGGACTGCCCTACCCTCACAAAGTGGTTCCGGATGACGTGAAGGGCCCCTGCAACGTCGTCGGCCCCAGATTGGGCATTGATCGAGGTGATCCCGTAGGACGCGGCATAGCTGGCGAATTTTTCCAATTCTTCGGGGCTAAAGGTCATCAGATCCGACTCGGACCGAATGCCGTAGTCCTTGAAGCTGTCGGCATAGGGCAGTGGGCGGCCAAGCCGTTTTTCGGCCCAGTCATCCCAAGTCTTGCAATTGGCGCGCAGCGACTGCTCGACATCGCCGTGCACCGCAAAACTGGGTCCGTCCAGCGCCCGCAGGCTGCCGATAAACGCCTCGCGGGACGCGTATTGGGACTGCGTGTCAAAACGCTCGCGCAGAGATCTGTAGCAAAACAGCGCCTTGACCGCCAAATGGGATAGGCTTTCGTTCACGGATTCGGATTTAAATCCTGTTCCGGAGATCTGCGCATTCGCCAGGAAATGCTGAACCACATCGCCGCCCGGGAACAGCGATTTGTCAAAGGGCAGAATAGTCACAGCATCGCGCCCAAACAAGGCATCCAGACGCTCGACGATCCGGTAGGATGTGCCCGGCCTCGAAAAATGGGCGTCGAAATTGAAGCCAGGAGGGTATTTGGTCTTGATAAATTCCTGAAAGCTGGAAGGCGCTCTGGAAACCGGGTCACGGATATAGCCGATAAAGCTGATCTGCTGCGCAAAGGGGGCGAGCCAGTCGCGCAGATCGGTCAACTCGGGCTCAAAAAGGTGTGAGATGACCTCCGCCGAAAGCACCATACGGTCCGACTTTGCGCTGGCCCGGTTCAGGGCCTTGGCCAGCTGTTTGCGTGCCTCGGAGCGTCGCGATTCAATTTCAGAGCTTTCCGACCCGGGAGACCGTGCGATGATCGCGGCAGCACTTTGAAACGAGCTGCCAATCATCAAAGAAGAGTTTGGCAGCTTGCCATGGACATAGGCGCAATTGGTCAGCCCCTCGGCGTGAACAAAAAGCGTTTTCTGGATCGAACTTGAGCCGGTCTTGTGGGTACCGAAATGCACCAACAGCTCTCGTTTATTGGCGCGCTGCGCGCTGACCTTGATGCTGGCGGGGGCTGTGAGGACAGGTTCCCCTTGCCCGGCCAAAGGAGCATCCGCAATTGGTACACTTTGGGTCGAAGCTGGCTTTTGATTGCCTTTCGTCCGTGCACCCGCAACCAGCAACTTGAACCCTGACGAGACCTTAAATGCCAGTTGCCGCCACTGAACATAACCAATATGGGCCGCCCGCTTGATTTTCCGGTACGCTGGTGACCCTTTACTCTTTTGCACGGCGGCGCCTGCCGCTTGCTCGGCCTCTTCCTGGATCACGCCGAGGGTCCGACCGAACGAGCGCAGCAAGGTCAGCCCGGCCCGCTTGATCGCCGGGCGGTCGTGGCCCCGCACGGCCGCCGCCGCGGCCAGCAAAGAGATCCCCTTCGCCGGGTGATGCTGTTTCAGCCAATCTGACACCGCTTTCAGATCAGCGTCGCTGACCGGAGGGGCCGCCGCCGCATCTTCAGCAAGGCTTTCGACAAACAACGTCTTACGCCCCAGAAACCTGTGGGCGATTTCTGCATTCTCGGCGGAAAAATGGGTCAGGATGCGCGCCCGGTCTTGCGGGGTCAGCAGGCCCTGTTCGGAAAAGACGGCGGACGAGCCGCTGTCATGCGCCTTCGAATACTCCAGCAGCGCTTCCGTATAGAACCCCGAAACGGCCGCATCTTCCGAAATACAGTTGATCAGCCGCTTGTATTCCAGCGCTACATGCGAAAACTTGGGGTTGATGTTTTCTTTCGGCAAAGGCTTGAAATCACTAGGCACCTCTATCTTCAGAACGCCGGTGATGAAATCCGCAATCAGATCGCCCCCTGGAAATTGCTGGCGTTCATAGGGCCGCACGATCATGTTCGCAGTGCCTACCGCCGCCTCCCATGTCTGGATGATCCGGGCGTAATCATAGTTCTGGATCAATCGCTCAAGAATCGATGCAATCGGGTTGGACTGATTGTGCGCCTTGATCTGCTGGTTGTAGCCCGCCATGATGGCGTTGTCCTGACGGCGAAGATACAGGCATATCTTCAGATCAAAATGCGCGCTCAGGGCCGCACAGAATCGCGCTGCAACTTCCGGCTCTGCCCAGGCGATCAGTTCTGACGACATCAGGATGAGCTTGGCGCCACTTTCGGCCAGCTCAGGCGCCCAGTTTTCCGGTTTCAGATAGACCCAGCCATTACCGGCAAGAACCTTGGGCTTAAAGGGCGTGATCTTGTGATGCGCGCCCGCGTCCACGCCGATATCAGGATAGGTGATCCCGGCCCGCGCCAGCACATCCCGGTTGGCCCAGAACGCCTCTTGCAGGGCGGTCGTGCCGGTCTTGCCCATGCCGATATGCAAAATCAAATTGGGTTTCAAAATCAAAACGGTCCTTTGGTTGTGGTAAAAGCGGTCAAGTCTTTGACTGTCTACTCCGCAGCTTGCTGCTTTGCCAAGCGCCTGCAAACCGAATCGTAAACCCGCGCATAGCGCTCGCGCATCAGTTCTGGGTCAAACCTTTTTGCGGCATGGGGCACCTGCGCGCGCATCGCGGCCAGCTTTGCGGGATTGCTGGCCAGATCCGCGAGCTGTCGGGCAAGGGTCTCGATCGGAACCTGCCAGTCCTCGAGGGCAAAGATGGAGCCCGCCATACCGTCCGGCGTGGTCAGCATATAGGAAATCTCGCCCAGATCAGAGGCCAGCACCGGGCGGCCCGCTATCAGGCAATCGATGATGACCAAGGGAAAGCTCTCGCCCTTGAACCGAGAGGGCAGAAGGCCAATATCGGCGGCGGCGAAATAGTCGCGGGTATTGCTGCGAAAACCTTGAAGATGCACGAATTCAGGCACTTGGCCCAAAAGACGGTCATACTCGGGGCCGTCGCCGACAAGGATCAGATGCAGATCCTTGCCGCTGATCTGTCGCGCGCGGGCCGTTGCCTCGATCGCCTCTTGCCAGCCTTTGGGCGCGATGGCGCGGGAAACCACGGTCACCACAAAGGCCTCAGGCTCGATGCCCAGCGTGGCACGGTCCACCGGAGTGACCGGCCCCAGCGCCAGCGCGTTGTCGATGCGCGTCAGATCCTGCACCTTCGCCAAGCCGCGCGAGACAAGAGCTTCGATGTTCTTTTCCGCAATGTAGACCATAGCGCTGGTCCGTTTGACCAGCCGCGGCAAGGTCCGCCGCAACTGCCCGTCCGGCAGGGTTTCGTACATGCCGTGCAGGGTGATCACGGTCTTGACCGGACTGGATTCGGGCAGGATATCGAGGATGGTGTTGTCGACCCAGGCATGGTGCGAATGGATCACGTCGATATCGAAATCATGCAATAGCCCGTTCAGATCCTCGAAATTCGAGACGACCGGAATATCCTTGGCCAAGAGGTTTCGAATGCCTTCGATATCGGGCTCTTGCATGCAATTCAGGAAAGTCACGTCAAACCCGGCGGTTTTCATCACATTGGCCAGCGTGATCGGAAAGGTCTCGCCGCCGCCCGAGCAAAAGGCAAAGCCGGCCATCAGCAATTTCGGCTTGCGATTGGCGGCCTCGGCGAAAATGCGGGGTAGCGCATAGCAGGCGTCAAATTCGGCGCGCACAAAGCTGGCCCGGTTGCGGGTCCAATGCAGGATCAGGTTCTGATGCTGGCGATGAAAGACCGAAGGGTCGACCGAATAATGGCGCTGCACGCATTTGGCGACTGCCTCATGTTCGATGTAATACCGGTCTTGGGAAAAGGAGGTGACCGAGGTATTGGCCGGATGCTGGCGGTAGAAATTCTGCGTATCGGGCGAATAGGCGACCAGACCGCCACGCATCTGATTCAGGTAAAACACCCAATCGCCGCAGGTGCGCATGCCGCGCCAAACCTCGTTTTCCAGCACTTCAAGCCTGTCAAGGCGGCGGAAAACCGCGGAGGAGACATTGGGGATCAGGTTCTTTTCGGCAAAACCGGCGCGTACAATCTGCGGCGCGGTCATCACAAAACTGCGCGTCCAAAGGCCAAGATCAAGGCCCGACATGTATTCGGCCATCGACCAGACCTGTTGAGAGCCGTCGTGGTTCATGAAGGTGCTGGGCGCATAGGCCAGTTGCACCGCCGGATTGGCAAAGAACGGGACCAAGGTTTCCAGAAAATTCGGGCTGCACCAGTCGTCGCTTTCCGCGACCCAGATCACCTCGCCGCGGGCCTCGCGCAGGCCCTTTTCCCATTGATAGAACGCCCCGCCGGAATTGACCTCGTTAAAGATCAGGCGCGTCTTTTCGGGGTATCTCTCGGCATATTCGCGCAAGATCGCCCGGCTGTCGTCGCTGGAGCAATCATCCATCAAGATGACTTCGTAATGGGTCCAGCTTTGCGCAAAGATGCTGTCAAGCCGCTGACGCAAAAAGACGGCGTGGTTGAAATTGGGGACCAGAATCGTGACCAGCGGGCGAAAATCGCCCGCGACTTGGGGGCGCTGGTAATCGAACTGAAACACCGTTTGACCGGGTGCTAGGGGCAGAAAGCTGGAGACCGAGGGCACGTAATCGCTCTGCAAAATGGCCCGGTCGCCAGCGCGGATCAGGGGCACGGCGATCCGCCGCAGCCGTTCGGCGAGCCAGGGCGCGCGTTTGCTCAGGCCATGATAAAGCCGTCTGGCCAGATGGTTGAAACGCACCCAAACTGCTGCGCCCAGACCCCCGGCCCGACGTGCCAGCCTGCCCAAACTGCGCACCGGCGCGGTCAGGCGCCAGGATCTGGAGGCCAAAAGCGCCGCCAGTTCTGCCTTTGCCGAAGCTTCGAGCGCGCGCAAATGGTCCAGATCGCGCTGAAAAATCGGCTGATCATCGGCGCGCTGGGCATTGGAGCCCGCCAGTTCTGCCTTTGCCGAAGCTTCGAGCGCGCGCAAATGGTCCAGATCGCGCTGAAAAATCAGCTGATCATCGGCGCGCTGGGCATTGGCCCCCGCCAGTTCTGCCTTTGCCGAAGCTTCGAGCGCGCGCAAATGGTCCAGATCGCGCTGAAAAATCAGCTGATCATCGGCGCGCTGGGCATTGGCCCCCGCCAGT
>CAIYZT010000376.1 GCA_903930735.1 uncultured Paracoccaceae bacterium | reverse complement strand
TGTATCGCTCCTCTCTCGGCGATTGCTGCGCAATCACCTGCCGGGCAACGGACGGACCGCCGCTGTCGTGGTGGCGCTGCCGTGAAGAACCTGTCCCATGATGCCTCCAACTCTGAGGGTTCAATCGTAACACCTCTCAGCGGGACTATACACCTAGGGCACACGAATTTCCTTCGAAAATTCAGTGCCAGAATTTTCGAAGGAAATTCGTCTATCCGTTGCCCCGTACGAATTTTCCGGCTTCTTCGGCGGCGCGCTTCAAGGCATTGGATTTATTGACAGTTTCCTGATATTCGGATTCAGGATCGCTGTCGTAAACTACGCCGCCACCTGCCTGAATATACAAAGTCTGGTCTTTCAACACCGCCGTGCGCAGAGCGATGCAAAAATCCATCTCGCCATTGGCGGCGAAATATCCAACGCCTCCGCCATAAACGCCGCGCTTTTCCGGCTCTAATTCGTCGATGATCTGCATCGCGCGCACCTTTGGTGCCCCCGAAACCGTGCCCGCGGGCAGGCCCGCCAGCAGCGCGGACAGCGCATCTTCGCCCGCGGCCAACTGTCCAACCACGTTGGACACGATGTGCATGACATGGCTGTAGCGCTCGATGATGAACTGCTCCGTCGGGCGCACAGTGCCGACCTTGGCGACCCGGCCCACATCATTGCGCCCCAGATCCAGCAGCATGAGATGCTCGGCCAGCTCCTTTTGGTCCGCCAAAAGATCCAGCTCCAGCGCCTTGTCTTCCTCCTGGGTTGCGCCGCGTTTGCGGGTCCCCGCGATCGGGCGTACCGTCACTTCGCCGTCGCGCAGGCGGACGAGAATCTCGGGGCTGGCGCCGATGACCTGAAAACCGCCGAAGTTGAAAAAGAACATGAAAGGCGAGGGGTTGGTGCGGCGTAGCGAGCGGTAGAGCGCGAAGGGCGGCAGTTCAAACCTCTGCGCCCAACGCTGCGAGGGGACGACCTGAAAGATATCCCCGGCGCGGATGTATTCCTTCGCCTTTTCAACGGCTTGCTTATAGCCTTCATGGGTGAAGTTCGACAGGGGCTCGCCCACGGCGGCCGCCTCGCCCAGATCGCGCGGAGCAGAGGGCGAGCGGTCCAAATCGCGCAGCGCGTCCATCACTCGCTCAGCCGCCTGCGCATAGGCGGCGCGGGCTGAGAGGCCCGAGGCGGCCCAAGCAGGGGCGACCACGGTCACCTCGCCCTTGACACCGTCCAGAACCGCCACGACCGAGGGCCGCAACAGCTGTGCATCGGGCAGGCCGAGGGGATCGGGATTTACATCCGGCAGATGTTCAACGAGCCGGATCATGTCATAGCCAAGATAGCCGAACAGCCCGGCGGCAATTGGCGGCAGACCCTCGGGCAGATCTACCCGGCTTTCGGCGATCAGCGCGCGCAAAGTGTCCAGCGGATGGCCAGGCAAATCCTCGAAGGCGCCGGCGTCAAAGCGGGCGGCGCGGTTGATCCGGCTTTGGGTGCCGTGGCAGGACCAGATCAGATCAGGCTTCATCCCGACCACGGAATAGCGGCCCCTGATCTCGCCGCCGGTGACCGATTCCAGCATGAACGTGTCGCGCCGCGCATCGCCTAGCTTCAGCATCAACGACACCGGCGTATCCAGATCGGCCGCCAGCCGCGCATAGACAAGCTGGTTTTCCCCGCGTGCCCAAGCCGCCTCGAAGGCGTCGAAATTCGGTTCCAGTTTCATCGGCCCGCCCTAGTTAAAGCTGGCACGAACCGCATCGACGGTGGCCTGATCCAGTTGCAAACCGCCTGGGGTGATCAGCGATTGGGTGAACAGGGCCTGCGCATCTTGCGAAAGGGACTGCGCCAGGGACCCGGCAATCGCCGCGCGAATGGCCTCGGCTTCGGCGCCCGTTTGGGGGGCCGCAAGGATTCTGTCCAGCTGCAGGACCGCAACATTTGTGCCATCCGCAAGGGTCCGAACCTCGCCCGGTTTCATCGCAAAGACTGCCGCAATCGTGTCTGCGGGGGCGTCTTCCAACTCGGTTTCGCGCCCGGCCGACGGGGCGGTGGTCACGATACCAAGCGTTCCGATCGCCACACCGGCCTCGATCGCGGCCTTGTGGGTTTCGGCCAGTGCAGCGAGTGCTTTGGCCAGCGCCTCTTCGCGCCAGTCCTCGGTGACGGGGATCAGGACCTCGGCCAGCGGGATCGGGGCGGGGGGGATGATCTCGTCCAGCTGCATGGCGATAATGCCGCCATCGTCGAGCCCGGTCCATTCCGCGAAATCGCCCGGAGCCAGGGCATCGGCGGCGGACCGAACGGCGCTATAGCCCGCGATTTCGGCATTGTCATCGGCGCCGGCCACATAGTCGGTGGTGGCCATGACCATGCCGGGCTCGGCGGCTAGCTCGGTCAGGGTCGCGCCGCCTGCCAGCAGGTCTTCGAGGGCTTCGGTGCGCTCGGAAATGGTGCGGCGGGCGGCCTCGGCTTGCATTTCCAGCGCCAGACCGGATTTCACCGTCTCAAAGCTGGTCTCCTGCGCCTCGATCACCGCATTGACCCGAAAGATCGCCGGGCCGAGATCGGTTGAAATGATTCCGCTGACCGCGCCGGGCTCGGTCAGGGCGAAAACGGCGTCCGCCGCCGCGCCCAAATCGGTCCGTGCGACATCCCCGAGATCGACGTCTTCCAAGGCCAGATTGCGGGCCGCGACCAGATCGTCAAAGCTCTTGCCAGCGGCCAGATCAGCAATCGCGGCCTCTGCCGCCGCCTGATCGGGGTAGATCAACCTTTCGGCAAGCCGCTTTTCCGGGATTACGAATTCAGCGATCCTGTCGTCATAAATCGCGCGCACGGCTGCCTCGTCGACTGGCATCGTGGGGGCCAGTGCGTCGGGCAGCAGGGCGACATAGGTGATGCGCTTGGCCTCGCCGCGCGTGTAATCGTCGATATTGGCGGCGTAATGGGCCGCCAGTTCTGCTTCGGTAGCCGCCGGCAAGGGCGTGGGCAGCGCGGATTCGGTCAGGCTCAGCAGCGAAAAGCCGCGCTTTTCCGCGACCCATTCATAAAGCTTCCCACTCAGCGGCGCGGGCGCCTCAAAGCCGCCCCCAATCGCCGCCGACAGGATCTGCCGAGCGGCTTCGTTGCGCAGGCTGGCTTCGAATTCGGCCTCGGTGATGTTGTTGCGCGACAGCGTATCGCGGTAGTTAAGCGCATCGAACGTGCCCGA
The DNA here is from genome assembly GCA_903930735.1 of uncultured Paracoccaceae bacterium. Classification (GTDB taxonomy): domain Bacteria; phylum Pseudomonadota; class Alphaproteobacteria; order Rhodobacterales; family Rhodobacteraceae; genus CAIYZT01. The sequence continues at coordinate 7,882 of CAIYZT010000376.1, read as the reverse complement.
AACGCCCTGAAAGCTTTCGATGTTTGCCAGCCGGTCGGCCACGACGCCGTCGCTGACCGAAAGGCCGACGCGCGCGATCTCGCCGTCCATCGCGGTGCGCGAAATCAGCGTTTGCAAGGCCCTGTCCGCAACGCCAAAGGGCGCGGCCTGCGACAGGGTCAATTGCATGCCAAATTGCTGCGACATCTTGTTCAGCTCTTCGCGCAAGGACCGGGCATAGTCATTTGCCGTCATGTCCTGATCGCCGACGGATCCGATGGTGCGCACGCCGCTGCCAAAGCCCTGGAGGCCAAAGCCGCTGAGACCCGCGATCAGCACGACCACCAGGATCGAGCCAAAAAACTGCGACTGGCGGCGGCGGGCTTTGATGCGGGAGGTATCTTCGGTCGCGTCGGACATGGGGTGCGGAGCCTCGGTCTGAAAGGGTCTGATAGCTTGTCTAAGCGGCGCGCGGGGCAGGGGCAAGCCCGGCCTAGGGGCGAAACGCGCTCAGCCGGGCAAACATCTGCGAAATCCCCGGAACATCGGCATTTGCAAAAGCGATGCGGAACTGGCGGTGACCGGCGGGTGCGTCCTTTGGCTGAAACATGGTGCCGGGCAGCAAAAGGATCGAGGCCTCATGGACCAGCCGTTTGGCGATGTGCACCGAGGAGGCGTCAAAGGGGTGCTCGACATAGGCGAAATAGGCGCCGCAGCCGAGCAATTTCCAATCGGGCAAGGCGGCAAAGCCAGTGGTCATCGCGGCTCGGCGGGCGAGGATTTCGGCTCGCTCGCCCGCGACCCATTGGCGCAGGTTCTGCATCCCCCACAGCGCGCCTATCTGGCCCAGCTGGCTTGGGCAGATGGCGACGGTATCGAGGAATTTCTCGACCTGAATGAGGCGGTCTTCGGCGGCGACGATCGCACCAACCCGGTGGCCGGTCAGCCGGTAGGTCTTTGAGAAGGAGTAAAGATGGATAAAGGTGTCCGCCCAATCGGGATCGGCGAACAGATCATGGGGGCGGCCGTTACGACTGTCGAAATCGCGATAGGTCTCATCGACGATCAGGGCAATGCCGTGGGCGCGCGCGAGATCGCGAAACTCGGTCAATGTTTGCGCGGGGTATTCCGATCCGCCCGGATTATTGGGGCTGACGAGCACGATGGCGCGGGTGCGCGGCGTAATCAGAGCCGCCGCCTGCGCGGCCTGCGGGATCAGACCCGCGCCGGCGGGCAGCGGCACAGGCTTGACGCCCTGCATGGTCAGCCACATCTCGTGATTGAAATACCAAGGCGTCGGCAGGATCACTTCGTCGCCCGCTCCGGCGAGCGTGGCCATTACTGCGCAAAAGGCCTGATTGCAGCCTTGGGTAATGGCGACTTGGCTATCGGCAATGACACCGCCATAAGCCGCCGACCATTGGCTGGCAATCTCGGCCCGAAGGGCAGGCAGGCCCAGCACGGGGCCGTAAAGATGGGCATCGGGGTTGTTCAGCGCGGCCTCGGCCAGTGCCTGACGCAGACCAAGGGGCGGCACTTCGGTCGGGGCGGCTTGGCTGACGTTGATCAGCGGGCGATCCGGCGGGAAATGCGCGCCTTGCAGCCAGCGCCGCGCCTCCATCACCGGGGGCAGGTCGGTGGCGCCAAGCGCCGGATTGAGGGGGCTGGTCATCGCTGATCTCCTGTCAGGGCGCTGGGTGCCTAGTCCTTTGGTTGCCTAGTCCTTGCCCTTAAACGGTTGGACATATTGCAGGGCCATATCCCAAGGGAAAAAGATCCATGTGTCCTGCGACACCTCGGTAATATAGGTATCGACCTGCGGCTTGCCCGAGGGTTTGGCATAGACGGTCGCGTAATGCGCCTTGGGGTACAGCGCGCGCACCAGCTCCAGCGTCTTGCCCGAATCCACCAGATCATCGACCACCAGCACGCCCATCCCCTGATCGCCCATCACATCGGTTTGCGGCGCTTTGATCACCCGCAGCTCGCCTTGCGCCTGATCCTCATAGCTTTTGACCGAGATCGTATCGCAAACCCGCAAGTCCAGCTCGCGCGCCACGATCATCGCCGGCACCAGACCGCCGCGCGTGATCGCCACAACCGCCCGCCACGAGCCTTCGTCCGGCCCATGCCCGGACAGCCGCCACGCCAGCGCGCGCGCGTCGCGGTGGATCTGGTCCCAGCTGACATGAAAGCCTTTTTCATGCGGCAAGCGGTCATTCATTGGCTTTGCTCCGTTAAGTGGCGGCGATTTTGAGGCCCAAGAGCCCCAGAAGTCCGCCAAAGGTGCGGTCAACCGTGGTCTTGGCGCCCAGATAGGCGCGGCGGGTGGCGGGAAAGGAAAAGATCCGGGCGACGATGGTATTCCAGGCACTTTCGACCAGAAAAAGGTAGGTCAAGAGCGCGGCGAGGGTCCAGATCGGGGTTTGGGGCGGCACGGTGCCGATAAAAACCGCGGACAAAAGGACGGCCGGTTTGGGGTTCGAAAGCTGGGTGATCACGCCAAGGCGAAAGGCCGACAGGGCGCGGCGCGGCAGCGTGCCTGTCACGTCCGGCAAGGGATTGGGTGCGTCCCGCCACATGCCATAAGCCATCCAGATCAGATAAAGTCCGCCCGCGATCTTGAACACCCAAAGCAGGGTCGGCGCGATCTGGAACAGGACTGCAAGGCCCGACAGCGCGAGGAGCGCCCAGAAAACCGCGCCGATGCCGATGCCCATCGCCAAAAAGAACCCGGTCCGCATTCCCTCGGTGACCCCTGTGCGCGCCGCCATCAGCACGGCCGGGCCGGGGCTGATGGCCCCGAGCGTCAGCAGAAACGCGACGGCGACAAAGGCAGCCAGCGTCATCAGGCGTCCTTTTTGGTGGCGTCAATATCCGGCGCATCGACCGCCTTCATCCCCACGACGTGATAGCCCGCATCGACATGCAGGTTTTCGCCCGTGGTGCCCGACCCCAGATCAGACAAAAGATAAAGCGCGGCCTTGCCGACCTCTTCTTGGGTGACATTGCGGCGCAGGGGCGAATTCAGCTCGTTCCACTTCATGATATAGCGGAAATCGCCGATGCCCGAGGCGGCCAACGTCTTGATCGGCCCGGCAGAAATCGCGTTGCATCGGATGCCGTCCTTGCCCAGATCCTCGGCTATATATTTGACCGAAGCCTCCAGTGCGGCCTTGGCCAGACCCATCACATTGTAATGCGGCATGACCTTTTCGGCGCCATAATAGGTCAGTGTCAAAAGGCTGCCGCCGGGGTTCATCATCGCCGCCGCCCGCGCGCAAACCGCGGTAAAGGAATAGACCGAGATATCCATGGTCAACAAAAAGTTGGCGCGCGAGGTGTCAACATAACGGCCCCGCAGTTCGGCCTTATCGGAAAAGCCGATGGCATGGACCAGAAAATCGATCTTGCCCCATTTCTGCGCCAGCCGCGCGAACAGCGCATCCATCGAGGCCTCGTCCGCAACGTCGCATTCCACCATTTCATCCATGCCGATCGAAGATATCAGCGGATGGACCCGCTTTTTCAGCGCCTCACCCTGGTAGGAAAAGGCGATTTCCGCGCCTTGGGCGGCGATGGCCTGCGCGATTCCCCAGGCGATGGACTTGTCATTGGCCAGCCCCATGATCAAACCCCGTTTGCCGGCCATCAACCCGCCGCTGATCACCTTATCCGTCATCGCTTCGGTTGACATTTCCTGCCCCTCACTACCTTTGTTAGGGCTGGTTTAGGCGAAAGGCCGCTGTCCTTCAAGGGTTGTGCGGCGCGCCGGCCAGGGTTGCCAAAGGAGAAGTGATGAACGAGCGGGACGGAATTTTTGCGGGGAGCGATCCCTTTGTCATCGCCCGCGCCTGGGCGGCCGAGGCCGAGGCCAGCGAGCCCAATGATCCCAATGCCATCGCCCTGTCGACGGTCGATGCGCAGGGCATGCCGAATGTGCGCATGGTGCTGCTGAAACAGATCGAGGCCGATGCCTTTGTGTTTTACACCAATTACGACAGCGCCAAGGGGCAGGAACTGGCGACATCGGGCAAGGCGGCCTTTGTGATGCATTGGAAATCGCTGCGCCGTCAGATCCGGGTGCGGGGTTTGGTGACCCGCGAAGAGGGCGCGCAGGCGGATGAATACTATGCCTCGCGCTCGCTCCGATCGCGGCTTGGGGCTTGGGCCAGCGCGCAGTCGCGGCCATTGAACAGCCGCACAAACCTGATTGCCGAAGTGGCCAAAGTCAGTTTGCAGCAGGGCACAAACCCAAAGCGCCCGCCATTCTGGGGCGGTTTCCGCCTTGCCCCGGTCGAGATCGAGTTCTGGGCCGATGGCGCCTTTCGCCTGCATGACCGCTTTCAGTGGAAGCGCGCGGATTCGGCGTCGGACTGGGTGGTGCGTCGGCTTAACCCTTAGAGCTTAGGGCGGCCCTTTTGCGTATTGCCGCCCTGCTAGACGGGGAAATGCCGGGCCGGACCCGTCATTCACGCTTCGCCAACTGCAACTGAGCGAAAATAATTCAAAAAACTTTGACATCTGTCCGCTAATTAATCTTGAAACTCGGGTTTAGTTCAGGGAACTGTCCTGCAGTGGGGCTTGTCTGGGGATGTGGCCTAAGAATGACTATCGAAGAAGCTGACCTGCAGGTCCTGCAGGGGAGGGTTAAGTGGTTTGACCCTTCTAAAGGATTTGGTTTTATCGTCGTTGACGGGATCCAGTCAGATATCCTGCTGCATGCCAACGTGCTGCGAAACTTTGGGCAGGGATCGGTCGCGGATGGATCGGGGATCTGCGTCAAGGTCCAAATGACCGCGCGCGGCACTCAGGCGGTCGAAGTCGTGTCCATCGATTCGCCCGTAACAACCGTCACCATGGCCGAGTTGACCGGCGACGGGGTCGAGATCGACCTGACTGCCCTGCCGCCGGAACCGGCGCGGGTAAAGTGGTTTGATAAAAGCAAGGGATTCGGATTTGCCAATGTCTTTGGAAAGTCCGATGATGTTTTTGTGCATGTCGAGGTGCTAAGGCACTCTGGCTTCGCGGATTTGCAGGCGGGTGAAGCGGTATGTCTGAAAATCACCGATGGGCGGCGCGGGCGGATGGCGGTTCAAGTTTTGCCTTGGGACATCAGCGCGCGCGATTCTGCACGCTAGCGCTTTGCGCTGTGATGGGTGCGGGCGCGGCTCTGGCGGAACCGGTCTGCTCAGCGGGGGCAGTCTTTTTGAAAACCCCCGGCGGCACCCAAATGCGCTTTTCCGCAGAGGTCGCGGATGAGGTTGATGAGCGCGCTCTGGGGCTCATGAACCGCGAAAAGCTGGCGGCTTCGGCGGCGATGCTGTTCGTCTACCAAAAACCGCAACGCGCGATGTTCTGGATGAAGAACACCCTTATTCCGCTGGATCTGCTGTTTTTGGACCAGACCGGCACGGTAGCTTCGGTCCATGCCATGGCGAAACCCTTGGACGAATCCCGGATTGACGGCGGCGAAGATGTTAAATTCGTTATCGAAATCAATGGCGGGCTTGCCCAGAAACTGGGAATCTCGCCCGGCACGTTGATGCTGCACCCTTCGGTTGCGCCCGGTGCCGCTAAATGGCCTTGCCCCGCCGAGTGACCCTTTTCTTCTGCAAAGAAGCCCTGTAAGGAAACGCTAGTCGGGGCATAGCGCAGCCTGGTAGCGCGACGGTTTTGGGTACCGTAGGTCGAGAGTTCGAATCCCTCTGCCCCGACCACTTCTCTTGTTTGAAATTGCGGGCCGAGGCCCCATTTATGGCAAAGGGAGATCTTGAATGACATTTACCTTCGATCACAGCTGGAAGCGGGACCTGCCGGGTCTGTTTCTGGACCAAAGGCCCGAACCCGCGCCGGCGCCTCGGCTTATGGTGCTGAACGCGCCTTTGGCTCGGGATCTGGGGCTGGACCCTGACCAGCTTGGCGACCATGGAGCGACCTGGTTTTCGGGCGCAGGCCTGCCCCCCGGCGCGGCGCCGATTGTGCTGGCCTATTCCGGGCATCAGTTTGGCGGCTTTTCGCCGGTTCTGGGGGACGGGCGCGCGCATTTACTGGGTGAGTTTCTGGCCCCGGACGGTCAGCGCTATGATCTGCAGCTCAAAGGGTCCGGCCGCACGCCGTTTTCGCGGCGAGGCGATGGCAAGGCTGCCTTGGGGCCGATGCTGCGCGAATATCTGATCTCCGAGGCGATGGCGGCGCTGAATGTGCCGACGACGCGTTCGCTGGCGGTAGCGACGACCGGAGAGCGGATTTTTCGTGATCAGGGTCCGGTGCCGGGTGCGGTGGTGGCGCGGATTGCGGCCAGTCATATCCGCGTCGGCAGTTTTGAATATCTGGCCGCGCGGCAGGACCGTCCGCTTTTGGCCAAGCTGCTGGACTACACGATCGCGCGCCACGACCCCGACCTTGCGCCTGGCGATGCTTTGGGTCTGTTCGACCGTGTGGCGCGCCGCCAAGCGCGGCTGATTGCCCAGTGGATGGGCCTTGGTTTCGTGCACGGCGTGATGAATACCGATAACATGGCCCTGTCGGGCGAGACGATCGACTACGGCCCCTGCGCCTTTATGGAGGCCTATGCGCCCGGCACGGTGTTTTCCTCGATCGACCGAAATGGACGCTATGCCTATGCCAATCAGCCGCAGATTCTGGGCTGGAATTTGGCGCGGTTGGCCGAGGCTCTGCTGGGATTTTTTGATGCCGACCCAGAGCGGGCGGTGGACCTGGCCAATGACCGTCTGGGGTGGATTGCTGTGCAATACGAAGAGGAATGGCTGGCCGTGATGCAGCGAAAGCTGGGGCTTTTGGGTGCGGAGGCGGGCGATCTGGCGCTGGCGCAGGGGTTTTTGGCGGCGATGGAGGGGCAGGGCGCCGACTGGACGCTAAGTTTCCGCCGATTGGCGCAGGCCGTGGATACCGATGCGCTCCCGCTTTTGGGCCTGTTTGCCGATCCTGCAGCCTTGCTGGCCTGGCTGCCGCTTTGGCGCGCGCGGCTGGAACCGGGCGCCCAAATCAGGCTTTTGACCGCCAACCCGGCCGTCATCCCCCGCAATCATCAGGTCGAGGCGGCATTGGAGGCGGCGACTTCAGGCGATATGGCGCCCTTCACCGCGCTTTTGGCCGCCATTCAGGCCCCCTTTACCGAAGCGGAGGCCTTTATGCTGCCCGCGCCTACAGGTTTTGGCGCCTATGTCACCTTTTGCGGGACCTGAAGCGCGGCCTCAGGCGTTGACTGCGGCCGACTAAACCCCTCTTATTGGACCATGAACCCGCGCTCCGAAATTCATGACCGTCTGGCCGCCTCGCTGCGCGAAGCCCGCAAGGCGCGTGGGCTGTCCTTGGACGGGGTGGCGAAACTGTCGGGCGTTTCGCGCTCCATGGTCTCGCAGATCGAGCGCGGCGAAAGCTCGCCCACGGTGGCGACTTTGTGGAACCTGACGCAGGCCCTGCAAGTTGATTTCGCCGGGCTGCTCGAAGGCAAGCCGGAACCCGGGATCGCGGTCGTCCGCGCCAGCGCCGCGCCAGTGATCCATGGGCGCGGCACCGGGGTGCAGATTCGCATCCTGTCGCCGGCGGAGGCGGTTGGCGTGCATGAAGTCTATGATCTGTCCTTTCAGGAGGGAGGCTCGCTGAAAAGCGATCCCCATTCCGCCGGCTGCCGAGAGCATCTGACCGTGGTTGAGGGCGCCCTGCGCGTCTTTTCCGGCGAAGAAGACCAGCTGCTTGGACCCGGTGATACCGCGCGATACCCCGCCGACCGGACCCATGCGATTGTCGCCGAGAGCGGCGCGGCGCGGGGGATTTTGATCGTTCAGGACAGCTAGGGCGGATTGCCTTCAATCTGATTCAGATTGGAGGCAATCCAAGACTAATACAGGCCGGGAATGTTGCGGTTGCGCGCAATCGG
>CAIYZT010000375.1 GCA_903930735.1 uncultured Paracoccaceae bacterium | reverse complement strand
GTGCCGCCAAAAGTTCGGCCGGCGCGGTGAAGCTGAAGTCGTGCAGCATCACGCTCGCCTCAGCCATCTGCGGGCTGCCCGGCTCTTGGCCGATCATCGGGGCAGCAAGCAGTTGCTGCTCGCTCAGCGAATGGGAATGCATCCAATGCGTGCCGGCGGTCAGATCAAAGCTGACGGTATACGCCGCGCCCGGTGCCAGTTCGCCGCCGCCCGGCCGCGCCCGGTCCATCACCTCGGGAATGCCGATCTGCCCGTGGTAATGCATAACCAGCCCCTGATCGGTGCCATTGACTACCTCGCCGGAAAAGAGGTCGCCCGCGCGCCCGGTAAAGCCGGTTTGCCCGCCCGGTCCGGTGATGCCATAGACAGTGGCGCTGCGGCCCAAAACCTCGATCTGGCGGCTCTGGACGGTCAAAAGCGGGCTGGAGGCGAGGGCAGGGCGCACGAACGCCGCCCCGGCAAGAACCGCCGCGCCTTGCAGCAGGGTCCGGCGGGTTGGCTGGAATAATTGGGTCAAGGGCATTCTCCGATAAGTGATGCTAACGTAGGGCCATCGGCCCGCCAGGAAAAGACTAGGCGCATCCCAGCGCTTCACTTCATCGTCATCCGGTTAATGGCCCCCCCAAAGGCCAAAGGCTATCAGACCGCCCTCAGCCCTTGCTTTGCTCCCCGCTTTCCGTTCATCTTGATCCAGATATCCCACGGGGGCGGCTGGTTTTCCCTTGAAAACCAGAGCGGGGGTGTGAAACCCCCTTGTTGCCGCCCGAGCCCGAAAACCGCATGGAAACCGCATGACCTTTGACGACATCTTTGCCCGCCTGATGTCTTTCGACACCACTTCGCACCGGCCCAACCGCGCGCTGATGGCGTTTGTGGTCGATCTGCTCGCCGAGGCGGGCATCTTTGCGCAGCTGATCCCGGATGCGGCCGGTCACAAGGCCAATCTATATGCCACCATCGGCCCAAATGCCCCCGGCGGGGTGATGCTGTCGGGCCATACCGATGTCGTCCCGGTCGAGGGTCAGCTTTGGTCCTACCCGCCGCATGCGCTGACGCAGGATCAGGCTCGCTACTACGGGCGCGGCGCGGCGGATATGAAAGGCTTTGTCGCCTGCGCCATCGAAGCGGCTCTGAATGCCGCCCGCCGCCCCTTGAAAACCCCCCTGCATCTGGCCTTTTCCTATGACGAGGAAATCGGCTGCATGGGCGTGCGCTCGCTGATTGATCTGCTGCAGGCCGCCCCGCACCGCCCCCGTTTTTGCATTGTGGGCGAGCCGACGGGCATGGCCGTTGCCACGGGTCACAAGGGCAAGATCGCCCTGCGCGCCACCTGCACCGGGCGCGAGGGGCATTCCGCGCTTGCCCCCATGGCGCTGAACGCCCTGCATCTGGCCGCCGATTTCATCATCTCCCTGCGCGCCGTGCAGGCCGATATCGCGGCCAATGGCGCCTCGGACGATGATTATGACGTGCCCTATACGACGGTCCATGCCGGGATCGTCAAAGGCGGGGTGCAGGTCAATATCGTGCCGAACAACGCCACGGTAGATTTTGAAATCCGCTCGCTGGCGCAGGACGATACCGATGCCCTCATCGCCCGCCTGCGCGCGGCGGCAGAAGGCATTGTCGCCCCCCACCGCGCCCAATTTCCCGAGGCGGCGATCACCATTGAGCGGCTTTGGGACTATCCCGGTCTTGGCACCCCGCCGGGGGCCGAGGTGGTGCGCTTTGTCCAATCCCTGACCGGGGCCAACGGGACGATCAAGGTCGCCTTTGGCACCGAAGGAGGGCTCTTTGATGCCCGGCTCGGTATCCCGACGGTGATCTGCGGGCCAGGCTCGATGGCGCAGGGCCACAAGCCCGATGAATTTGTCAGCCTGGATCAGATCGACCGATGCCGTGCCATGCTGGGTGTCTTGGTCGGCCGATTGGAACAGGGGCTCTAGCGCAGGTTCTTGCGCGCGCAACCGGAGTCCAAACCCCGCGCCAATTGCGCCTTTCGCCGCCCTTCCCTTTGCCCTAAAAGGCCCCATGCCCATAGTGCTCACCTCCTTGACCGATCTGGCCAACCTGCCCTTCGACACCATCATCGACGTGCGCTCGCCCGCCGAATATGCCGAAGATCACATCCCCGGTGCGATCAATCTGCCCGCCCTGTCGGATGCCGAGCGCGCCGAGGTTGGCACGATTTACAAACAGCAATCGCCCTTTCTAGCCCGCAAGCTCGG
>CAIYZT010000374.1 GCA_903930735.1 uncultured Paracoccaceae bacterium | reverse complement strand
GGCGCAGGTCGACGACGGCTGGTCGCCCCTGATCAATCTGGGGGTGCCGGTAATGATCCCCGACGCCTATATCCCCGATCTGGACATCCGTCTGGGGCTTTATCGGCGTCTGTCTTCGCTGGGCACCAAGACCGAGCTGGAGGGGTTCGCAGCCGAGATGATCGACCGTTTTGGCCCGCTGCCCAAGGAGGTCAACACGCTGATGCTGATCGTGCGGATCAAGGCGATGTGCAAAAGGGCGGGGATCCGGCGGCTGGACGTGGGGCCAAAGGGCGCAACGGTGCAGTTTCACAACGACAAATTCGCCTATCCTGCTGGGCTGGTCGAGTTCATCCGCGAGCAGGGCGCGGCGGCCAAGGTTCAGGGCAACAAGATCGTGCTGCAGGGCGAGATGAAATCGGATGGCGAGCGGATCAAGGGCGCGTTCAACATCGCGCGGGATCTGGCCGAAAAGGTCAAGATTGGCCGCGCCAAGGCTTAGGCGCGACCCTCGGTCAGCCCGTATCGCACGAGGGCCCACGCCAGCCCGGCGAAAACGGTGACCCCCGCAATCAAGGGCAAAGCCGTGCCGTCAAAGGCCAGCCCCACCGGCACCGCCAGCGCCACCGAAATCACCGTCGCGATGCTGGACATCACCGAGGCCGAGAGCCCTGCGATATGGCCCAAAGGCTCCAGCGCGAGGGCGTTCAGATTGCCCATCGTGGTGCCTATCATTGCGAAAAGTCCAGTTTGCCACAGCACGAAAGCGGCAAAGGCCAGATCTGGCGGCAAAATCTCCAGCCAGTAGAGGCTGAAAAGCAGGGCAGAGGCCAAAAATTGTGCGCGGTAGGTCAGAGCCAGCACTTTGCGCATGCCGAGCCGGATGACGATGCGCGTATTCACATAAGAGCCCGACATTGACAGGATCGCGACCACGGCGAACCAAAAGGCAAAGCTTTCAGCCCGGCCCATCTGCTGGTCAAAGATGCCTTGGATCGAGGAAAGCGTGCTGAAAAGCATGGCGAGTGTGAGGGATTGCACGAGGATCGAAACCCGCATCCCGGGCGAGCGAAACATCTCGGCGGTGGCAGAGGCAAGCGCCGGGAGCGACAGGCTGCGCCGCGCCTCGGGCGCCAGGGTCTCGGGCTGGCGCAAGCCAAACCACAGCGCGCAGATCGCGGCAAAGACCAGATAGGCCAGAAAGATCGACTGCCAGCCGTCCAGCCAGATCATGACCAGCCCCATGAAGGGCGCGATGGCGGGAATGGTGGTAAAGATCATCTGCGCGAAAGAGACGATCCGGGCCATCTCGCGGCCCGAATAGATGTCGCGCACGATGGCGAGGCTGACGGTCCGCGGGGCGGCAACCCCGATGCCTTGCAGGATCCTTGCGGCCAGCAGAACCTCGAGGCTGGGGGCGAAATAGCACATCACAGCGCCGATGGCATAAAGCGCGAGCCCAAACAAAACCACGGGCTTGCGGCCGAAAGTGTCGGATAGTGGGCCGGTAAACAGGGTGCCGAGGCCCATGCCGAAAACAAAAGTGGTCACGACCAGTTGCGCGCGGTTCAGATCCTGCGGCGACAGGGCCTGCCCAATTTCGGGCAAAGCGGGCAGCATGGCGTCGATCGACAGGGCGACGGTGGCAAACATCAAGGCTATCAGGGCGATAAATTCGCGCTGAGACAGCCGCTTTGGGGCGCTCATTTACGGGGCCTTTGCCTTTTCGCTCAACTCGGCGATCACCTGATGCCAAACCTCGGGGCCTTGGGCGCCCGAGACCACGTATTGCTGCGCGATAAGAAAGGTTGGCACGGCGCTGACGCCTTTGGCGCGGGCGTCGCGGTCGCGGGCGGCGATATCATCGGTATCGGCGTCGCTTGCCAAAAGGCGCAGGGTGACCTCGAGGTTCATGCCGACTTGTGCAGCGATGTTGGCCAGAACTTCGGGATCGCCAATATCCAAGCCTTCCATCCAATAGGCGCGAAAGAGGGCCGAGACCAGCAAATGCTGCCGCCCTTCGAGCCCGGCCCAATGGATCAAACGGTGCGCATCCAGCGTGTTCGGGATCCGTTTTGGCACATCGGGGTCCAGATCGACGCCCGCCTTGACCGCAAATTCACGCAGGCGGGTTTGGATCGCCACCAGTTTTTCGGGCCCGCCAAAGCGCGCGGCCAGATAGTCGTTCTTGTCAACGCCGCCGGGCTCCATCTCTGGATTCAGCTGAAACGGATGCCATTCGATGGCAAAGGGATGGTCCGGATGCGCCTCCAGCGCCCGGTCCAGATTGGCCTTGCCGATCAGGCACCAGGGGCAAACCGGATCGGAAAAGATATCAAGGCGGATCATGGCGCTTCCTCTGACATAAGCGCGGCAAGAATGCCGCGCCCGCAAGGCCGCGCAATGCGCTTTAAAGGCGGAGTCGTCAAGCCGGGCGCGCTTATCCGCCCAGCCAGCCGCCAACGGTTTCAGCGCTGCCCGATATATCCTGGCCTAGGCCCGCGATCGTCCCGCAGCCCGCAAGGGCCAGAAAAGCGGCAAGAATCCATTTGCGCATCATCTACTCCTCAAACCACCAAACCTCGGGCTGAAAGCCCAACCAGTCGCCATAGATCGGCAGGCGTTCGGGATAATGCAATTTCTTCACATGCGCCATCCGCGACACCTTGGAGTACCAGAAGGGCACCACATAGCGTCCCGAGATCAGGATGCGGTCCAGCGCCTGGGTCGCGGCCACGAATTCGGTGTGGTCCGTGGCCGACAGCATGGCCGCGATCATCGCCTCGGCGGCGGGGGAATTCATCCCCATCCAGTTTCGGGTTCCGGGCTCTGTCACGCCCGACGCGCCCCAATACAGCATCTGCTCGTTGCCGGGGCTGAGGGACAAGGACCGGATATAATAGGTCATATCAAAATCATAGGTGGTGGTGCGGTCCTTCATCTGGGCCTGATCGATGACAGTGGTCTTGACCGAGATCCCCAGAGGTTTCAGCGCCTCGGTATAGATATCGGCAAAGGATTTGACGTCATCCTGCCCCTGTTGAAGCAGAATCTCGAAGGCAAAGGGTTCGCCCGATGCGTTCACCAAAGCGCCGTCTTTCAGCACCCAGCCCGCCTCTTCGAGGAAGGCCGCCG
>CAIYZT010000373.1 GCA_903930735.1 uncultured Paracoccaceae bacterium | reverse complement strand
CGACCTCGGCCTTGACGCGGCCGGCGAAATCCAGATGCGGGGCGGATGTCATGCCGTGGATCGGGATCACATCGGTCATCGCGGCATCGGTAAAAATACGGCCCGTGATGATGTTCAGGAAATCCACCAGCCCGGATGAGCGGAACATCTTGCCGATCGCGATGCCCTCATCGGCGTCGATCCCGCCCGGTTCGGCCTCATCGGCCGTGTAGCGCATTCCAAGCAGGAACCGCTCGCCCACGCGTTTGCGGCAGGCCGCCAGAACCTCCATCGCAAAGCGGGCGCGGTTTTCCAGGGAGCCGCCGTAGGGCGCGGGCAGAGCGTTGGTGAAGGGCGACATGAACTGGTCCATCAGATGGCCGTAGCATTCGAATTCCACGCCATCGAGACCGGCCTCCTTCATCCGCTCGGCGGCATCGGCGTAGTCGGTGATGATGCGGGCAATGTCCCAGTCTTCGATTACCTTGGGAAAGGCGCGGTGCGAGGGTTCGCGCGCGGGGCCAGCGCCGACGACCGGCAGCCAGTCGCCCTTGTCCCAGCGGGTGCGCCGGCCAAGGTGGGTCAGCTGAATCATCACAGCCGCGCCCGCCTCGTGGCAATCATCGGCGAGGCGGCGCATCCAGGGCACGACCTCGTCCTTGTAGGCGAGGATATTGTTGAAAACGGGGGGGCTGTCTTTTGAAACCGCCGCCGAACCTGCGGTCATGGTCAGGGCGACACCGGCCTTTGCCCGTTCGAGATGGTAGAGCCGGTAGCGATCCTTTGGCATGCCGTCTTCGGGATAGGCGGGTTCATGGCTGGTGGTCATGATCCGGTTGCGCAGGGTCAGGTGTTTCAGCTGATAGGGCTGCAGCAGGGGATCTTTTGACATTTGGCTCACCTTTGGTCGCGAGCGCCGGGGGTTTCACACCCCCTGGGCCCCCGTGGGATATTTGGGTCAGGTGAGAGAAGCGTAAGCGCGGGCGGGGTGCCCGGCCTGCCTGAAAGCGACATCAGGCACCAGAATGGTGCTGCCAGCCCATCGCGGCGAAAAGCGGGGCATAGAGGGTGGCGAGAGAGCGCAGGACCGGGCCGGTTGTGGTGCCCATAGGTTCCCAGGCTTTGGTGGCGATACCAAGGATTCTCGGGGCGACGAGGGGCTCCATCTGGCCGTCCTCGGTGACAATTTCGCCCCAAAAGCAGGATTGAACGCCGGCAACGCGTGCGGCGATATCTTCGGCGCCCTTGGGGATCGGGTCCCAGTCAACGGTTTTTTCCAGGCTGACGGTTCCGGCCCAGGTCGCGCCCCAGTCGTTCGGGTCTGGCGTATGGGCGAGATCGAAATAGGCATTTTGAGCGGGGCACATGACCACATCGTATCCGCGCCGGGCGGCTTCGACGCCGGGGCCCTGCCCGGTCCATGAAAACAAGAGCGCGCCGTTGCCGATGCCGCCATTGGCGCCCTTGGCGGCCTCTTCCCAAGCTGCTGGGCGGATTCCGTTTTCGACCAGCTTTGCGGCAAGGCGCGCCATCATCCAGCCTTGCACATCGTCGCTGCTCTCCAACCCTTCGCGCGCCCTGAGGGCTGCTACCGCAGGCGAGCCGGACCAGGCACCATGCGGGGCCTCGTCGCAGCCCAAATGAAGCGCGCGCATCGGGAACATGGCTGCAATTTCCAGCACAAGCGGCTCTAACAAGGCCCAAGTGGCGGGCATTGCCGGGTTGACAATATTGTCGAGATAGCCTTGGACCGAGCGTTCCTCGCCATTGTCGCCGGGGTCGCGCAGGCCGGGCTGTGTCTTGATCATCGCAAAACTATGGGCCGGAATCTCGATTTCGGGCAGCACCTCAATCTGCAACTCCGCAGCCCGTTTCAGGATCAGCGCGACATCAGATTTGCTATAAGTCCCCCCCGCGCGAATACCGCCGCCGAAGAGGCCGGGCAGCAGGCACCCTTCGCCGCGAAAGGCGGTTTGCTGCCAAAGGGTGGGCGCGGTGTCGATTTCGAGTCGGAATGCCTCGTCATTTGCGACGTGCCAGTGAAAACGGTTCATTTTCAGCAGGGCCATCAAATCCAGCAGGCGCAGGATCGTCGGCACCGCAAAGAAGTGGCGCGCACAGTCCAGCATCTGACCTCGATAACCAAAACGAGGGGCGTCAGTGATCGTGCCGCAGGGCAGCT
>CAIYZT010000372.1 GCA_903930735.1 uncultured Paracoccaceae bacterium | reverse complement strand
CTTCATCGAGTTCTTTCGCGGCGTGCCGCTGATCACGGTGCTGTTCAGCGCAAACTTTCTGCTGCTCTACTTCCTGCCGCCGCGCACCAACCTCGATCTGATCCTGCGGGTTATCATCGTCGTGATCATCTTCGCCTCGGCCTATATTGCCGAGGTTGTCCGGGGCGGTCTGGCTGGATTGCCGCGCGGCCAATATGAGGCGGCGGATGCGCTGGGTCTGGATTACTGGCAGGCGCAGCGGCTGATCATCATGCCGCAGGCGCTGAAAATCTCGATCCCGGGCATCGTGTCGTCCTTTATCGGCTTGTTCAAGGATACCACGCTGGTTGCCCTTGTCGGCCTGATGGACCCGCTGCAAGGGGTTACCAAAATCGTGCGCGCCGATACCGCGTGGAAGGGCATCTATTGGGAGCCCTATCTGTTTGTCGGCGCGATTTTCTTCATCGTCTGTTTCAGCATGTCCCGGTACTCGATGTACCTCGAAGGCAAGCTGACGACCGATCACCACTAAAGGGGACCCAAATCATGGCAGAAGCTCAACAAAAAATGACGGTCTCGTCCGAAGATGTGGCGATCCAGATCTCCAGCATGAACAAATGGTACGGCACCTTTCACGTTCTGCGCGACATCAACATGACCGTGATGCGCGGCGAGCGAATCGTGATCTGCGGCCCCTCGGGATCGGGCAAATCCACGCTGATCCGCTGCGTCAACCGGTTGGAAGAGCATCAGCAGGGTCAGATCATCGTCGATGGTACCGAGCTGACCTCGGATCTGAAAAACATCGACAAGGTGCGCTCAGAGGTCGGGATGGTGTTTCAGCATTTCAACCTGTTCCCGCATTTGACGATCCTCGAAAACTTGACGCTCGCCCCGATCTGGGTGCGCAAGGTGCCGAAAAAAGAGGCCGAGGAAACGGCTATGTACTTCTTGCACAAGGTAAAAATCCCCGAGCAGGCATTGAAATATCCTGGCCAGTTGTCAGGCGGCCAGCAGCAGCGCGTCGCCATCGCGCGGTCTTTGTGCATGAAGCCGCGGATCATGCTGTTTGACGAGCCGACCTCGGCGCTTGACCCCGAGATGATCAAAGAGGTGCTCGACACCATGATCCAGCTTGCCGAAGAAGGCATGACGATGATCTGCGTGACCCATGAGATGGGTTTTGCCCAGGCCGTGGCGAACCGGGTGATTTTCATGGATCAGGGCCAGATCGTGGAGCAGAACGAGCCGAAGGAGTTCTTCAGCAATCCGCAGTCCGAGCGCACGAAGCTGTTCCTGAGCCAGATTTTGGGGCACTAGACCCTATGCGCAGCGGGGCAGGCGCATAACGCTCGCCCCGCGCCTAGACTAAACCGCCATTTCGCGCGGCACGATGAAATCATCAACCACGCCGGTGCCCCAGGCCAGATCGGCCCAACTGTCGATCAGGAAATCCGCCACCAGCGTCGCCCCGGTTGGATAGCGGGCGAAGTCTGGGCTAACGGGCGCATGGGCAACCAAGCGCTCGGCAAATTCTGCAATGCCGGGATTGTGGCCGATGATCATCACGCAATCAGCCTTGGCATTTTGCAGCACGGCCAGCATCACATCGGGCCCCGCATGGTAAAGCGCCGGCTTCAACTCCAACACTGGTGTGCCGGGCAGGGCCGGGGCGATGCCCGAAAAAGTCGCCCGGGTGCGCACGGCATCCGAACACAAAACCTTGTCCGGCACATAGCCGCGCGAGGCGAGCCATTGCCCCAGATCCGCCGCGGCTGCCTTGCCGCGCTCGTTCAAAGGGCGGTCCTGGTCGGGGGTCATCGGATCGTCCCAGCTTGATTTCGCGTGCCGCGTCAGGATCAGACGTTTCATGTTTTTGTACCTGCCCTATGGAACTGCCGCATGTGATAGGCGGAGTGTTCGGGTATCCTTGCATAGGTTGCCGACACCGGGCAAGCGCGTCGCGCAAGGCAGCCGCCATTCATGCAATCCGCCCCGTTGGGCAGGTCCAGATGGTCATGACAGGCCTTCAGATCATAGCCCCCCGGGGTCAGCGCGCCCACGGGGCAGGCGGTCAGGCAAGGCTTTGCGCAGGTCTCGCAGGGCTTGGCCGGCGGCTCTGGCAGATCAAACGCCTCCTTAAGCGCCAAAGCGCCACGAAAGCTGACCAAAAGCCCCTGGCGGACATGAACAAGCAGCTTGATCGGGCTGTCCCAGACCTGCCCGATGCGCAAAGCCCATTTGTAAAACGGATGATAGGGCGCGCCGCCAAAGGGAAACAGCGCCTTGGCACCCAGATCGCAGGCGAGCCCCCCGATCACCCGCCGCGACCAGCGGTCCACCGGATCAGGCCCGCTGGATTCCGGCTGGGATTGAACATGCGCCCAATAGCCCGGCTCCTTTGGCCCGATCAAAACCAAGGTGCGGGTGCTCATGGGCAGATCTTCATCGCCCTCACAGGCAAATCCACCCAAAATCTCCAGAAAATGCGGCTCCAGCAGTGCCTGAAGCGCGTTTAGCGAAAGGGCAGCCATAGGCTCCACCCCAGTTTCGCAGGGCGTTCATCCTGCCATTGCAGCCCCGTAACCAGATCCGGGAGCGGTTCGGCCCGATAGGTGCGAAAGATCCGGTCCCAGATCGACAGGGCAAAGCCATAGTTGCTGTCATGCTCTTCGCGCCGGTCCGAGTGATGGATCTGGTGCATGTCCGGCGTGACCAAAACCAGCCTGAGCCCCCGCTCCAACCAGCGCGGCAGGCGCAGATTGGCATGGGTAAACAGGGCAGTTCCATTCAGCAAAATCTCAAACAAAATCACAGCCATTGCTTGCGGCCCCAAAGCATAGACCAGCGCGATCTTGACCCCCATCGAGGCCAGAATCTCAACCGGGTGAAACCGCACCGCCGTCGTGACATCCATATCGCGGTCGGCATGGTGCATCCGGTGAAACCGCCAGAACAGCGGCACCTTGTGCGTGACAAGATGCTGTGCCCAAATCGCCAGATCCAGCACCAGGAGGGCCAACAAAACCTCGGCCCACAAAGGCCAGACCACCTGATTGAGCAGCCCCCAGCCATTGGCCCAGGCATCCAGAGCCGCCCCAACCACCAGAAAAGGCGCGGCATAGGACAAAAGCCATAGGGCCGCAGAGTTGATCGCCGAAATCGACAGATTGGCAAACCACCGCCCACCGCGCGGCTGTACACGGGCGCGGCGCGGCGCGAGGGTTTCAAGCACGGCGAAAATGGCAAAGAGGCCGCCGAAAACCATCAGTCTGATTGCGATCTCGTTGCTCACGATGTTCTCCCCGGCAAGTCTTGAGCAAACATCGAAACCCGGATCAAGGCAATGCTTTCAACTTGACGAAAATATCCCGGCCGGAGGCAATCTTCCTCTGCGCCAAAAGCCTCCGGCGGGGATATTTTCACCACATTGAAGGCCTAACGTTTCACATGCGGCTTGATGCGCGGCTCGGTGGACCTGATCTGGCTGCCCGCGCCATGGTCGGTGAACAGTTCCAAAAGGCAAGCATTCGGGATGCGGCCGTCTAGGATTGTAACTGCCCTTGTGCCCGCCTCAATCGCCATCAGGGCAGTCTCGGTCTTGGGGATCATCCCGCCGGAAATCACGCCTGACGCGATCATGGCCCGGATTTCTTCGGGCGTGATCTGGGTCATCACCTCGCCGGCGGCATTCTTGACTCCCGGCACGTCGGTCAGCAGCAGCAAACGGTCGGCCTGCAGCGCCCCGGCAATCGCGCCAGCGGCGGTGTCGCCGTTGACGTTGAAGGTCTCGTTATCGGCCATGCCGGTCGCCACGGGCGCAACCACGGGAATAATCCCGGCCTTATACAGATCGCGCAGCACCTGCACGTTCATCTCGATCGGGCGGCCCACGAAGCCCAGTTCGGGATCATCGGCCATGCAGACCATAAGATCGTCATCCTTGCCGGAAATCCCGACCGCGCGGCCCCCGGCATCCATGATCGCCTGAACGATCCGCTTGTTCACCAGCCCCGACAGCACCATCTCGACCACCTCGACTGTGGCCTTGTCGGTCACCCGCTTGCCGCGCACAAATTCGGACTTGATGCCCAGCTTGGTCAGCATCTCGTTGATCATCGGCCCGCCGCCGTGGACCACGACCGGGTTCACACCCACCTGCCGCATCAGCACGATATCGCGGGCAAATTCGGCCATCGCGGCCTGATCGCCCATGGCATTGCCGCCAAATTTCACCACCACCACCGCATCTTCGAACCTCTGCAGATAGGGCAGAGCCTCGGAAAGCATCTTGGCGGTAGAGATGGCGTCGGACATGGTCAGGGTTTGCTGCTTCATCTGGGCCTCCTTGGCAGGAAACGGGGCTAAACGGGGTCGCAATAGGGCTTTTGCCCCCCCCTGCCAAGCGGCAATTGGTTAAACCAGCGTGGCGATCACCGCCCGCAGGGTTTCGATCCCATCGCCCTTTTCGGACGAGGTCACGATGATTTCCGGATAGGCTGCCGCGTGTTTGGTCAGCGCGCCCTTGACCTGTTCAAAGTTTTCGTGCCGCGTCGCCCAGTTCACCTTGTCCGCCTTGGTCATCACCACCTGAAAAGTCACGGCGGCGCGGTCCAAAAGGTCCATGATTTCCTCGTCCACCGCTTTGACGCCGTGCCGCGTGTCGATCAGCACGAAGGCCCGGCGCAGGGTCTGGCGGCCTTGCAGATATTCCTTCAGCAGCGCCTGCCATTTGGCGACCACCGCTACCGGCGCCTCGGCATAGCCGTAGCCGGGCAAGTCGACCAGAAAACGGGTCTCGCCCAGGGCAAAGTAGTTGATTTCCTGGGTACGGCCCGGCGTGTTCGACGAACGGGCGAGCGTCTTGCGGTTGGTCAAGGCATTGATCAGGCTGGATTTACCAACGTTCGATCGACCGGCAAAGCAAACCTCCAGGCGGTCAGCGGGCGGCAGGCCCGACATGGCCACCACGCCTTTGACAAAATCAACGGGGCCGGCGAACATCAGCCGCCCGGTCTCGCGGTCGGCCAGTTCGGGTTCGGGGGCGTGGGTGAATTGCAGGCTCATGCCAGTCTCCAGTCATCGCCAATCGCGATAGTCCCACCCTGCAGAACCCTGGCATAAACGCCAAAATCCTGGTGGCCAAAATTGCGGCTGAGGGCCTGCAGGGTATCGCCTGCGACCTCGCCGGTTTGGGGGTCAACGGTGGTGGCCGAACAGCGGGTTATCCGCTCCTCGATGCGCAAAACCGCGCCACCAATCGAAACCGCCCGGCCGATCCAGTCAAACTCGGCCCAGGGCGCCGCGCCCTCGAGCCACAGGTTGCCGCGCCAGCGGTCCACCGACAAATCGCGCCCCATCCGGGCGACCAGATCGGCAAGCGTCGCCAGATTGAGGATCGCGACTGAAGGAAAGTCGCTGTCCGTCATG
>CAIYZT010000371.1 GCA_903930735.1 uncultured Paracoccaceae bacterium | reverse complement strand
TGTATCGCTCCTCTCTCGGCGATTGCTGCGCAATCACCTGCCGGGCAACGGACGGACCGCCGCTGTCGTGGTGGCGCTGCCGTGAAGAACCTGTCCCATGATGCCTCCAACTCTGAGGGTTCAATCGTAACACCTCTCAGCAGTACTATAAACCTAGGGCGCTTTGCCCGCAAGCGGATGATGGTTCAGCACCAGATCGCGCAGCTGCTCTTCAAGGACATGGGTATAGATCTCGGTCGTGGACAGATCGGCATGGCCGAGCAGCGTCTGGATCACCCGCAGATCGGCGCCGCCTGCAAGCAGATGGGTCGCAAAGGCGTGGCGCAGGGTATGGGGCGTGATTTGCGTGGGGTCGAGCCCGGCGGCAAGCGCCCAGGATTTGATCAACAGGTGGAACTGCTGGCGCGACAGATGCCCCTCGATCCCTGTCGACGGGAACAAATAGCGCGAGACCGTTTTGCCAGATTTACGGGCAAGCGATGCCTCGGCCTGCACATGGACGAGCCAAGGGGCAAGGGCGGTGCGTGCTGCCCCCGACAGCGGCACCATGCGTTCCTTGTCCCCCTTGCCGCGCACCAAAATCATCCGCGGATCGCCCAGAACGGCGGCGAGCGGCAGTCCGACGAGTTCACTGACCCGCAGGCCCGTGGCATAAAGCAGCTCCATCAGGGCGCGGTTGCGGATCATTTCCAGCTGGGTGCGGCCCGTTTGGCCCGCCGCCTCGATCAGCCGCAAAACGTCCTCGGTGCCCATCGTTTTGGGCAAGGTACGGCTGGCCCCAGGGCCATGGATGCGCTGCGCCGGGTGATCCTTGCGCCAGCCTTCTTCGTGCGCAAAGCGGAACATTTGCCGGATCGACGACAGCCGCCGCGCGCGCGTCGCCTTGGACAGGCCCTGCGCCTCGCAAAAGATAAGATAGGATTCGACCTCGGCGCGCGCGGCGGTTTCCAGATTGCCCTTGCGCGCCTCGATCCAAGCCGCAAAATCGGTCAGATCGCGGCCATAGGATAAAAGCGTGTTGCGCGCTGCGCCATGTTCGGCCGCCATCGCCTCCAGAAATGTGGAAATCCAGCGGTCTGACAGCAGGCTCACCCCCGCCGCTCCAGCAAGATCAGCTCAAGCGCGGTGCGGCGCAGCACATCTTCCATCCCCAGATCGCGCAGGATGGCGAGCCCGATCGTTACATCCCCAAACTGCCCCTCGGCCCCGGTCAAAATCCGCTCTGCCGCCACCAGAATCAACTCGCCGGTCCGCTTTTCATTGCGCATTTGTTCGATCTCGGGCGGCATTTCCGGCGCGTCCCAAGCCGCTGCGATGGCCGCCGCCATGGGGTCCGGGGCTGCGGCGAATTTGACCTGACCACCGGCAAGGGCGAGCGCAAAATTCAGTTTGGGGTCGGCAGAAGTCTTGGCTCTGGTCAGATATTGATAGCCCGATGACAGCAGCTGCAGGCGGATCACTAGATCGGCGCCCGGTCCGTCCAGCGGCACGGCGGCCAGACGCTGAGCAAAAAGTTCGGCAAAGACCACCTCTAACCCGGCGGCTTGCATCGCCGTCATCACGGCCTGCAGCGCCGGCGCAATCTTTTCGGCCGCGCCGCTGGCCAGAGCGTCTTCGAAGGTCTGAAAGGCCTTGACCCTTTCCCAAACCCCTCCCGAAGCGGCCGGTTTTTGCTGGGTGTAAAAGCCCAAAAGCAGGTTCGGGCTGATCACTCCGGCGCGCGAGAGCCGTTCGGCCGCCTCAAGCCGGGACTTCCAGCCGGTGTTTTCGTTGAGGTCGGAATGGGCAAAGGCCAGGGGCAGATTGGCAATCGGGAGCGGCTCACCAATGGCCTCGAACATGCGCAGTTCCAGCGGCGTGACAGGCGAGGGCATGGGAAGCGGAGCAGATGTCTCAGCCAGTTCCGGGTCCAGAAAACGGGTCATCAACTCGGCATCCTGGGGCGATATCTGGCCGATGGCTTGCGCGGTTTGCAACGTCACGGCGGCGGTTTGCCAATCACCGCTGCGCGCAAGGCAAAAGATCCTGGCGGACAGTGCGGGCGACAGGCTCGGGCTGCTCATCATCCGCCGGCAAGCGCGGTCCTCGGCGCCGGTCAAAAGCGCGACGTCGAAGAGGCGGCGAAACAACTCCGGCTCGCGGCGATCTCCGGCGGACTGCATCATGGCCATGGCCTGATCCAGCGCCCCCATCGACAGCAATTTGTCGATGCGGCCCAGCAACATCCTGCCCGAGGGACCGGCATCTGCGGGCGGCTGGGCCTCGGCCAGAAGCACGGTGATCAGCAACGCTTGCAGGGCAGGCAGGGTCTCGGTCCGCTGCCGGTTGATCTGCT
>CAIYZT010000370.1 GCA_903930735.1 uncultured Paracoccaceae bacterium | reverse complement strand
GACCTTGGCGGGCATAGCCTGATCGCGGTACGCTTTTTTGCCATGGTCAAAAAAGCCTACCGGGTG
This sequence comes from uncultured Paracoccaceae bacterium, assembly GCA_903930735.1. GTDB lineage: Bacteria > Pseudomonadota > Alphaproteobacteria > Rhodobacterales > Rhodobacteraceae > CAIYZT01. The sequence goes on along the minus strand of CAIYZT010000370.1, from coordinate 3,787 downwards.
GAGTTTCCAATCTCGATCCTGTTCGAGGCGCCGACGATTGCCACCTGCGCCCGGCTGATCGCGGATGAGATTGGTTTGACCGAGGGCGATGTGACCCTCGCCGCCCCCGCAAAGCCCAAGCGCCGCTTTACCCATCTGGTGCCGATGCACGAGGGGGAGGGCGGGCCAAAGGCGCCGTTCTTTCTCGTTGCGGGTATGTTTGGCAATGTGCTGAACCTGCGGCATCTGGCGGAGCTTTTGGGCACCGGTCGGCCGTTCTACGGCTTCCAAGCGTGCGGCCTTCTAGGCACCGAACCGCCGCACAGCAGCATTCCCGAGGGTTCGGCGGATTGCATTGCAGAGTTGAAGCAGGCCCAACCGCAGGGTCCCTAGCTGCTGGGCGGCTTTTCTGGTGGCGGCTTCACGGCTTGGGAGATAGCCCATCAGCTGGAGGCGGCGGGTGACAAGGTCTCGGTTCTGGTGCTGCTCGACACGCCTTTGCCTATTCGCCCCGCCCTGATGATGCGCGATACGGCATTGATAAAGATGGATTCGTTCCGACGTCGTGGCCCCGGCTATCTGCTGGATTGGGGCCGTGCCCGCTGGGAATGGGAGCTTCAGAAACGCAATCCAAAGCCCGCGGATCAAGTCCCGGCGCAGTTCCATAATGCGGGTATTGAGGCGGCGTTCCGCAGCGCGATTGCGGTATATGACTTGCCGCAGCGCAGCGGTGCAGTGGCGCTGATCCGCCCGCCTGCCGATCGAATTTGGAAAGTGTCCAAGGGCAATTTGGTCTTGGCGGCCAAGGAATATGTTTTTGACGACAACGAGCTGACTCGTTTTGCGCCGGCGCTGCAGGTTCCTGCGTCGCGCCCCTGCACCATCCGGTCCGTATCGCCGAGGAATGGGCCGTGGTTGACAATCTGACCGGCGGGCGCACTGGCGTTGCCCTCGCCTTGGGCTGGCACCCGGATGATTTCATTTTGCGCCCGGAAAACACGCCCCCGAACAACCGCAAAGCCCTGTTCGATACCACCGATCAGGTGAGGCGTCTGTGGCGCGGCGAGGCGGTAGAATTTCCGACCGCAGCGGGCGGCAAGCTTGCCGTGCGCAGCCAGCCCCGGCCGATTTCGCCTGAATTGAAGGTCTGGATCACCACGGCAGGCAATCCCGAAACCTGGCGCGATGCCGGGCAGAACGGTGCCAATGTGCTGACCCATCTCTTGGGCCAAACGGTCGACGAAGTGGCGGGCAAGTTCGCGATCGACCATCAGGCGCTGCGCAACGCCGGCCACGACCCGGCGAATTTCACCGTTACGCTGATGCTGCATACCTATCTGGCGGAGGACCGCGAAACCGCCCGCGACGTGGCGCGTGGACCGACGCGCGAATATCTGCGCTCGGCGGCCGAGCTGATCAAGCAATATGCTTGGGCCTTTCCGGCATTCAAAAAGCCGCAAGGCATGACCAATCCGATGGATAGCGACATCGCCGGCCTCGCGCCCGAGGAGATGGAGGCGATCCTCGACTTCGCCTTTGACCGCTATTTCAACGATTCGCGCCTCTTTGGCACCACCGTTGATGCCGTGGCGCGCGTCGAACAGCTCAAACGGATCGGCGTGGGCGAGGTTGCCTGTCTGATCAATTATGGCATCACCACGCCGCAGGTTCTGGCCGGGCTGGAGCCTTTGGCCGAGGTCCTGCGCCTGTGCAATTCCGGTGGGGCACCGGCGGAAAATGACTATTCCTTCGCCGCCCAGATCAAGAGGCACCGCGTCACCCATTTGCAATGAACGCCCACAATGGCGCGGGTGCTGGCGATGAATGATGATGCGCAGCTGGCGCTGGCCGGCGTGAAAAACCTGATCCTCGGAGGCGAGGCTTTGCCGGGCACCTTGGCCAACGATCTGCGCGCGGCAACCCCGGCGCGGATCATGAACATGTACGGCCCGACCGAAACCACGATTTGGTCTTCGGCTGCCGAGGTTGGCGCGTCGGAGGCCATTCAGAACATCAGCGCGCCGCTCGCCAATCAGCAATTCTATGTGCTGGACGCCGATCAAGCTCCGGTGCCCCCAGGTATCCCCGGTGAATTGTGGATCGGCGGCGACGGCGTGACGCGCAGCTATTGGCGGCGCACCGATCTGACGGCGGAAAGGTTCCGCCCGGACCCGTTTATGACGGCCAAGCGCGCCTGCCCTTGGGGCGCGCGGATGTATCAGACTGTCTATCTGGTGCGCTGGCGGACGAATGCAAGATCAACTACATCGGCCGCACCGATCATCAGTTGAAACTGCGCGGCTAAAGGATCGAACTGAGCGAGATCGCGGCCGTCCTGGAACGCCAGCCCGGCGTTACACAAGCCGTTGTCATGGCCCGCGAAGACAGCCCCAGCGATATGCGGCTCGTGGCCTATCTAATTGGAAACGCCGGTGAAACCGCTCTGCGAACGGCGCTTGGCGCGGTTTTTCCCGACCATATGATGCCGCCACATTTCGTGACGATGGACCAGTTCGCCCTGACCCCCAACCGCAAGATTGACCGCAAGGTCCTGCCAAATCCCGCGATGATCCAGCCACAGGCGGAGAGCTTTGTCGCGCCGCAAAGAGATGTTGAATCGCTGATAGCAGCCATCTGGCAGCGGGTTTTGGGCGTGCCCAAGGTCGGCGGGCGCGACAATTTCTTTGCTCTCGGCAGGCAGAGCCTCTTGGCCGTGCAGGTTCACTGCGAAATCCGCGCGGCCCTTGGCACCTCAAAGCTTTCCATCACCGACATCTTCCGCTTTCCGGTGCTTTCTGCGCTCGCCCGGCATCTGGACGGCCGACCCAAAGCCGCAGCCCCCACGGAGGCGCCCGTTAACGCCGATGCGCGCGTCGATACCATTTCGCGCCGCCTCGCCATGCGCCAGCGTCACGAGGGCCAGGATGCCTGACGCGGCTGCCTTCGCCGCCGCCCTGCGCGCCATCCTGCCACCGGGTGTCAGCATGGGGCAAGCCGACCCTAAGCGCCTGCACCCCCTCGCTGCCGGAGAGGCTTTGCCGGGTGCGGTACCCGCCCGTCTCGCCCAGTTTTCTACCGGCCGCACGGCCGCGCGCCTCGCGCTCCAACATCCCGGCCAAGATCGCGCGCCGGTCTGGCCCGCAGGATCAGTGGGCTCGATCTCCCATTGCGTCAGGCTCTGCCTCGCAGTTGTTGCAAAAAAGATGGTTTTCAGGGATTTTGCCTAGATGCCGAACGCGAGGTGGCCTTGGAGTCCGGTCTTTGGCCGACGATCCTCTGCGAAGGTGAACTTGCCTCCGATGGGATCGCCGCCCTAGCCCATTTCGTCGCCGAACAGGCGGTCTACAAGGCGCAATATGCACAATCCAAACAGTTGTTCAGATTTCAAACGATCCGTCTGACATTCACCGAAGATCACTTCGAAGCGGAGTTCCAAACGCCGGTTCAACCCTTTGAAAAGGGCACCCGCATACCCGGCCATATCCTGCGCGCGGGCGGCTATCTGGGGGCCTTTGTCGCCTTAAGCCGCCTCTGACGGCCGCCGGATCTTGCCAGAGGCATCAATCACCAGCGGACGCAGACCCGCGCCGCCAGCGTCCAGCACTTCAAACAGATGCCGCCGCATCCGGGGCTCCCAGAAATCATTGATATGCGCAGACAATTCGGCAAGCCCGACAGCATGCGGCTTGGATTCCATGAATTTCGCGATCTGATTGGCCATATAGATCAGCTTGGCGTGCGGTCCATCATGCGACATGGGCAGACTCCTCGGGAGTAATTTGAGTGGGGGCAACGCGGCCCGGGTGGG
>CAIYZT010000369.1 GCA_903930735.1 uncultured Paracoccaceae bacterium | reverse complement strand
GGCGCGTCCGTGAATTCGGCCGAAACCACTTTGGGCGCCGCCACAACCCGGGCAGCGGGCGCTGGCAAAGCAACACCCTCCAGCGCGGCAGGCAAGGGCGTGGGCAGACGTTCGGGCATTACCATCAGATCGTTCTCCTGCACCCTCGAGTGTAAACTTCAGACTGTCGAATGTCTCACTCTTGTTGGCACGGAGGGTATGACCCCGCTGCGGGGCTGGGCCGCGCGCGGCAAGAGGTTGATCGGCAAAGCCCCGTTTGGCCACTGGAATGCCATGACCTTCATCGCGGCCTTGCGCCATGACGCGATCACCGCCCCTTGGGTCATCTACGGACCGATCAATGGCAGCATCTTCCGCACCTATTTCGAGGAGGTCCTGGTCCCAAACCTGCGTCCTGGCGACATTGTGATCTTGGACAACTTCGGCAGCCACAAAGCCCCCGCCATCGAAATCCCATCAAGACGGCGGGCGCGAGACTGTTCTTCATCCCTGCCTACTCGCCCGACCCTTGCGTCGCTAAAAACAGTCCACAGGACTGTTTTCTTCACTCTCCTCACCCATCGAACAGGTGTTCGCCAAGCTCAAACATCTCCTGCGCAAGGCCGCCGAGCGCAGCAAAGAAGCCGTCTGGCGCAAGATCGGTTCCCTTCTCGACCAATTCAGCCCGAAGGAATGTGGAAATCACCTCAGAAACTCGGGATATGGTTCCGCGTAAGTCCATCATGCTCTAGCGGTGCTGGCTTAGGGGTGACAAGGGCGACAGGTTCCTGGCCATCGGTCCGCGGGCGCCGGACCCCATTCAGTTCGGGGTGCTCATGCCACTTCCAAGCTCCAAACTGCGTTGAGGCTGTCTTGTCATGGATGCCAAGGGCAACCGCGCGGGCCACCACGTCCTTGCGGGCAGCCGGATTACCGGGGCGGGAAAGGCTCCGCGTGATTTCCCATACCTGCGCGGAAATCGTCCCGGCCCCAGGCCGCATTCACAGCATCCCCGGCACAACTTGATCGGGCGGGCGGTGCCCATCGGCAAAGGTCTTGATGTTGATGATCACCTTTTCGCCCATCTCGATCCGGCCCTCCAGCGTGGCCGAACCCATCTGCGGCAGCAGCACCACATTTGGCAGCCCCTTCAGCAGCGCTGCGGTTTCCTGAGCATTTTCATAGACATCCAGGCCCGCCCCGGCGATCTGGCCCGCCTTCAGCCCCCGCGCCAGTGCCCCCTCGTCGATCACCTCACCGCGCGAGGTATTCACGATCACCGCGCTGGGTTTGAGCAGTTTGAGCCGCCGCGCGTTCAGCAAATGATAAGTCGAAGGCGTATGCGGGCAGTTGACCGACAGAATATCCATCCGCGCCACCATCTGATCCAGACTGTCCCAATAGCTGGCCTCCAGCTCTGCCTCGACCTCGGGGCGCAGGCGCCGGCGATTGTGGTAATGCACCTGCATCCCAAAGGCCCGCGCGCGGCGGGCCACCGCCTGCCCAATCCGGCCCATGCCCAAAATCCCCAAGCGCCGCCCGCCCAATCGTCCGCCCAAAAAG
>CAIYZT010000368.1 GCA_903930735.1 uncultured Paracoccaceae bacterium | reverse complement strand
TGAAGCATCAGATGAACCTTGCGCATTTGCGGGTTCGGGGCATGCCAGCCATGCGATACACGGTCAATCTGCGCGCCCTCGGCCTGAACATCCGCAGATGTGCGGCAGTCCAGGCATAAACCGGGCCTCGCTCACCCTTCTCCAGAAGATGCACAGAACAAAATGGCATCATACCCCTCCGCAAACCTGAAATTCCACACAACCAAAGCTCAGGCCATCACTTTTTGCCGCCCCGTCGACAATAGGGTAAGCTTCCGGTCCCATCGCTATGCCAAGGCAGTGAGAATGCTGGCAATCAAGCACAAGCGCACCAAGCCCTACACCCCCCCAGGACCAGCGGCAAAGCCGAGCGGTTCGTTCAGACATCCCTGCGCGAATGGGCCTAGCGAAGCCCTACGCCCAGTCAGACCAACGCCGCGATGCCCTCGAACCCTTCCTGAAGCACTACAACCACCACCGCCCCCACTTCGGACTCAAAGGCAAAACCCCAATCTCGAGGATTCCAAGCAACTTCCTGTCGAGACATGATATCTAGACCGTGTTGCGCTCAATCGGGTTCAACCGATCGAGCGCAACCGCAATATTCCCGGCCTGTGCTGGTCTTGGATTGCCTTCAATCTGGATTAGATTAAAGGCAATCCGCTCTAGCCCAGGGCCAGCGCCACGACCGCGCCGCCCTGTGCCATGACCTGCACCGATACTTCGGAACCGTCCGGTCTGCGCACGCGCGGACCGCTTGGCGCTTGGGTCAGGACAAAGGATTTTGGCCGTCCGGTCAGCCCGGTTCCCGCCGATTTTGCGGCGGCTTCTTTGGCGCACCAGCCCGATAGCAAAGCCTCGGCGCTGGTGCCCATGCTGGCCCGCTCTTCGACCGAAAAGCCGCCCTCGGCCAAAAGAGCTGCATCGACCGAGGTCAGATATTCAAAATCCGCCCCGACCGGCCCCGCCGCCGCCGCCGCAACCGCAGCACCCGAGGAATGGGCGATCGAGATCATCGGCGCGGTCAAATCCGGGCGCCCCAAAATCGTCGCAAAGGGCCGCCCTTCGGCCTCCGCTGCGATTTCGATATCGGCAGGCAACAAGGCCACGCCGCTGTGGTGCAGAACCCAAGCGCGCACCGCCTCTTTTGCGGCAATGCGCCCCATCAGCCAATCGCGGCGCCGTTTTACCGGCCCGGCCATCGCGGCAAAGCGGGCGCGTTCGGCCCGGCTAAGGACCGTCGCGGCCAGAACGCGCTGCCAGATGCCGCCTGCATCATCCAGAAATCCGGACGGAAAGGCCGGCACTTGCCAGACCACGGCAGAGGCGTCAAACCCGGCCAGAGGGGCGCCATACCAGGCATCGCGGGGGCGATAGCGGGCCTCGTAAAAGGCGTGTGGGACGCGGAAAAAGCGATCGCGCCAGCCGGTAACCTGAAACAGCAGCGCCCCATCCGGACCGCGCCCTTCGTAATCACCTTGCAAGAACCGCGCCTCGCTTGCCGCTGCGGGGCGGCCTTCGGCATCTTGAAACCCGATGCGGCCCGACAGGCGCCCGCCGCCGGTTTGCTCGGTGCGGGCTGCAATCAGATCAATCCGCTCGATCGACGAGGGGAAGGAACTGAAATCGGTCCCGAGGCCTTGGGCGATCCAAAACGCGGTCACATGGCCGATCATGTCCAGCAGAACCGGGTTCAGCAGCAGACCGGTTTCCGGCCCCGGCTGCGCCATGAATTCGTGCAACGGCGTATTGGCCAGGGTGGCGTCCAAGCCGCCCTCGTCCCAGGCTTGCAGGCTGGCAATGCCGTGGAACAGCGGGCCGTGGAACATGCCCGTGGTATAAAGCTGATCATCCGACCAGGTCGGCGCGCGCGGGTTGGCCAGCGGCGCAAGTCCCGGCGCGGAGGCGATGACATCGGTCCAACCCTGCGCCTCAAACAAGACCCGCTCGCCGCGCAGGATATGTACGGCGGCACCGGTATCTGACAGCCGCGTGGCCGTGATCGTCAAACAGGCCGCGCCATCGTCGAAACTGACCCAATCGCGGGCCCGAACCTGCTCCAGCCGGGTTGGAGCCGCGCCCAGCAGTGCCGCCGTCGCCTCGGCCACCAGTTCCAGAGAAACGGCGAGTGGCAGAACGGGCAGGGCGGTCAGGCCGTGATCGGCGTCCGATACGAAGGGGGTGTAGAACACATGATGGGCGATGAAGGGATCGCTGGCCGGATCAAAGTCGGTTTCGGCCTGCAGCGCGGTATCGTCCAAGGCGATGATGCGGTGCAGGAGCGGCAAGCCCTGCGCGGACTGCGGAGCCGGTTCGCCGCCAAAAGTAGCCTCCATGATGATGCTTTGCGTGCCAAGGAACTGGCGCATCAACCCGAAATGCCCCGAAAGGACGTCCGATGTGCCCGGCTCCCTTAGGGGCGCGGCGGTGGGGTGCGGGTTTGGCGCGGAAGCGGTTCGCACGGTTTGCGGAGCCACGGCGAGCGCCTGCGCGCCCGGAACGGCCATCGATTTCGCGATATCCCGGGCCAGCTCTGCGGCCACATCCTGCGGCAAGCGGACATAGGGCAGGGTATTGTCGATAAACCGCGCCCGTGACTTCGCAGGCGACGCCGACAAATCCGCCGGGGTCAGGCCGCGCTCTTCAAACAGGTTCGCAACCGCGAAATCATGCCCGGCGACCCAAAGCCGGCCCAGCGATTGCAGC
>CAIYZT010000367.1 GCA_903930735.1 uncultured Paracoccaceae bacterium | reverse complement strand
GTTTGCGTGAAAGCCCGCTGGTCAGCGCGATCCGCACCGCATCCTTGCGAAATTCATCCGTCCTAACTGTGCCCATAGTTCATCTCCTTTGCTGCACATTACGCTATCAAAGGAGCGGCACCAAACCGCGACAAGACCACTGCGATCCTCGCGGAGATTGAGGCGCACGGGCGGGCGCGCTGCATCGTTCGTGGCGTTGCTGCCAGCTCGGCTTCGCTGCTGATCTGCGGTGCCACCAAGATTGTCATGCACCGCGCGGCTTACATAATGCTGCACCTACCTTGGACCATGACGGTTGGCGACTCCGAAGCCCATCGCAAGGCGGCGGAGCTGCTCGAGAAGGTCGGAAGGACGGATGCGGAGGTCTATGCGACCAGCAGCGGACAGCCTCTTTCAAGGGTCAAGACTTGGCTGGCGCAAGAGCTTTGGCTCGATGCCAAGGAATCGGTGGCGCTGGGCTTTGCCGATCAGATCGAGGAATCGGGGCAGGGGGAAAGCCCTGCCAAGCACGACTACAGCGCCCACAGCGGCGCGCCTTCGGCCTTGCTGCGCCTTGCGCAAGAGAACGGATGGGTGGCCGAACCGCCCAAATCAAAGATGGAGACGAGCAATGCTTGACAACACCCACCAGCCTTCGGCGCGGCTGCTTGCGCGCCTTCGTATGACCGCGACGGAGCACAAGCTGCCGCCCGAATTCGCCGATATCGTGGCGCAAGACCCGAAAATGACAGCTGTTCGCATGGCCGAAATCGCGCCCGGGCTTTTGCTGATTGCCGATCTGGGCAAGCGGAAGCAGCTCAAGGCCGAGGAGCTCGAGCGGGCGGTCGGGGAATACATCACGGCGCTGGGCAGCGACACGCCTGCGGCTGATCCGCAGGTTCTTGCCCTGGCGCGCGAATCCATTCTGAACATGGTGGCCGACCGCGACGACCAAGGCGGGCGCACCCATGAGCCCACGCTTTCGGTTGGGCGCAGCTGGGACGGCGGTGAGGGTCTGCGCGCCAAGATGGTCGATGGCCTGACCGCGCGGATGGTGCGGAGCCACACGCCCACCATCGGGCGCGAATTCGCCACCATGTCGCTTTCGGACATGCTGATGACCATTCAGCGCGCGGCGGGCGAACGGCCTGCCAGCCGCCTCGAGTCGGTGCGGATGGCCTTTGGCCAGCACAGCCGCAGCGACTTCCCCCTGATCACCGCCGACGCGCTTTCCAACGCGGTCGGCTTGGGCATGGTTCAGGCACCGCCCGATATCGCCCGTGCCTCGCGGGAGGTTCCTTGGGCGATGCAGCGCGGGGCGAGGATGGCCGATGCCGTGAGCTACTTCGGAGTCAGCGCGCCAACGCTTGAGACAGTTTACTGGCACCACCACCCAGATCACCAGAAAAGCGCGGTCGAGGCGATGGAGCGGCGGGGCTGAAACTGTGCGGTCGCACAGCTTGCAGTCTTTTTGGGGATGTGAATGGTGAACGAAACAAGGGGAAAAGGGCGAATGGACGGTGAACATAGGCGGTGACTTAGTCCTCCGAAGGCAAAGGTCGCACGTTCGAATCGTGCTGGGTGCACCAATTTCCTCCCATTTATCCTCAAAAGGGACGGCCTGAGGCCAAGCAGCCGGGCGTGGTCTGCGTTTGTGATTAATCGCATAATCAATATTATGTAATATATGGATCCGTCTGTTCATCCATGTCCCGCCCACCCATGCTGTGAAAAGCGCGTGAAAAGGCCCCTTGGCGGCTATGCGCGCCCCTGCGACCTCAGTACCAAAGGCAGGCTGGGAATATTTCGGTTGCGTTTAATCGGGTGAACCCGATTGAACGCAACACGCTCTAAACGAAAAAGGGCCCCACCTTGCGGCGAGGCCCCTTCTCTATCCTTCAGGCTGAAATCAGCCGTTGACCATGCTCGCGACTTCAGCCGCGAAATCGCCGGCCACTTTTTCGATGCCTTCGCCAACGGCGAGGCGCACGAACGCGACCACTTCAACGCCGGCATCCTTGGCCGCTTGGCCAACGGTGATATCCGGATTGATCACGAACTGCTGGTTCAGCAGCGTGACTTCGCTTAGGTATTTTTTCATACGGCCCGGGATGATGTTGTTCTGGATCACCGCGTCGGGCTTTGGCTTGGTCGAGGCCGCGTTCTCTTCCATGGCTTTGGCGGTTTGCACTGCAAGCTCGCGCTCGACCACGACCGGGTCCAGATCGGCTTCGGACAAGGCCAGAGGCGAGGTCGCTGCTACATGCATCGCTATCTGCTTTGCAATGCCGTTATCGGAGCCCTTGACGGCCACCAAAACACCGATCCGGCCAAGGCCGTCGCCCGCTGCGGTATGGATGTAGGAGGCAACCGTGTCGCCCTCAACCGAAGCCATCCGGCGCAGGGTGATATTCTCGCCGATCAGCGCAATCGCTTCCAGAACCGCGCCGGAGCCGGTTTTTCCGCCGATATCCATGTCGCGCAAAGCTTCGACATTCGCGGCGTTCAGGGCGGCCGTGGTCAGACCGCGCACAAGACCTTGAAAGTCGGAATTCTTGGCGACGAAATCGGTTTCCGAGTTCACCTCGACCGCAACCCCGCGGCCGCCCGAAACCGCGACGCCAACCAGACCCTCGGCGGCCACGCGGTCTGCCTTTTTGGCAGCCTTGGCCAGACCCTTGGTGCGCAGCCAATCGACCGCCGCTTCCATGTCGCCATCAACCTCGGTCAAGGCTTTTTTCGCGTCCATCATGCCTGCGCCGGTGGAATCGCGCAGCTCTTTCACCATCGCAGCGGTGATGTTCATGGTCATATCCCTCAAGATTTAGGTGGGCCCGCCGACATTTATCGCCGGCGGGTTACACTTTTGCGTCAAACGCGGATTAAGCTTCGACGGCTTCTTCAGCCGGGGCTTCGTCCAGCGCGCCAAGGTCAACACCCGCCGCGCCCATTTGCGCCGACATGCCGTCCAGCGCCGCGCGGGCGATCAGATCGCAGTACAGCGCGATCGCACGGGCAGCGTCGTCATTGCCCGGAATGATATAGTCCACGCCTTTGGGCGAGTTGTTGGTGTCCACAATACCAACGACCGGGATGCCCAGCTTTTGCGCTTCGAGGATCGCCAGACCCTCTTTGCCCACGTCGATCACGAACAACAGGTCGGGGGTGCCGCCCATCTCGCGGATACCGCCAAGGCTGGCCTGAAGCTTGCCCTGATCGCGTTCCATGCCCAGACGCTCTTTCTTGGTCATGCCTTCGGCGCCCGAAGCCAAGAGCTCGTCGATCTGCTTGAGCCGCTGGATCGACTGGGAAATGGTTTTCCAGTTGGTCAGCGTGCCACCCAGCCAGCGGTGGTTCATGTAGAATTGCGCGCATTTTTCCGCCGCATCCGAAACCGGCTTTTGCGCCTGACGCTTGGTGCCGACAAACAGGATCCGGCCACCCTTGGCGACGGTATCGCGCACAACCTTCAGCGCCGCGTCCAGCATGGGCACGGTCTGCGTCAGGTCAAGAATGTGAATGCCGTTGCGGTCGCCGTAGATGAACTCGCCCATGCGGGGGTTCCAGCGGGCCGTCTGGTGGCCATAGTGAACGCCAGCTTCAAGCAACTGACGCATGTTGAACTCGGGAAGAGCCATGCCTTATCCTTTTCCGGTTTGATCCTCGGCAGGGCCGTCTTCAGGGTTTCCCCCAACCGGCGGACCAAACGGGATTTCTCCCCGCATGGCCCAAGCCCTACCTGTGAAAGTAGGCGGCGTATAAAGCCACTTCATACAGAACGCAAGAGGCCTGAGGCGCGGTGTTCACCCCGCCACCGGGATGCCGAGGTGACGCATCGCTTTGCGAATCTTGGCGTGCTCATCCACCGACGACAGGGGAATCGATTGCAGGTGCATCGACACCGTCAAACCCGGCACCAAGATGCGCAAAGTATCAGCAAACTGTTGGGCCTGGACATGGTCGCCTGCTAGTGTTCCCCGCCTGACAAAGGATTTCCATTCTTGACCAGGTGTGTCACTGTCTGGACATCAGACGCGATGACATTTGTTTGTAGGGCACCTCGAAAAATTGCTCTGACCCTGCGTTGGCGGTATGATGCCATGGACGGTCGTTTGCTTGGGGTTTGACGATGGCACAGATGGGTTT
>CAIYZT010000366.1 GCA_903930735.1 uncultured Paracoccaceae bacterium | reverse complement strand
TGCAACCGACTTCATGCCTTCTTTGATGATGGCTTGGGCCAGAACGGTGGCGGTGGTGGTGCCGTCGCCAGCTTCGTCATTGGTCCGGGAAGCAACTTCCTTGACCATCTGCGCGCCCATGTTTTCGAACTTGTCCGCCAGTTCGATTTCCTTGGCAACCGTCACACCGTCTTTTGTGATGCGCGGCGAGCCAAAGCTTTTGTCGATGACCACGTTGCGGCCCTTGGGGCCCAAGGTCACTTTGACCGCGTCAGCCAGGATGTTCACGCCGCGCAGCATGCGGTCGCGGGCATCGGATTCAAAACGTACGTCTTTCGCACCCATAGTGCAGACTCCTATCTAAGATGTTGAAAAGTAAAGCGTTCCAAAGCGTTGGGCGGCCTATTGCGCGCCCCTCGGCTTGGCTCAGGAGATGATCCCGAGGATATCGCTTTCTTTCATGATCAGCAGATCTTCGCCGTCCAGTTTAACTTCGGTGCCCGACCATTTGCCGAACAGGATCTTGTCTCCAGCCTTGACGGAAGGCGCGATCAGCTCGCCGCTGTCCTTGCGTGCGCCCGGACCGGCCGAAACGACCATGCCCTCGGCGGGCTTTTCTTTGGCGGAATCGGGAATGATCAGCCCGCCCTTGGTTTTATCGTCGCCTTCGATGCGGCGCACGAGTACTCGGTCATGAAGCGGTGAGAATGCCATCTGGGATTACTCCTTTGAGTTTCCAGGTTGATTGGGATTAGCACTCAAGTGGCTCGAGTGCTAACGAGGCTCACTTAGGCGCTGGGGGGGCGTGAGTCAACACCCGGACCCGCGAAAATTGCGCCTATTGCCGGGGAAATGGGCTTTGCGGGGTGGGTGTTGGCTTTGCGCGCGGTTCCTCGCAGGGCGGACAACTGACAGGTCTTCGCCGCGATTAAATACTTGAACAAAGGGCGAACGATTGCAAGGAGGGTCCACGCCTATGGCCGATGTCGTATTGTTTCATTCGATCCTTGGCTTGCGCCCGGCGGAGCGTCAGATCGCGGCGGAGTTTGAAAAGCATGACCACCGGGTGATCTTGCCGGACCTGTTTGGGGGGCGCTTTGCTGATGACTACGACGCGGGTTTCGCCCTGCGCAAAGAATTCACCTCGGACACTCTGACCCAGCGCGCCTTGGCCGCGGTCGAAGGCGTGCCCGAGACCGCCGTTTTTGTCGGCGTCTCCTTTGGCGCCTCGATGATTGATCTGTTCTGGGAGATCCGCCCCAAAATGGCCGCGGTGCTGCTCTTTGCCGGGACGGTCAACTGGATGCAGCCGCGCCGGCGCGGGCTCCGCGTCTCGGCCCATATAGCCCGGCCAGATCTCTTTGATGATGAAGACTATTCGCCGATTGGGCGGCACAGGCGGGCGATGTGGCGCTTGATCTGCGCCGCTATGACGGCGAAGGCCATTACTTTCTGGATCCGCTGCTGGCCGATTACGACGCAGCGGCGGCCCAGAGGTGCTTGCAACGCACCGTGGCCTTTTTGAACGCGCTCTGACACCGATCAAAGGCGCGCTGGTTTTCGGCTTGGCCCGCCTGACCCCTTGTGACACTTTGCGGGCAAACCAAGGTCAGAGGATTTTCATGCGCGCCCTTGCCATCCTGACGCTGGCCCTCATTGCCCCCTTCGCCGCCCATGCACAATGCAGCGGCAAAGACCTGATCGTCGCCCTCAGTCCCGGCCAACTGGCCCCTCTGCGCGCGGCGGCGGATGCCGAGCAGTACGCCGTTGGCAATTTCTGGCGCGCCGTCAAAGGGCCTGAAGAGCTGATCCTCGTTGGTACCCTGCATCTGGACGACCCAAGGTTTGACGTCCTGGTGCCCGCAGTTTTACCCTACCTGACGAGCGCCGATCTGCTGCTGGTCGAAGCGGGGCCGACTGAAATCGAGCAGTTGAAATCTCACCTGGCGCGCGACCCCTCGCTCTTGGTCAATACCGATGGACCGACCCTGCCCGAAATTCTGCCCGAGGCCGAATGGCAGGCCATGTCCGCCGCCATGACCGCGCGGGGTGTGCCGGGGTTCATGGCGGCGAAATTCCGGCCCTGGTATGTCTCGGTCCTGCTGTCGCTGCCGCCCTGCGCGATGACGGGGAATATGGCGAACGGCCTGGAC
>CAIYZT010000365.1 GCA_903930735.1 uncultured Paracoccaceae bacterium | reverse complement strand
CCGCGCGCAGCCGCAGAAGGCCGATGCAGAGGTTTTCGCGCTGTTTGCGCAATGTTTGCAGGGGCTTGGCCTGCGCGCCGTGACGGGCGATATCGGGATACTTTTGGCCGCAGTGCGGGCTTTGAATACCACCGAGCGGCGGCGCGCGGCGCTATTGCGTCATATCTGGCGGCCAAAGCGGTTTCGCGCTTTGTTGGACCGGTTTGCCGGGCGCGCGCCGGTTGCGCCTGCACGGGCGGCGCTGCTGAGGCGGCTCGGGAGCGATGCGCCTGCGGCCTTGATCGCGGCGGCTGGGGTCTTTACCGGGCTGCGCAGCGCGGAGGAAATCGCGGCGCGGGCGCAGGCCTTGATCGAGGATGCGGAGGCGCCGAACCTGCCTGCGCCCGAGGCAGCGCTGCTTTATGATCTTTTGGCGCTGGAGGCGCCGTCGCAGGCCGCGCTAGCTCATCTGCGCGGCATCACGGGGATGATGCCCGCGATCGAGACAGCGGTTGACCGCTTTGAGCGGCGGCTGGAGGCGCTGCAATCGCGGGGTGTGGATACCGGCGCTTTGGCCTTTGTGGCCAGCCATGGTCGCAGTTCGATGGAATATTACGACGGTTTTGTCTTCAGCTTTGAGGGCGCGGCGGGGTTGCCGGCGGTTGCCAGCGGCGGGCGCTATGATGCGCTGACGGCGGTGCTGGGAGCGGGGCGGTCGATCCCGGCGGTGGGCGGGATCATCCGTCCGCATCTGTCGGCGGCGCTGCGGGGGGGGCTTTGATGCTGAAAATCGGGGTTCCGTCCAAGGGCCGGCTGATGGAGCAGACTTTTGACTGGTTTGGCGCGCGCGGGGTCGCCATGCGGCAAAGCGGCGATTTGCGCGAATATGCGGGGGCGGTTGAGGGGGTTTCGGGGGCGGCGCTGGTCTTGCTTTCGGCGGGCGAGATCCCGCGCGAGTTGGCGGCCGGGCGGATCCATCTGGGGGTTACCGGCTCGGATCTGGTGCGCGAAAAGCTGGCGGATTGGCGTGCGCAGGTGCAGGAGCTGGCGCTTTTGGGCTTTGGCCGGGCCGATCTGATCATCGCGGTGCCCGCGGTCTGGATCGATGTTGAGACGCTGGAAGATCTGGATGCGGCGGCGGCGGCGTTTCGGGCGGGGCATGGGCATCGTTTGCGGATTGCGACCAAATATCACCGGCTGGTGCGCGAGTTTCTGACCGCGCAGGGGATTGCGGATTATCAGTTGGTGGACAGTCAGGGCGCGACGGAGGGCACGGTGCGGACCGGGACAGCCGAGGCTGTGGCAGATATTACGACGACGGGCGAGACGCTGCGGGCGAACCATTTGAAGATCCTGTCGGATGGGCTGATCCACCAAAGCCAGGCCACGCTTTATGCGGCGCGCGCGGCGGAATGGGATGTGCAGCAGCGGGCGCTGATGGTGGAATTGTCGGCGAAGCTGGGGATTGGCGCGGCGATGTTTGGCTGATCGGGTCCGGGTCGGGCGACGACATAGTTGCGTGCAAAACTTAGGTTGTTCGTCTGAGCGGGACCAGACGGGCCTCCAGTGGAGGCACGGCCCCGCTCACAGCGCGGTGGCCTTTGTAGGCCCCGGGCGGATTGCGGATGGATAATGCTGTGGCAGACGCTGGGGCACCTGCCAAACCGGGTGTCCTGCCCAAGGGGGAGCGGTTTCGCCGATTTTGATCCTGCAGTAGCGGTCGAAAGGTTGCGCAAGACGGGCAACGGGGGCTGTTACGTGCTCGCTTTGGATGACCGGGCGGATCGTTTGGTGGTGGTTCGGCTAAACGCAACGGAGCCTCGCATAGCCGGGTAGGGGTGATTGCCTATCGGTTAAGCCCGCCCTGCGATCAGCTGTTTCCGCAGGCCTAGCGCAGCCCGATATCGGCCAAAGCGCGCTCCAATGCGGCAGGCAAGGTGTCGTCGCTTGCTCGGGACTTGGCCAGATCGCGGGGACTGTCGGCGGGGGCAAGGTAGCGCCAGCCTTGAAAGGGGCGGCGGGGGGCGGGCTCGGTGCGGATCACTTCGGCGGACATCACCAGCGCGCAACGCTCGATCCCGTCGGCGCCGCGCCGGGGCTCCAGCGCCAGGATCCGTTGGCGCGCAAGGATCACCCCCTTGATCACCCAATAAAGCGAGCCGCCGTCCAGCACTTCGTCTTGCCGTTTGGGCCACATCCGTGTCACGTGCTCGGTCGTGCCCTTGGCCCAAAGGCCCAGATGGGCCTCGTGCCATTGCAGCAAATCCCCGACCGATTCCGCGCCGACACAGAGTTTCAGGATATTGGTGGTGTTGCTCACGCCTTCGGTCCTTCTGTTGATCGTATCATAGGGCGGGGAGGGGGAATTACAATTGCGGGGGGCCGCCAAGATTGCAATGTCTGTGAAGTTGTGCATGCAGGTGATGATTCCAATAAACCCAACCAAAGGATCCAACATGCGCACTCTACGCTTTGCCTCCATTGCCTTTCTCCTTGCCATGCCCGCCGCTGCGGCGGATATGGCCACCTCGGATTCCATCATGGCCGCGATCAGCGGCAATACAGTGCAAGGATCGATGACCACCTCGGGCGCCTATACCGAGTTTTATGCCGCCGATGGCGTGATCAAGGGCAAGGATTACACCGGCACCTGGACGGTTGATGCCGACAAGATGTGCTTTGCCTATGGCACTGATCCGGCTACTTGCTTTGGCCTCAAGATTGCGGGCGATCAGGTCACCTGGGTCGGGGCGACCGGCGACGAGGGCACCGGCACGATTCTGCCGGGTAATCCCAATAACTGGTAGGCGCGACAGTTGATCTCGCTTTTTGTGGTGTGCGTGCAAGGACGATGTTGCCTTGCACGCCGTGCGGGCCTATCGTGATCCTTCCCCAATAGCCCGAGGCCGCGCCCATGTCCCAGTTTTCCACCCCCATCGCCGAGCAGATCTGGGACATGAAATACCGCCTGAAGGCGCAGGACGGCACGGCGATTGACGCCTCGGTCGAGGATACCTGGCGGCGCGTAGCGCGCGCTTTGGCCGAGGTGGAGGCCGATCCCGCCCATTGGGAGCCGATATTTTACAAGGCGCTGGAGGGGTTCAAATATCTGCCAGCGGGCCGCATCACCGCGGGCGCGGGCACCGGGCGCACGGTGACGCTCTTTAACTGCTTTGTCATGGGCACCGTGCCCGACAACATGGGCGGCATTTTCGACGGGTTGAAAGAGGCCGCGCTGACCATGCAGCAGGGCGGCGGTATCGGCTATGATTTCAGCACGATCCGCCCGCGCGGTGCCGAGGTCAAGGGCGTGGCCGCCGATGCCTCGGGGCCCCTGTCCTTTATGGATGTATGGGATTCGATGTGCCGCACCATCATGTCGGCCGGCTCACGACGCGGCGCGATGATGGCGACGATGCGCTGCGATCACCCCGATATCGAGGCCTTCATCGCCGCCAAGCGCGACCCGGCCCGGCTGCGGATGTTCAACCTTTCTGTGCTGGTCACCGATCCTTTCATGGCGGCGGTCAAGGCGGATGGGCCATGGGATCTGGTCTTTGGCGGCCGCGTCTACCGCACCGTGCAAGCGCGCGATCTGTGGAACACCATCATGCGCAATACCTTTGATTTTGCCGAGCCCGGGGTGATCTTTATCGATCGTATCAACGCGGCCAATAATCTGAACTATGCCGAGACGATCGCCGCCACCAATCCCTGCGGCGAGCAGCCCCTGCCGCCCTATGGCGCCTGCCTGCTTGGCTCGATCAATCTGGCCACGCTGGTCTCATCTGCCTTTACCGATCAGGCCCGCATGGACGAGGCCGCCCTCAATGATCTGGTGCGCACGGCGGTGCGGATGATGGATAATGTCGTGGATGCCAGCCGGTTCCCCCTGCCGCAGCAAGAAGCCGAGGCACGGGCCAAGCGGCGCATCGGCCTTGGCGTCACCGGGCTTGCCGATGCCCTGCTGATGCTGGGCCTGCGCTATGGTAGCGACGCGGCGGCAAAGCAGACCGAAGACTGGATGCATGCGATCGCCCGCGCCGCCTATCTGGCCTCGGTGGATCTGGCCAGCGAAAAAGGCGCCTTTCCGCTGTTCGACGCCAAGGGCTTTCTCGCCTCGGGCAATATGTTGTCGATGGACGCCGACGTGCGCGAAGCCATCGCCGCCCACGGGATCCGCAACGCCCTGCTAACCTCCATCGCGCCGACCGGCACGATCAGTCTTTATGCGGGCAATGTCTCGTCCGGGATCGAGCCAGTGTTTGCCTATGCCTATACGCGCAAGGTGCTGCAAAAGGATGGCAGCCGCAGCGAAGAAGAGGTTGTGGACTACGCGGTTCGCCTCTGGCGCGAGTTGAACGGCGATGCGCCCTTGCCCGATTACTTTGTGAACGCCCAGACCCTGCCGCCGCTGGATCATGTCAAGATGCAGGCCGCCGCGCAGAAATGGGTGGATTCCAGCATCTCCAAGACCATCAACTGCCCAGAAGACATCAGTTTTGACGATTTCGCGCAGGTCTATATGGCGGCTTGGGATCAGGGCTGCAAAGGCTGCACCACCTACCGGCCCAATGCCGTCACCGGATCGGTGCTGACCGTTTCCGAGGCCTCCGAGGCGACGCCCGCGCAGGCCCCTCCGCAGGCGCTGGGCGGCGAGGTCATCTACCTGTCCGAACCGCTCGACCGGCCCGCGGCGCTGGAAGGATCGACCTACAAGGTCAAATGGCCGGGCTCAGAACACGCGCTATACATCACCATCAATGATATCGTGATTGCCGGGCATCGGCGGCCCTTTGAGGTGTTCATAAACTCCAAGAATATGGAGCATTTCGCTTGGACCGTGGCTCTGACGCGGATGATTTCGGCGGTTTTCCGGCGCGGCGGCGATATCTCTTTCGTCGTCGAAGAGCTGAAAGCGGTCTTTGATCCGCGCGGTGGGGCTTGGATGGAGGGCAAGTATATCCCCTCGATTCTGGCCGCGATTGGCGGGGTGATCGAACGGCATCTGATCGCCATCGGATTTATCGAAGGCGAGGGCATGGGTCTGAAATCCGACCCGCGCGCCGAGGCGATTGCCGTGGGCGACGCCCCGCGCGGCAAGGCCTGTCCCTCATGCGGCGGCTATGATCTGCGCATGGTCGAAGGCTGCATGACCTGCGGCGATTGCGGCCATTCCAAATGCGGCTGACGCAGCAGTAGGCGCAGGGGCAGGCCAAGGGGGGGCAACATGGCGCGACTATCCGAAACCGAAGCGCGGCGTCTGGTGCATGGGGCGCTGGTCGGGGCCGGGCTTTTGCCCTCCAAGGCCGGGTATTTCACCGAAGCCATCGTCGATACCGAAATGTCGGGCCTTGAGGGGCACGGCTTTTACTGGCTTCAGTTCTATTGCGATCATCTACGATCGGGCAAGGTCGATGGCAAGGCGCGGCCAAAGGTGCAGCGCCTGTCATCCGTCGCCTACCGCGTTGATGCCAAAGGCGGTTTTGCCCATCCAGCCATCGAGGCGGGCTTTGCCAGGCTGATCCCGGCGGCCAAAGCGTCCGGCATCGCGGCCATTGCGGTGCATCACAGTTATAACGCCGCCACCTTGGGATTTCACACCGAAACGCTGGCCAAATCCGGGCTGGTGGCGCTGGGCTTTACCAATTCGGTGCCCGCCATCGCGCCCTTTGGCGGCAAAGCGCCCCTGATCGGCACCAATCCGATATCCTTTGCCGCGCCGGACGGGCTGGGCGGTGTGGCCTTTGTGATCGACCAATCGGCTTCTGCGGTGGCTTGGACTGCGGTGGCGCGGGCGGCCGAGGCAGGTCATGCGATCCCGCTCGGCTGGGCGCTGGACAGCGGCGGCCAGCCGACCAGGGATGCGGCGGCGGGGCTGGCCGGGTCGATGGCCCCTTCGGGCGGCTATAAGGGTTTTGGGCTGGGTCTGATGACCGAAGTGCTCTGCGCGGCGGTGGCCGGGGCCTTTCTCGGCCCGCAAATGGGCTCCTTTGTCGAGGATGACGGGCGGATGGTCGGCAATGGGCAATTCTTTATCGCCATCGAGCCGACGCCGTTTTCGGGCGGCCTCTTCGCGCCCCAAATCGCGGCGCTCTGCGCCAGCATTCTGGCCCAAGACGGCGCGCGATTGCCCAATGCCCGGCGCGTGCAAAACCGGGCAAAGGCGGCCCTTGAGGGTGTCGAGATCGACGATAGCCTGCTCGCCCGCCTGCGCAGTTTCGCCCGGTGAGCGGCGTTTGGGAGGCGGCGGAGGCCCGCACCTTTCTGGCCGCGCGCCGCCCCGATCTGCGGGTCACCGGCATCGAAAGGCTGGCCGGGGGCTATTGGAACGACGTCCTGCGGCTGGTCACAGATCAAGGCCCTTTGGTGCTGAAACATTACCGCGCGGTCATGCCAGGCACCCTCTTTCCCAACCTGCCCGATGCTGAGGCGCTTGCCCTAACACGCCTGCAGGGCCTTCAGGTCGCGCCCGACCCGGTCGGCTATTGGCCCGCGGACCGGGTGCTGATCTATGCCTACGTCGAGGGCCGCGCCTGGGCCGGTGACACCGACTCCGTGGCTGCGCTCTTGCGCCGCAAGACGGGGGCGGCGGCCCATGGATTTCGCGCCGTGCCGGTTGAGCCTGCGGCGATCCTTGCCGAAGGCGAGGCGCTCTTCGCCCGCTGCCAAGACGCCCCCCTGACCCGCCGCCTGCTAGGCCTTCGGCCCCCTCTTGCGCCCGCCCCTACGCGCGGATGGTGCCAACAGCGCCAGCTTTGCCATACCGACATCGGGGCCGCGAATATGATCGGCGCGGGGCCGGGGCTGCGGCTGATTGATTGGCAATGCCCGGCGGCGGGCGATCCAGCCGAGGATGTTTACACTTTTTTGTCGCCCGCCTTTCAGATCCTGAACCTGCATCCACTCTTGGCCGCATCCGACCGTGCCCGGTTCCTGACGCTGATGGAGGATGCCGATCTGACCGCCCGCTACCCCCTGCTGGAGCCGGCCTACGCCTGGCGTATGGCGGGCTATTGTTGCGCGCGGATGCAAAGCGCCGAAACCGCCGAGGTCCGCGCCCGCTATGCAAGCGCCGCCGAGGCCGAAGCCGATCTGATCGAGAGCCTGAGATGAAAATTGACCTGTCGATTCATTCCTTTAGCCTCTGGCACCACTTCGCCCATATCCCCGGTTTTGGTGCGATAGCCTTCGGCGAGCTGGCCCGTGACCTTGGGTTCTCTGGCATAAACCTGTCCCTGAACGACACCAATTTCCGCCATCTCGGCGGCACCGAGGATTGGCGGATCGACCAGCTTTCGCTCTGGTGCCAGGACCGGGATATGCGGCTTGAACTGGATACTTCCGGCACCGATCCCGCCCATCTGGCGCGGCTTTTGCGCGTCGCAGCGCGCGCCGGGGCCAGCCATTTGCGCACCTATACCCGCCACGGCGGCACGCCCGCGCAGATGATGGCCCAGACCGTCGCCGATCTGGCGGCGGTCATGCCCGAAGCTGCTGCGGCGGGCGTGACGCTGGTTTTGGAGAACCACGAGGATTTCACCGGGCCGGAACTGGCCCAGATCCTGCGCGCGGTGGACCACCCGCGCCTGCGGATCCTGTACGATTACGGCAACGCGCAGATGGTGCTTGAGGATCCCGAGGCAGCGCTGGCGGCGGTGCTGCCGTTCGTGGAATCGGTCCATGTAAAGGATCATGTTATGGTCTCGCCGGAAGATTCAGGTGGCAGGCTGCAGGTGGCCGGGGTGCCGATGGGCGAGGGTTTTCTGCCGATCGAGCGGCTGACGCAGGCCCTGTTGACCGCCGGGCTACGCCGGTTCTGCTTTGAAAACGTCTGGGCCTATAGCGCGCCGATCCGGCCGGGCCGCGCTCCGTTGGAGGGGGTGGTTTTGGGGACCGGCAGCTTTGCCTTCCTGCGCCCGCCCTTTGATCCGGCCAGGATCATCCTGGACCAGTCGCTGCATTCCGGCCCAGAGTTGGCCAGACTAGAGCGGCAGGCGCTGGAACGGGGTCTGGATTGGTTCAAGGCGTTGCTGGACCAAAGGGGTCTGCTGGTCCGCAAGCCGGGGCAATCGACGGATTGAGCGGAGCCTTTGCGCTGCCTTCCGAGGTCCCAAGAATGGGCCAGAGGTCAGTAAAGCCCTGCTCTACAACCAGCAACTGCCTCAGTCAGCTTTGGGCAGCAAAACTCCCTTGCAGGCCATGAAGGACTGGCACAAGATGAAGCCAGTGTTGTTCAGAAAACAACCCTACCATCTTCTGGGATGTGACAGGTAGTGTTCGTGGATACGCGACCCTCGAACGTTAGGTTTGAAAAGACATGCAATATCTCGATGTTCCGCTTGTTACACTCATTGTAGTAGGTTTTGTCGGACTTATCGCTCTGTTTGCGCTATTTCGCCGCCCGGCTTCGGACGAAACGGGATTGAGGGGTGAGATCGAAAAATTAATCAAAAGAAGCGTTGAGTTGGAGAGTGACCTTCGGTCCGCATTTTCCCGGGCGGATCGCTCGGAGGGTTTGGCGGAGGAACGTAAGGCGGAAATTGATCGTCTGAACGGCGACCTTTCAAAGCTGCGCCTACGGATCGACAGCGACCAGAAAGAGCAGCAAACTTTGAAGGCTGCAGTTTCAGGACTGGAGGCCAAGGGAAGGGGTGATCTGGAGGCAGTTGAGAGCCGGAACGCGGAAATAAAACTCGACAAAGAAGAGATTACCAGGCTTCGCGGTCGCGTGGAACAAGAGCAACTCGGTCATCAGGTTTTAAAGGCCGCTATTTCCAGACTGGAAACCCAAATTGAAGCGGACCGGAATGCAGCAGATGAAAAAATTGCACTCCTGAAATCAGTGCGGGAGGAGATGCAGGCGAAATTCAAGCAGCTTGCGGAAGATGCATTGAAATCTCAGGGGGAAGCGTTCAGCAAAACAAACATCGAAAAACTTGAAGCGACATTAACCCCATTGAAAGAACATGTCGGACATTTCGAGAAAGAGTTGCGTGAAGTGCATCAGGAAACAGTGAAGGATCGAGAACGCCTGAAAGTGGAGATTAACCAACTGAGCAAGCGGTCCGAGGAAATATCGACCGAAGCAATAGCACTGACCCGCGCACTCAAAGGTGATCGCCAGCAGCAAGGAGCTTGGGGGGAAATGATTCTTGAAAGTATCTTGGAACGGTCTGGCCTGCGCGAGGGTGAAGAATACGAGACCCAGGCACATCGGACGAGTGCTGATGGGGAACGCCTCAGGCCAGACGTAGTGGTCAGGATTCCTGGCAACAAAACCCTTGTGATTGACTCGAAAGTTTCTCTGGTTGCTTATACGGAAGCCGTAAATACGCCAGACCCGGCTCTTTCTTCTCAGGCGCGCAAGCGCCATGTCGTTTCGCTGCGCTCTCACATCAACGCACTGTCGGCGAAGGGATACCAGACCGCTGAGGGCTCGACAGTCGATTATGTAATAATGTTTGTGCCCATTGAAGGGGCGTTGTCCGAGGCGCTGCGGGAGGATGGCAGCATTACGGAATATGCGCTTGAGCGGCACATTACCATTGCCACGCCAACAACTCTGATGATGGCCTTGCGGACGGTTTCGCATGTCTGGGCGGTGGAGCGGCGAAATAGCAACGCAGAATTGATTGCGAAACGGGCTGGGCTGCTTTATGACAAAATGGCTGGTTTCGTTATTAATATGGAAAAGGTTGGCAAGGGCCTAGGGCAGGCGCATGCGGCATATGAAGGCGCAATTGGCCAACTTTCGCGTGGTCCGGGCAACGTTCTATCGCAGATCGGGACCCTTAAATCTCTTGGTGCCAAAACATCAAAAGACATTGGGCTGGATTTTGATGGCGATATCCCCCTTGCTGTTGATCAGGATGCAGCCGAGCCCGGCGAGGCCGCATAACGATGCCGCAGTAATGTGTGCGGCAACTCCGATACTTGCGCTTCCGCCATCGCCGTCTCGGCCGACCGTTGTCCTGCGACACGAAGGGTTAGAGCAGATGTATCCGCTTTGTCGTGCAAGCTTCGTTTCTTCGGCTTTTTTGAAATCGTCTCTCATACCACTCCGTTCGACCAATACATCGCCGCAGTATGCAGCGCAGCCGACGCCAACAGCAAGCCAGCCGCTCACGAATGCGTGATCGTTTCCAAGCCTTAGACGTGCCAAGCTGCACCTTCGCGAACGCTAGGCAATGCTTAGGCAGAGATTTAGGTTTTCAGAAAATCTTTGTAAAATCAATACTTTAATAGGATAAGTGGCAGCCCGTAGGGTTGTGGCTTTTTTCTGTGAAACCAACACCTTGATTTGTCCAAATGGGTTGACGGCACTCATTAAAAACAAAAGGGAAAAACCCAGAAAGTCCTACCGAAAAGCCATCTGTTGCGTCTTAAAACAGCGCGGCGGTCGCCGTGGCTAACTTAACCCCCATGCGCGCCACTGCGCAGCCATCCCGCGCGCCGCTTGGCGACTTCAACCGCAACCGCTGGCAATGGCTTGATGGTGTCGAAGAAGACGCAGAGCTGAACCCGACCGCTAAGGTTCTGGCCTCTGTCTTGGCACGGCGTTGCGCAGATCACATCACGGGCGACTGTTTCCCACGCAACGAGTTGTTGATGCGCCTGATGGGCGGCAAGTCGGTTGATACCGTCCAGCGGGCTTTTCGTGCCCTAGAAGCGCGCGGTTGGCTGCGCAGAGGGGAAGCCCGTGGACGTGGCAGCAAGGCCACTGTGACCTTCCTTATGACCGCAAAAGTCATCCAGTTAAAAGCGGCAGAGCGCGCCCAACACGACGCGAAAACACCGCAAATAAGCGAGCCAGAAAGGGCCGCAAATATGCAGCTTTCAAATGAGGAAAGGGCCGCAGATATGCAGCAAAAACACCGCAAATATGCGGCTTCCCGTATATATCCAAAATCTATCCAAAAAGAGCGCGAACAATCGAGCGATGCTTCTAGCCGTCCCGCGCCGCACTTTTCCAAGTTTGTCGAAACTGGCAGCGACTATGCAACCGAGTGGGATCAATACCACGCTGCGAAGGGCTTTCAGCCTCTTGCCGTGATCGGGGTGCAGGTGAAGCGCGAAGGAATTGCGGGCTATGACCTGCCGTTCAATCGCCCCCCAAGAGCCGATGGAGATGCAACCGAACGTCGCATTGCCGAGAAGTTTGCCGCTTGGGCAACAGCCGAAGCCGAGGCCCGCCATGATCATTGAGCGGTTGACCACACCCACGGCCTTGCCATTCGACGCCACCGCCTTGGCTGATCATGTGCGGGTGACGGATGCAGGCCAGATCACCGAAGCCACGCGCCACGCAAAGGCGGCAGCGGGAGAGGCCGAAGACTATGGCCAGCTTGCCCTGCTGACACAGACCATCCGCGTGACGCTCGATGCTTGGCCCCGTGCCGCATGGGTGGCGCTGCCTATCATACCGATGCTCGACGCACTGTCTGTCACGGTGACAGTGGACGGCGTGGCCTATGATGACTTCGCCGTCGTGGCAGGCCAGCGCCCTGCGATCAGACCGAGTGAAGGCAAGCCATGCGGTCTGGTCGTGATCCAGTATGAGGCAGGCTTTGGTGACACGGAGGCAGAGAGACCAGCGCCGCTTGCCCATGCCAAGGCCGATCTTGTGTCGGTCATTGGGTTTGATGTGACAGTCCGGGGCATCCGCGCCCAAATCGAATGTACTGCCCACGGCAAAGTGGAATGGAGCGCCACTTACCAGATGGACATGAGCAAATGGCAAGCCGGTGAATTCGGCTTTCAAAACTCAGACCGGCACGTAAGCACAAGTTTTGGCCTGCGTTCGTTCATTGTCGCAAATGAATGCTCAAAGGGGGCGGCTGCGGACCGTGTCCCACGGCGTGGTGTAGCTGGCCATGAAGATCTCCGCCATTTCGGGCGCGGGCCTGCTTGATCAGGGTGCCACGACGGGCAGGCTGATCATTGGATCATCACTCAAAGGCGCCATGGTTTCCAGCGTCATGTATCT
>CAIYZT010000364.1 GCA_903930735.1 uncultured Paracoccaceae bacterium | reverse complement strand
TTTGTCGGCATGGCCGCTGCCGGGCGGGTCGCGGCCGAGATTCTGGATCAGGTCTGTGCGCTGGTCGAACCGGGGGTGACCACGGCCGCGATTGACGATTTCATTCGCGAGCAGACGGAGGCGCGCGGCGTTACCTCGGCCACCATCGGCTACAAGGGCTATCAGCACGCCTCGTGCATCTCGGTGAATCATGTGGTTTGTCACGGAATTCCGGGCTCCAAGGTGCTGATGGACGGCGATATCCTGAATGTCGACGTGACGGTGATTGTCGAGGGCTGGTTTGGCGATACCAGTCGGATGTATGTGGCCGGCACGGCTAATCGCAAGGCCGAGCGCCTGATCGAGGTGACGCATGAAGCGCTGATGCGCGGCATCGCGGCGGTCAAGCCGGGCAATACCTTTGGCGATATCGGCTTTGCCATTCAGTCCTGTGTCGAGGCGAACCGCATGTCCGTGGTGCGCGATTTTTGTGGGCACGGGCTTGGGCGGGTGTTTCACGCGCCGCCCAATGTCCTGCACTATGGCAGGTCGGGTGCGGGCGAAGTTTTGGAAGAGGGCATGTTCTTTACCATCGAGCCGATGGTCAACTTGGGCCGCCCCGAGACCAAGGTTCTGGGCGATGACTGGACTGCGGTGACCCGCGACAAGTCCCTGTCGGCGCAGTTTGAGCATTCGGTGGGTGTGACGGAAAAGGGCTGCGAGATCTTTACGCTGTCCCCGGCGGGAAAGTTCTTCAACACCCACGTTTAGGCGCGTCAGGTGAGGTCTGTGGACCTACTTCGGACCCCGTGTTTCGCGCAGCCCCTTCCTCAGATTGAGCGGGAATAGTCGGGCCTCCAGTGGAGGCATGGCCCCGTTTACGGAAGGGCGGTTTCCTCAATACTGATTCAGCACAAACCGTCAGAGAGCAGCGCCCGCCAGGGGCGGATCGGGCGCTGCTCGCGGCCTTTGGGGCCACGGGCGGATTGCAGTTAGGTGGTGATTTGGCAGACACTAGAGCGTGTTGCGCTCAACCCGGTTCACCCGATTGAGCGCAACCGCAATATTCCCGGCCTGTGCTGGTCTTGGATTGCTTTCAATCTGAATCAGATTGAAGGCAATCCGCTCTAGGGTGCCTGTCAGGGATGGATGGTGAGATTTTATATCTTATTACAGCTGCTTGGCTTTGTCCAAAGCAGTTTGCGGGCTGAAGGACGCGGGCAGATCGGCCTCGCCGGTCAGGATCAGATCGGCGATCCGCTCGGCTAGCAGCGGCGCCATGCCAAAGCCGATCTTGAACCCGCCGTTCAGGATGAAATGCCCCGCACGCCCCGGCCAGAGGCCTATAATCGGCGCGCGGCTGGCGGCGCGGGGGCGCAGGGCGGCCCAACGCTCGATCACCGGAGCATCCTGCAAGGCAGGCAGGCACGCGCGGGCGCGCTTGATCAGCAATTCAAGACGCTGGTCGGTGGAAAGCGCATCGTCCCAGTGCAGCTCGGACGTGGAGCCGATGGCCACCAGACCGCCCTCATGCGGCACGATATGCAGGCCATCGGCATAGATCTGCGGCATGCGCTCGGCTTCTGCCCGCAGCAGCGCCGCCTGCCCCTTGACCGCCCCCGCCACGCCAAGCCCGCTGGCCTGGTTCAGCGCCAACAAACCCGCAAGCCCGTTGGCCCACAAAACTGCGCCCTCATCCTCGGCCTGACCGATCACAATCTCGCCCCCTAGCGAACGGATCGCCTCTGCCAAAGCCGGCAGCGCCAGACGCGGATAGATCCGGGCCGACAGCGTATCGTGCACCAAAAGACCGGTCGGGCTGACCGGCTGCCAGGGCGCGCCGGTTGCGGGGATGATCCGCCACTCGGCCCGGCCCTCCCACAGAACCTTTGCCGTTTCAATCCGGTCCTGCGCCATTCCCACAGCCACGGCATCCGGCAAGGCCTGCAGCCTCCCGGTCCTGCCATATCCCGTGGAAAACCCGCTCGACGCCGCGACCTGATCCCACCAATCCTGCGCCATAAGCAGCGAGCGCAATTGAAACGCCTTCTTGTCGTTCCAAACCTCGGGGACATGGGGTGCCAGCGCGCCGACCATCCCGCCCGATGCGCCCGCCCCCAGATGCGCCGTTTCAATAAGCCGGACCCGGGCCCCCCGCCGCGCCAAGGCATAGGCCGCCGACAGGCCAAAGATGCCGCCACCGCGCACGGTGACCTCTGCCTTGATGCAATGCTGGCTTGCCAATCCTCTGCGCCTTCCCCATGGTCCCGACCGATCAAGGACTAGCGTGAATGACGGCGATGGAACAGGGCGGGATCAGCTGGCGGGACGGGGTGATCCCGGTCTCCACGCGCTTTGACGATCCTTATTTCAGCCTGAACGACGGTCTGGCGGAGACGCGGCATGTTTTCCTTGCCGGCAATGATCTGCCGGCCCGGCTGCGGCCCGGCTTTCAGATCGCCGAACTGGGCTTTGGCACCGGGCTGAACATGCTGGCCACGCTGATCGCGGCGCAGGAGGCTCTGGGCCCGGTCCACTATACCAGTTTCGAAGCTTTCCCCCTGACCGTCGATGAAATCGCCAAGGCGCTGGACCATTTCCCGGTAGTGCGCGCGGTTGCCGGTCCGTTTCTGGCGGCTTGGGCCTGCGGCAACTCCCAGTTCGATCTTGGGCCGTTGAAAGTTACCGTTTTGATGGGCGATGCGCGCCAAACCCTGCCCCTCTGGCAAGGCCGCGCCGATGCCTGGTTCCTCGACGGCTTTTCGCCCGCCAAGAACCCCGAGCTTTGGTCAGACGCATTGATGACCGAGGTAGCCCAGCACACCGCGCCGGGCGGCAGTTTCGCCACCTATACCGCCGCAGGCCATGTGCGCCGCGCCCTGCAATCCGCCGGTTTCGAAGTGCGGCGACTGCCCGGGCATGGCAAGAAACGGCATATGACGGCGGGAAATAGACCATGAGCAATGTGCGGCGCGGCATTTGGCAGATGATCTTCACCGTCGCGCTGTTCGCGATGCAGGACGGATTTTCGCGTTATCTGGCAGAGACTTACAACACGCTGATGGTGGTCACGATCCGCTACTGGGTGTTCTCGGCCTTTGTCATCCTGTGGGCCGCGCGCCGCCCCGAAGGCTTTCGCGCTTCAGTTACCTCATCCCGCCTGCCCGCCCATATCCTGCGCGCCGTGCTGCTGGTGGCCGAGATTTGCATCATCGTCTGGGGCTATACGATGAT
>CAIYZT010000363.1 GCA_903930735.1 uncultured Paracoccaceae bacterium | reverse complement strand
TCCTTCTTGGCATCAAGGCTCGCATAGCGATCTGAAAGATCAAAGAAACCCATCTGTGCCATCGTCAAACCCCAAGCAAACGACCGTCCATGGCATCATACCGCCAACGCAGGGTCAGAGCAATTTTTCGAGGTGCCCTTAAGCAGAACATCGGCGGAAAGGGGTGAGAGACAGAGCGCCAAGAGTCAATGTTGGTAGCTCCTAAAGTAATTAGCCCTGCGTGGTTCCCAATGGTCTTCCAACACTGGCACTATTTGCCGCTGCCCAACAATGTGACTGACGCTTCTTCAAACCTGGACTGCAAAACTGTTAGATTCTTGGTGTTGTTTCGAATTAACTGCTCGCAAAGGAGGTCCATGTCTAGGCCACTGTTCATGAGCGATTCAAGAGACCACTTTCTAATTCCATATGTTCTGAGGTCGGCTAGAGTCTTCGATGCATCGCTAATAACCTTTGGCAAGAAAACATAGCACGCCAACGCATCAACTGCTTCTTTTGCGGAATTAGTCGCGAAAATGTATCTAGCACCACCTATAGTGCATCGAACGGATAGACCGTCATCCAGCTGAACAATGCTCCCAAAAACGCGGTTTCCATCCTTCAACTCGTAGTCTTTTTCGCCATCTTCCCTAACTGCCCTAAAACTCCCCTTAACAAGGGGTGCAGAAGATCGAATAACTTCAGCGGCCATCACCGACTAAACCGCTTATACTTCGCCCGCTTCGGCATGATCGAATCCGGTCCCAGTCTGCGCACCTTGTCCGCCTCATAGGCCTCGAAGTTGCCCTCGAACCATTCGACATGGGCGTCGCCCTCGAAGGCCAGCATATGGGTGCAAAGCCGGTCCAGAAAGAAACGGTCGTGGCTGATGATGATGGCGCAGCCGGCGAAATCTTCGATGGCGGATTCCAGCGCCTGCAGGGTTTCGACGTCCAGATCGTTGGTCGGCTCGTCCAGCAGCAGGACGTTGCCGCCCGAGCGCAGCAGTTTGGCCATATGGACCCGGTTGCGCTCGCCGCCCGACAACAGGCCGACCTTTTTCTGCTGATCCGTGCCCTTGAAGTTGAAAGCGCCGGTATAGACCCGGCTGTTCATCTGCATATCGCCCAGCTGAATCACTTCGGATCCGCCCGAGATTTCCTCCCAGACGTTCTTGTTCGGGTCCAGCGCATCGCGGGATTGGTCGACATAGGCCATCTGCACGGTCTTGCCGAGCTCGATCGTGCCCTCATCCGGCTGCTCGCCGCCCGTCAGCATGCGGAACAGGGTGGATTTGCCCGCGCCGTTCGGGCCGATGACGCCAACGATGGCGCCCGGCGGCACGGTAAAGGTCAGGTTTTCGATCAGCAGCTTGTCGCCCATATGCTTTTTCAGGCCGGTGACCTCGATCACCTTGTTGCCCAGACGCTCGCCGTTCGGGATGATGATCTGCGCCGAGGATGCGCGTTCCAGCACCGTCTGGCCAGCCATCTCGTTATAGCGCGACAGACGTGCCTTGCCCTTGGATTGGCGGGCCTTGGCGCCCGAGCGGATCCATTCCAGTTCTTTCTCCAGCGCCTTCTGCTTGGACTTGTCCTCGCGCGCTTCCTGGCTCATCCGTTTGGCCTTTTGTTCCAGCCAGGCGGAATAGTTGCCTTCGTAAGGAATGCCGCGGCCGCGGTCGAGTTCCAGGATCCAGGAGGTGATATCATCCAGGAAATACCGGTCATGGGTGACGATCAGGATGGTGCCCTTGTAGGCGATCAGGTGCTTTTGCAGCCAGGCGATGGATTCGGCGTCAAGGTGGTTGGTCGGCTCGTCCAGCAGCAGCATATCGGGCGCTTCAAGCAGCAGCTTGCACAGCGCGACGCGGCGCCGCTCGCCGCCGGATAGGCTTTCGACATCGGCATCATCGGGCGGGCAGCGCAGCGCGTCCATGGCGACCCCGACCGAAGCGTCCAGCTCCCACAGGTTCTGCGCGTCGATCTCGTCCTGTAGGGCCGCCATCTCGTCGGCGGTCTCGTCGGAATAGTTCATCGCCAGCTCGTTATAGCGCTCCAGGATCGCGGTCTGCTTGGCCACGCCCAGCATCACATTGCCCTTGACGTCAAGCGTCGGGTCCAGATGCGGCTCTTGCGCGAGATAGCCAACCTTGGCCCCCTTGGCCGCCCAAGCCTCGCCTTTGAAATCGGTGTCCATGCCGGCCATGATTTTCAGCAAGGTCGATTTGCCCGAGCCGTTGATGCCGACGACACCGATCTTGACGCCCGGAAGGAAGTTCAGATGGATATTTTCAAAGCACTTCTTGCCGCCCGGATAGGTCTTGGAGACGCCTTCCATGTGATAGACATACTGATAGCTGGCCATGGGGGATTCTCCTGCAAATACGGGTTGGCGCGTATGTAGCGATTGTTGGGGGTAAGGGCAATCAGGGGGGGGAGGGGGTGAGTGGGTCAGCTAGAAGAGGCCCATTGGTTCGCGCCTTTCCAAGATCCAGTCGGGGATGTCCGTGCGGTTCGAGGCGCTCCAGTTTCCCGCTTTTGCGGCCGCAAGCGACGCTGCCTCCAAGTTCTTCGCTGCCTGATTGCCTTGGTACAAGCGCAATAGGAATTGTTGGTGATTGCCTGAGTGAAGGATCGGGACAAGCAAATGGGTCGTGCCCCGAACCTTAGTGTGAAACTCCTGGACGAACTTACAGATCCCGCTAATGGCGTCAGTGGTGGCCCCTCGAGCCACCGATATCTTCAGATCGCCAAGCGAATGCGGTAAATCCAAATGAGCAAGGTACTTGTTTGCATAGACTTTAGCCGGTTTGCAGGTGGACATCGCCTGTTGGTAGGCAGTTTCTAGGTCAAATGAAAACCTCTTAGCTATGATAACGAACTGTTGGAGTGATAGGTTTTCGTCTCTTCCTGTTTTTGCCAGATCGGTCATTTGACGAATACGCAACAATGCATCGTCCCAAAAGAGGCCTTGCAACACCCGCGAAGTTAGTCCCGACGCCTCGTTCAAGACATCAACGCGCTCGCGTGCTCCCGCGAAGAAATAGAGGAACATCTGCCATCTCATGGTCAGGTTTATGACTTTGTTCGTCAACTTCTGAACTATTTGACCGTCCTTTGTCCCGAACTTGTCGGCATATTGTGCGGCGTCCTCGTCTTCTGTCAAAGTCGTCATGGCCACTCCTTTTTGTTTTCTTTCTGCTGCCAGTAAGCTTTTGCACTACATTGGTGGGCTGCTTCACTCCTCAACGCAAGCACCTCAGATCCGAATTTCTGTGGACATTCGGTGCCTTGCTTGGGAAACTTCGCGCTTAGATCGGGGGGGGGCGCATGCGCCAAGGGTTTCCAATCGCCTGCAAGGGCATGGTCATCGGCCTTATGGGCGGGTCGTTCGACCCCGCCCATAAGGGGCATGTGCACATCACGCATGAGGCGCTCAAACGGATGGGCCTGCATCAGGTCTGGTGGCTGGTCACGCCGGCCAATCCCTTGAAGACGCGTCAACCTGCTCCGATGGCGGCACGGCTGGTGCAGGCGCGGGCGGTGATGTGCAATCCTCGGGTCAAGATCACGCAGCTCGAGACTTTGCTGCACACCCAGCGCACGGCGGATACGGTAAAGCGGCTCAAGGCGCTATATCCGGGCGTCACCTTTGTCTGGCTGATGGGCGCGGACAATATGGTGCAGTTTCACAAATGGGGGCGCTGGCGGGATATTTTGGGCGCGGTGCCGGTGGGCGTTCTGGCCCGGCCGGGGGCGGGGGTGAGCGCGCGGACGAGTGTGGCCGCGCGGACCTACCGCGAAAAGCGGGTGGGGCGGGGCGAGAACCTGCGCTGGCAGACGGCGCCGGCTTGGGTATTCGTGAACCTGCCGCTGAACAGCGCCTCCTCAACTGCAATCCGGGCGCGGGGCGACTGGACCGCTGGGCGCCCGAAATGATCCTGAACCGGCGTGCATTGATGGCGGGGCTCCTTGGGGCGACGGCGGGGCCGCTGATGGCGCAGGTGACGGGCACCGCGCCCCTGACCTCGCCGCGGCCCGAGCCGAGGCCGGAGCGGGGCGCGGGTTTGGACGGCGCGCAGGATATCGAGGTTCTGATCCGCGGTGCCAAGCTGGGGGGCGAAGTCAGTTTCGCCGTGGGGCGGCTTGGGGCGGGCGAGGTGTTGGCTGAACGCCATGCCGATGTGCTGATGCCGCCTGCTTCGGTGGCGAAAACGGTGACGACGCTTTACGCACTGGAAAAGCTGGGGCCAGAGCACCGCTTTGAAACGCGGGTCATGCGTTTGGGGCCGGTGACGAACGGGCGGCTCGACGGCGATCTGCTGCTGGTTGGCGGAGGCGATCCCAATCTGGACAGCGATCAGCTAGGTGATCTGGTCGCGGCGCTGGCGGCGAGCGGCTTGCAGCAGGTGACGGGGCGTTTTGTGCTGGTCGAAGGCGCAGTGCCGTTCCGCGAGCGGCTGGTCCGCGATCAGCCGGATCATGTCGGCTATAACCCGGCGCTGTCTGGGTTGATCCTGAATTACAACCGGGTGTATTTTGAATGGGCGCGGGCAGGGGCGGGATTTACGACGACGCTGGACGGGCGGGGCGAGCGGTTCCGCCCGGAAATCAGCGGCGTTGAGGTCGAAATTGTGGACCGCGACCTGCCGGTCTTTACCTATGCGCGGGACCAAAGCCTTGACCGCTGGACCGTGGCCAACACTGCGCTGAACGATGCCGGCAGCCGCTGGTTGCCGCTGCGCGACCCCAGCCTTGCGGCGGCCTCGGCCTTTTCAGCGCTGGCCCGCGCGCAAGGGATCCGGCTGCCTGACCCCGTCCGGATGCTTGATCTGCCCGAGGGCGCAAAGGTGATCGTCAGCCATCAAGGTGCGCCCTTGACCAAAGTACTGAAAGATATGCTGAAATTCTCGACCAATCTGACGGCCGAAGTTTTGGGCATGCGGGCAAGCGGGGCTGGGACGCTGGAAGGTTCGGGCATGGCGATGAGCCTTTGGGCAGAGCGGGAGTTGGGCGCAAAGTTGTCCTTGCAGGATCATTCGGGGCTGAATTCGGCCAATCGGGTGACCGCGCGGGACATGCTGAAGGTGATCGCGCGCGCGCCGGGGCTGGGGCAAGGCGGGTTGCTGGAAGGCTTGATGCGCGAGGTCGGGGCGACGGGAGCGGAGGGCGCGGCGGAGACCGGGGTGCGGGTGCGTGCCAAGAGCGGCACGATGAATTTTGTCAGTGGCCTCGCGGGCTACATCGGCGCTGAGGGCGGCCAGCCCCTGGGATTCGCGATCTTTTCGGCCGATGTGCCGCGCCGTGAGGCCGTTCCGGTGGCAGAACGTGAAGACCCCTCGGGCGCGGGGCCTTGGGTGAAACGGGCGCGGCGGATGCAGGGGCAGATAATCGCCAATTGGGACCAAAGCTTTTTTTAGGGCTGATTTGGCTGGCGGGTATTTGACCCTGTACTCGTTTGGCTGGAGCACTGGCGTCTAAAACCGAACGACCCATCAGTAAATCCGCCCGGTCGCTCAACGCGATCCGGGCAGCGCCTGACCTGCCCTCTGACATCTCGTGTTGTGCCAGTATCGCGGCATCCGCCCGTCCGTGAGCGGGGCCGTGCCTCGACTGGAGGCCTGTCTTTTCCCGCTCAGGCCACCCCCGGAGATCGGCATTCCAGCAGTTTTTGGCCCCGTCGATCTTCGGTCAAAAAAGCCCGCCCAAAGCGGCTTTGCTTTGGATCAGGCAATCTGCCCCTTGATGGGTGGCCAAGGGCCGTTAATCATCTTGCGGGTCATGATTGCTTGGGACGGTCCTCCGTGCGCGCATCTGAGGGTTTGGTTATTCTTGCGCTGGGCGTCGTGGCCTTGGGGCTTTGGGGCCGGTAGGATCATGCGCACCGGATCGAAGACCGGATTGCGCAAAGCGCCGCCGAGGTGGTGGCTGGATCGGTGCATGAGGCCAGCACCATGGTGTCGGGGCGCGATATCCATTTGTCGGGGGTGATCGACGGCCCGGAGGAATTGCAAAGCCTGCGCGCTGCACTGGAAGCGGTGCCGGGGCTGCGGGTGGTCAGCGAAGAGGTGACGGTTCTGGAGGTTGTCTCGCCCTTCGACTTGCAGGTCGATAAATCGGCGGAGGGCACGCTGATCGCCCTAGGCCACATTCCGACCGAAGCGCTGCGCGTTGAGCCTTCGTGCGCGCTGGGCGCATCGGCTGCGGGGCTGACGCTGGCCGCAGGTGCGCCCGGCGGTTGGGCCGATCTGGCGCGGGCGGGGATTGCGGGGCTGGGACCGACGCGGTCCGGGCAAATGTCGCTCTCGGACGGCGCGCTGATGCTGCGCGGCGAGGTTTTGGGACCAGACGAAGCCGCCGAAGTGCAAGCCGCGCTTAGCGCGCTTCCCGCTGGAGCGGCGCAGATTGATCTGACGCTGCTCGATGATGGAACCCCCGCCGCCTATACCTTGGGCTATTCCGCCGCCTAGGGCGCAAGGCTGTCGGGCAAACTGCCACCCGGTCTCGATCTGGGGGCGATGGGCACGGCTAATGGCGGCTCCGGTAATGGCCGCGCCCGTGATGGCGGCTCCGCCAATGGCTGCGCCTGCTGCGCCTGCCGCGCTGGTGGCGACAGTTAATGCGGGGACAAAGCAAAAACCTGCGGCGCTGGACAGCGCACGCGGCGGCAAGCCCGATGATTTGAAGCTGATCAAGGGGATCGGACCCAAGCTGGAGATCCTCTGCCAGTCCTTGGGCTTTTTCCACTTTTACCAGATGGCAAACTGGACCGCCGCTGAAATCGCTTGGGTTGATGAAAACCTCGAAGGTTTCAAGGACCGGATGACGCGGGATGAATGGGTGCAGCAGGCCCGCGATCTGGCGGCAGGCATGGCCACGCGTCCGGGCGGCGAGAACTGAGCCGGCAGGCACCTTGGGGATCAGAACCTGGGGGGGATCAGAACCTGGGCCAAAGGGCAAATTCTGATCCCTCAGCCGCCCCCTTAAGGCGTCATATGCCGCACCCGCGCGCCCCATTCGATGGCGGCGGCGTGCAGGCGGTCGATGCTCAACTCCTCGCGGATCTCCTCGAGCATGCGCAATTCGACCTCGTTGTGCTTGCCATCCGCCGTCACCACATCGCAGGCCAGCGCATAGGCGGTCTCGTTCAGACGCTCGGGCAGGGCAGCGCGGATCAGGCCGAACAGGGCGTCAAGGCCGTCCTCCTCTTCGAACAGATCAAAGACGATCTGGCTGACGCGGCGAATACGGTCGGCGTCGTAATCGGCGAAAACCGGCATGTGATTGACCATGCGCTGAATGGCCACCAATTCGGCGGTGCGCATGTTTTCATCCGAGGCGGAAGAGGCGACCATGACCGCAACCAAGGCATCTTGAAGCGACATTGCGGCAGTAGGGGCGTGCATGGGGCGTTCCTTTGGCAAAGCTGCCCGTAATCTACGGCCCGCGGGGCGGTATCGCAAGGGTTGACCGGACCGTTCAGGGGCTTTGGCCAGCCCGCAAATATTGACCCTCGGTGCGGATCGCTCTAGACGGGCGCCAAGGCGGCCGAGGGGGCCGCAAAGGGATTGACCATGACCAGTTTGCGCGACGCGGCGATGACATCGAAGGCCTGGCCCTTTGAAGAGGCGCGCGCGCTGCTGAAACGCTACGAGAAAAAGGCGCCGGAAAAGGGCTATGTGCTGTTTGAAACCGGCTATGGCCCCTCGGGTCTGCCGCATATCGGCACCTTTGGCGAGGTTGCCCGCACCACGATGATCCGCCGCGCCTTTGAGGTTATCTCGGATATCCCCACCCGTCTGATCTGCTTTTCGGACGATGTGGACGGCATGCGCAAAGTGCCTGAAAACGTGCCGAACCAGGAAATGCTGCGCCAGAATATGCAGCTGCCGCTGACCTCGGTGCCCGATCCTTACGGTGAATACCCCAGCTTTGGCGCCCATAACAACGCCATGCTGCGCCGGTTCCTTGATACTTTCGGCTTTCAATATGAATTCATCAGTGCCACCGAATTCTATAAATCCGGCAAGTTTGACGACACGCTGCGGCTGGCCTGCGAGCGTTATGAGAAGATCATGGCGATCATGCTGGCGTCTTTGCGCGAAGAGCGTCAGCAGACCTATTCCTGTTTCCTGCCGATTCATCCCGAAACCGGGCGGGTGCTGTATGTGCCGATGAAGAACGTCGATGCGGTCAATCATACGATCACTTTTGACGACGAAACGGGCCGTGAATGGACGCTGCCGGTTACTGGCGGCCATGTCAAACTGCAGTGGAAGCCGGATTTCGGCGCGCGCTGGGCGGCGCTGGACGTGGACTTTGAAATGTATGGCAAGGACCATTCCACCAACACGCCGATCTATGACGGCATCTGCGAGGCGCTTGGCGGGCGTAAGCCGAACCATATGTCGTACGAGCTGTTCTTGGATGATCAGGGCCA
The DNA here is from genome assembly GCA_903930735.1 of uncultured Paracoccaceae bacterium. Taxonomy (GTDB): domain Bacteria; phylum Pseudomonadota; class Alphaproteobacteria; order Rhodobacterales; family Rhodobacteraceae; genus CAIYZT01. The sequence continues at coordinate 3,727 of CAIYZT010000363.1, read as the reverse complement.
AAAGATCAGCAAATCCAAGGGCAACGGTCTGACCATCGACGAATGGCTGACCTATGCCTCGACCGAAAGCCTGTCCTATTTCATGTATCAAAAGCCGAAAACCGCCAAGCGGATGCATTTCGATGTGATCCCGCGGGCGGTGGACGAATACCACCAGCAACTGCGCGCCTACCCCGCCCAGGACGCGGCGGGGCAGCTGAACAATCCGGTCTGGCATATCCATGGCGGCCAGGTGCCGGAATCGAAAATGGTGGTGACCTTCGGGATGCTGCTGAACCTTGCTTCGGTGTCGGGATCGACCGATGCCAAGGGGCTTTGGGGCTTCATCAACCGCTATGCGCCGGAGGCCAGCCCCGAGGCGAACCCGGATCTGGACGCCGCCGCAGGCTATGCCGTGCGCTATTTCGCCGACAAGATCGCCCCGACCCGTGTCTTCCGGCTCCCGGGTGACAACGAGCGCGCGGCGATGCTGGATCTGCGCGGCAAGCTGGCCGATTGGCAGGGCGGGCTGGACGATGAGGCGCTGCAATCCATGGTCTTCGCCGTCGGCAAGGACCACGGATTCGAGCCGCTCCGCGATTGGTTCAAGGCCCTGTACGAGGTCCTCTTGGGCGCCAGCGACGGCCCCCGCTTTGGCGGTTTCGTCGCGCTTTATGGCATCGCGGAAACACTTGCGCTGATCGACCGGGGCCTGTCGGGCAAGCTGGCGGAATAGTCCGCCCCAAGGGGCGCGGAAAGGGGCATTGACTCCTCCGACCCGCGCCTGCTTTGTTCGCTCTGAGGAGCTCGGGCCATGGCGCTGGAAGTCTATCTGGAATCCTTTATGGGCGGAGAGCCCGGCGGCGGCGACGCGGGTGCGGCGCTGGCGATCTTGCGGGCTTTTGGCGCAAGGCGCGATGATTTCGGCGCCTGGCAGCTGGAGTTTGGCGAGGGGGCGGCCGCCGAAGTTACTGGATTTGAGCGGCTGGACGAGACGGCGGCGGACAATGCTCAGGCCCTTTCCTGCCTCGTACGCTTGTCGGACTTGACCCCGCGCGGTGCAGATTTTCTGTTTGAGTTGGCGCAAAACGCCGTTCTTGCGATCATTGTCCCGCATGAAGAGGCGCCGAATGGGGTCTATGTGCTGGTGCCGATGGAGGTGGATCCGGCCGATCTGCCCGCCGCGCCGCCCTTTGACACGCCGCGCGGCGTGGACCATTCGGGCACCCTCTTCGCGCTGCTCAATCCGTTGCAGGCGGGCCGCTGGTCGGTCTGGGATGATGAATTGAACCCGCGCCAGCGCGAATTGGAGCCAAGTTGGACCCAGCGGATCATGGATTGGCTGCGCCGCCGGTAATGCCGCGCAGCCCCGCCGTAAACGCCTATTCCGGATAGCGAATCCGGCATTCGGCAATGATCGCTTGCGCCTGCACGGCCTGACTTGCCTGCTTTTCGCGCAGGCTGGCCAGCTTGGCCTGCTCGGCGTTCAGATCAATGGCGACCGGGCGCGTGACCTCGGTCGGGACATCTTCAAAACACATGTCCTTGGGCGGGGTCGGGTTTTCGCGCGTCGGAGTCGGGGTGCAGTCGATCCAGTCCGGCTTCATCTCGATCCCGGTTTCCAAGGCATAGCCGCGCGCAAGGTTGCCTTCGGTCTCGCGGATCAGATCATTGACCACGCGCGCATCGCGGGTGGAGCCAGCGATGCATTGCTCTTGCGGGGTGCCGCAGGCGACAAGGATCAGCAGGACGGGAAGGATCAGGGGTTTCATGGGCGACTCGCATTGAAAGACATCGGGAAATCGAAACCTCACTATAGGTCACCTGCGATGATATGCCATAACAAGTCCTTAGCGTTTGGTTGATGCAGCCCGGTTGAGGCGCGCCGCGGGCGGTGATAGGCAGGGACATGCCCCTTGGCAGCTAGGACCAATCCGCGATGACCGAAGATTTCACCGATGTAGTCGCCGAACGAAAAGCCCGCGCCAGCGGCTGGTTTTCCGCGTTGCGCGGCCAGATCATTGCGGCCTTCGAGGCGCTTGAGGCGGGTTTCGGCACTGGCGATGCGAAACATTTCGAAGTGATCCCGACGAGCCGCGAAAGCGGTGGCGGCGGCATCATGAGCGTGCTGCGCGGCGGCGCGGTTTTTGAAAAGGTGGGCGTGAACTGGTCCGAGGTGCACGGCACCCTCGGCGCGCGGGCACAAGGCGCGATGGCGGCGCGCGGCGTGCCCGGCATGGACAAAGATCCGCAGTTTTGGGCCAGCGGCATCTCGCTGGTGGCCCATATGGCCAATCCGCATTGCCCGGCGGTTCACATGAATACCCGCATGTTCTGGACGCCTGGCGCGTCCTGGTTTGGCGGCGGGGCGGATCTGAACCCCTGCCTTGAGGTGCCGGAGGATACCGCGCATTTCCATGCCCAGATGCAGCTGGCCTGCGACGCCCATGACCCCGACTATTACCCCAAGTTCAAGGCTTGGGCCGATGAATACTTTTATATCCCGCACCGGGGCCGCGCGCGCGGCGTGGGCGGGATCTTCTACGATGATCTGAATACCGGCGACTGGGAGGCTGATTTCGCCTTTACCCAAGCCGTCGGCAGCGCCTTCCTGCCCGCCTTCCTGCCGATCACGCAAAAGCATCTAAGCCAAAGCTTTACCGAGGCCGACCGCGAGGCGCAGCTGATCCATCGCGGGCTCTATGCGGAATACAACCTCGTCTATGACCGCGGCACTAAATTCGGGCTGGAATCCGGCCATGATGCCAATGCCGTGCTGATGAGCCTGCCCCCGGTGGCCAAATGGACCTGAAACGCGACTGGGCCCAGGAGGCCCCCTCCTTTTTGCTGGCGCTACAGTTCCTGACGCGGCTTCCGATCCCCGCCGATCTGGAATATTCCGAACCCGCGATGAAGCGCAGCCCCGGATGGTACCCGGCGGTCGGGCTGGTGACGGGCGCTATCACCGCCGCGGTTTTCGTTGTCGCCGCGATGATCTTGCCGCAACTGATCGCCGCGCTGATCGCGGTGGCTGCCGGGCTGATGATCACCGGCGCGCTGCATGAAGACGGTTTTGCCGATCTTTGCGACGGGATCGGCGGGGGGCGCGGCAACCGCGCGCGCGCGCTCGAGATCATGCGCGACAGCCGGATCGGAGCTTTTGGGGCCATTGGCCTTGGCATGGCGCTTGCGCTGCGGGTGGCGGTGTTTGCGCTGTTGCCGGTTTGGGCGGTGCCTTTTGCGATGATCGCGGCGGCGGCAGCCTCTCGCGCTTCGATGACGCGGGCGATGGCGGGGGCGGATTATGTGCGGGCGCAAGGCGCAGGTTCGGCAGTGGCGGGGGCGATGGCGGAGCCGGTTTTGCAACTGGCGCTGATCACCGGGGCGGTCAGCCTGCTTTTATGCTGGCCGTTTCTCGGGTTTGTGCCGATGGTCACGGCGGCGCTGGGGCTGACGGCCGCGCATCTTGCCCTGCGCCGGATCTACGAGCCGGCCTTGGGCGGCTATACCGGCGATTGCCTTGGCTCGGTTCAGATTGTCAGTGAGATTGGATTTCTGATCGGCCTTTTGGTGTGGCTCTAGCTGGTGGAACCGGCGATCTCTTTTGCCATCGCCGCTTTCCTGGTCGAATTGACGCCAGGCCCCAATATGGCCTGGTTTGCGCTCTTGGCCGCGACCGAGGGGCGCGCGCGCGGTTTTGCGGCGGTGGCCGGGGTTGCGCTGGGGCTCGGGCTGATGGGGGCGGCAG
>CAIYZT010000362.1 GCA_903930735.1 uncultured Paracoccaceae bacterium | reverse complement strand
TGCCAGCCGCGGATGGTATCGTCGTCCAAGTAGAGGAACTTTGCGATCCGAGCACAGCTTTCCCCGTCGTCGAGCAGCAGGATCGCATTTGCCCGGCGGGCAATACCGTGGTCCTCGGGCTGGCGACGCACGCAAGCCTCAAGCTCGATACGGTCTGCTGAGGAAAGAAATCCAGGGCAAATCATGGCCAAAGCTGAATCGTCCCAAGCCCAGCCGCCAAGCAATCAAATTCGGCTGCCGCAGCACTCGGAGTATAACAATGATCAATAGGTGACTGTGGGGTGGATTAAAAAACCAAGAAACCCAGCAACCTTTTTGATGTTGCTGGGTTTTCTGACGACATTTGGTGCCCAGGAGAGGCATTGAATACTAGAATCTAGACACATCATGCTGAATCGCCAGGATCGGAATGGTGGCAAAAGATCAACAAACATTAGCAAAAGCAGGATCATGCACTTTCAATCTGTATCAGCCCATACTAAATCTAGAGGGGGATATAAAGGTGGATTGAAAAGTGGCGCGCACGTTGAACAGATTGAACGCACTGGCGGTAAAATCTGCCAAGCCTGGAAAGCACTCTGACGGCGGCGGGCTTTGGCTGCACGTTCGGCCTGATGGCGGCTCGCAATGGGTTCTGCGCGTCACGGTCCACGGGCGGCGGCGGGAAATGGGCTTGGGATCGGCGAGCGAGGTTTCCCTGAAGGAAGCGCGCGAAAATGCAGAACGGGCGCGGGCATTGGTGCGGGCAGAGAAAGACCCGATCAAAGAAAGGATCAGGGACCGCAAGGAAGCGGCGCGCAACCTGCATCTGTTCAAGGACATCGCCAAGGATGCCTTTGAAAGCCGCAAGGCTGAACTGAAGGGCGATGGCGTGGCGGGCCGATGGTTCAGCCCCTTGGAACTGCATGTGCTTCCCAAGCTGGGCAATGTGCCCGTTTCGGACATTGATCAGAACGACATTCGGGATGTGCTTTCCCCGATCTGGCATACCAAAGCGGAAACCGCCCGCAAGGCAATGAACCGGCTGGGCATCTGCCTGACCCATGCGGCGGCGCTGGGTTTGGAAGTGGACCTGCAGGCGACTGAAAAGGCCCGTGCCCTTCTGGGCAAGCAACGCCACAAGGCCCAGAACGTGCCCGCAATGGCTTGGCGCGACGTGCCCGCCTTTTATGCCAGCCTTTCCGAAGGCAGCGTCACGCACCTTGCCTTGCGGCTTCTGATCCTGACGGGCGTTCGGTCTGGGCCACTGCGGTTTCTGACAGAAGGTCAGATCGAAGGCGACGTCTGGACGATCCCCGGCGAGGCCATGAAAGGCCGCAAAGATGAAACGGCAGATTTCCGGGTGCCCCTTTCGCAAGAGGCGCAAGAGGTACTGAAGGCGGCGCGGCGCCATGCGCGGGATGGCTACTTGTTCCCAAGCGTTCGCAAGGGTGTGATTTCCGACGCCACCATGTCGCGCCTTATGGAGCGTGCCAAGCTCGACGCCCGCCCGCACGGGTTCAGGTCCAGCCTTAGAGACTGGGTTGCTGAAACGACCGAAACCCCGCACGATATTGCGGAAACCTGCCTTGGCCATAACGTAGGCGGATCAGTCGAACGGGCCTATCGGCGGACTGACTTTCTGGAGCAACGGCGCGTGCTGATGGAACGCTGGGCAAACCATGTGACTGGGAACTCGGCGCAGCTCCTTCGCGCAGTTGCCCGATGAAGACCAAGAACATTCCGCCCGGTCCGACTGAAATTGAAGTAACACCGGCGCCGAATTTTGGCCAAGGTGATCGGCCGTTTGATTTCGTGACTTCCACCAAGGGTATCGTAAAGTTTTCAAGCATTCGTATGCGGCCCGAGAGCACGACGCCGAGTGCTGTTTTGGCAAAGAACGCTCACAAAATTGGACTTAGCTGGCAAGGATATTCGGAATTACAGTCTGACCACGGGGAAGGCGTTACCTACGGCATTCTGTTTAATGAGGAGTTTGGGAGCCTCTATGCGAAGAACCCGACCGAAATGCTGTTTGAGTTGGGGCAACGATTTGGGCCTTCTGCTACTGCATCGCTTGAAAGATACTTGGATGAGCTGGACGACATGAAAGACGACAGCGGGCATCGAAGAATCTTTCTCACTGCCGCATGGGCCGACACGTTCGCAGAACCATACAGTGAGGTCTGGCTAGCCGCGATGGCTCAACACGCTTACTTCATTGAAGAAAACAGCTTTGCTTTCGGCTATTTTTCGGCCCTTCTCGACATGAAGAAAAATACAGAGCAGCATTTCCTGCGCGGCAAAGTGACCGCCAAGAGTGCCGGTCTGGGTGGGACAACAAGATCATCAAAGTTTTCACCGGTTCGTGACGCCGTCTTGACTGAAATGCGGCGGCTAGTTGGAAAAGGCTTTAGTCGAACAAACGCAGCAAGAATGACGCGAGAAAAAGGCCTTGGCACTTCGCAGGCCGCTAACGAGAAGCTCTGGGATCGTCACCACAAAAAGTAGGGACAGTGCCCGCCAAAGTCCCAAAACGTCCGCTTAGTGTCAGCCCATATCAATCCCATATGAGGCAGCGCAATGATCATCACGGACCCCCTTCTGAACGCCCGCGAAGGCGCGGCGGTTTTGCAGATTAGTATCCCCACGTTCTGGCGGCGCGTGGCCGATGGCACGGTTCCCAAGCCGGTCAAAATCGGCGCACTGTCCCGCTGGCCGCGTTCTGAAGTCCTTGCCGTGATCGAAAAGGCCAAGGCGCGGCGGGTGGGCTGATGGCGCGCGGGAAGGCAAACAAGACGGGCCGAAGCCCGCCCAATGATCATTTTACGCTGATGTTTCGCGCTACGCTCGAAACTCCGGCTTGGGTGGCACTGTCCACTGCGGCAAAGGCCCTTTACCCCTTCGTCAAGCTGGAGTGGAGCGGGCCAAATTCCAACAACAACGGGCGCATTCGATTCAGCTACCGCCAGGCCGCAAAGGCGCTGGGCGTCTCTGTGAACACAGCCATGCGCGCATTTCAAGATCTTGTGGCCAAGGGCTTCCTTGTGGTGACAGAGATGGGGGCGCTGGGCAGTGATGGGGATGCACGCGGCCCATGCTATGAGGTGACGGAACTTAACCTGCCTGCAAAACCCAAAGGCAGCGGGCGTTGTCTTTTTCGGCAGTGGCAAGAGGGCAAGGACTTCACGGTTCCCAAGCACCACAAGAACAACCCGACAGGCAGAAACGGGCGCAAAACCCCGTCTTCAAAATCGACTCGGTCCCATCTTCAAAATGAAGACGAAACGCCCGAACCGGCTCTGAAACCGGCGTTTGCTGTCTTCAAAATGGTGACGAACTGGCCCCAACCGCATATGCGACCGTCGCCAATATGAAGACATCCTTATACGCCAGCCAGCGTGCTGAAAGAGAGCGAACGAGGGCCTAGCTAAACCTTTGTTCCAAGTGGGCAGGAAAGGCGGTCCAACGATCTTGTTCTGCCGACAGAACCCCTAACTTGGCAAATGATTTCGGAAAATCCTGAAGGGAAGAACGATGGGCGGATATGGATCAGGGCGGTCCGGGTGGCGACCGAAGTCAGAACAGTTTCGTAGCCTGGACGTGAATCGGCTGCGGAATGCGGGCTTGCTGAAGGCAGGACACTGCTGCGGGTGGCAGTGGACGATGGACGGTGAGAGAGTGGCAAGCATTTCCACGCGAGCCGAAGCCGGTCGGCTGGTCCTCCTCTACAGGATCAAATCGAACGGCAGGGACTGGGAAAACGTTGAAGAACCCGTCCCGCTAACTGAAACCGACTGCCACTATGGCGGCGTACGCCAGTGGTTTCGCTGCCCGGCTATTTGCAACGGACGACACTGCGGGCGACGGGTGGGAAAGCTCTTCTTGGGACAGAAATATTTCGTTTGCCGTCATTGCCTTGGGCTGACCTATGCCAGTCAGTCCGAAGAAGCGATGCATCGGCACAACCGCCGCGCCAATAAGATACGCATGGCGCTAGGCGGGGAACCCGGAACGGATTCGTTGCCACCCCGCAAGCCCAAGGGCATGCATTGGCGCACCTACTGGCGGAAGATGGATGCGATTGAGGCGGCGGACGCGGCGGGGGAACTGGACTTTGCACATTGGGTCTATCGCCGCTTTCCGGGCATTTCCCCGGACGACTTGTTGGACTGATCCGGGTGGGCTGAAAAGGAATCTTGAAAGAAAGCCAAGAAAATGCCATATGACGCCTTTAGAAACCCTGTGCAACTTGCACCTGGACCGTGGGAAAACGTGGCTTACAACGTCAAAAAGTCCGCCCAGACAATCGCTTATCTTGCGCTGAAGAACGGGGGGAAGCCTCTTCCCGTGCTGACGGCAGTGAAGCTTGTCTATCTGGCGGACCGTGAATCCATCGCGCGCCACGGCTTCCCCATCCAAGATGAGGGCCGGGTTTCGATGAAACATGGTCCGGTCAACTCCAAGACCTATTCCTACATCAATGGGGAAGAGGAAACTGGCGCGGCGATCTGGGCCGAATACCTTCGAGATCGGGAAGATCACATGATTGCCCTTGCCCGCGCCGATCTGACTGCTTCTGACCTGGATGAGCTGAGCGAGGCAGACCTTGACGCACTGAATGCGGTCTGGGATCAGTTTGGCCAGTGGGACCGCTGGACCTTGGTCAAATGGACGCATGACCCCAAGAACCTGCCGGAATGGGAAGACCCCGGCCCGTCATCCATTCCTATTCCGCTGCATCGCATCATGCAGGCGGTTCAAGTGCCGAACGCGGTGGATCAGGCGGCGCTGGTGCGTGATTTCGACCGCATAGATTCGCTATTCCGCAGCCTGTGAACCATGCCGATAGCAAAGGCCGGAACGCTCTTCTTACCTTCCGGCACGACGAATGACCCGGACAGGCGGCACATGTTTATTGTCTGCAACGACACCGACGAAAACGGGCTGAACTTGCTTGTTCCCGTCGCAAGCTGGACGAGTGACCTGTGCGACGCGACCTGTCGGCTAGACGCTCATGAACACCCCTTTCTGCGCCATGCGTCCTATGTCCTCTATCGCTATGCCCGGATTGAAGCTGCAACTGCCCTGGTGGGTGGGCTGGCCAGTGGTGATCTAACCACGCATGATCCCGTGAACGGGCAGGTCTTCCTGAAGGTCAAGAACGGGGTTTGTCGGTCCCTGCAGACGCCACGCAGGATCAAGACCTACTTCGGCTGTTCCTGACCGCGCGGCCAAACCCGCTTGCCCTGCCCCCTTGGCTTCTGTTCTATGGCGAAAAGACCGAAACGGGGGTGTTGCGTGACCGAGCTGAGTTTCAAGGGCAAGGAATTCGTCTACAACCACCACCTTTCGGTGCCCTTCCGCCCCTTGGTGCCAGACGCGGCGAAGGGGATCGGGCCGGTCGATCTGAACGGCAATCTGATCATTCAGGGCGACAACCTGCACGCGCTGAAGGCGCTGTTGCCGATGTATGCGGGCAAGGTGGACTGCATATTCATTGACCCGCCCTATAACACCGGAAACGAGGGTTGGGCCTACAATGACAACGTGAACGCGCCGATGATCAAGGAATGGCTGGCGGCAAACCCCATCGGGATTGAAGACGGCCTGCGCCATGACAAATGGTGCGCGATGATGTGGCCGAGGCTGCGGTTGCTGCATGAGTTGCTGGCGGAAGAGGGCATTATTTTCATCTGCATTGACGACGTGGAAATTGATCGGTTGAGGGCAGTTTGTGCTGAAATTTTCGGGGATGATTCGCTCGTAGCACAAT
>CAIYZT010000361.1 GCA_903930735.1 uncultured Paracoccaceae bacterium | reverse complement strand
GCGGCTGGCGGTGGAAACTGACCGGAATTGACGGGCGGGAGGCGTAAAAACCCGCGGCGGCTTGTCGCCCATCGCGGCATTGTGTTGGCAATCACGCTTAATTCCTGCTACAAACCGCAGTTACAGGTGGCCGAAGAGCCCCGTTAACCAGAGCAGGCGACATGAATACCGAAACCCTCGCGGCAGCGCAGGAGATTGATTTCTCCTTGCTCGCCCTTTTTGCGCGCGCAACCCTGACCGTTCAGCTGGTGATGATCATGCTGATGGTCATGTCCTTTTGGTCTTGGGCGATCATCATTCAGCGGCATATCCTGTACCGCGCCTCGCGGGGCGAGGCCTCGGTTTTCGACCGCGCCTTCTGGTCGGGCGAGCCCTTGGATGAGCTGTATGAGCGGATCGGCGGCGAGGCGCAGGGGCCGAGCGAAAAGATCTTTGTGGCCGGAATGCTGGAATGGAAGCGCTCGCATCGTCAGGACGGCGGGCTGATCGCCGGGGCGCAGGCGCGGATTGACCGGGCGATGGATGTGGCGATTTCGCGCGAAAGTGAGCTTTTGAACAAGGGCTTGTCGTTTCTCGCGACCACCGGTTCGACCGCGCCCTTCATCGGGCTTTTCGGCACGATCTGGGGTATCAAGCATAGTTTCGAGCAGATCGCGATCAGCCAGAACACCAGTCTGGCCGTTGTGGCTCCCGGCATTGCCGAGGCGCTGCTGGCAACCGGCATCGGTCTGGTTGCCGCCATCCCGGCCGTGGTTTTCTACAACAAACTGAATTCGGACAGCGAACGGATCCTGGGCGGCTATGAAAGCTTTGCCGATGAGTTCGCCACCATCCTGTCGCGCCAGCTGGACGCCTGAGCCATGGGCGCGGGGGTGATGAAATCGGGCGGGGGCGGCGGGCGGCGGCGCCGGCATCGGGGCCGGGCGGCCGCGATGAGCGAGATCAATGTCACGCCCTTTGTGGATGTGATGCTGGTGCTTTTGATCATCTTCATGGTCGCGGCGCCTCTGTTGACGGTTGGGGTTCCGGTCGAGCTGCCTGATACGGCGGCCTCCGCGATGCCAACCGAGGAAGAAGAGCCCCTGACCATTACCATCACGGCGGATGGGCTTTTGCTGATCATGACGACCAAGGTTTTGGATACCGAGTTCTTGCCGAAACTGACCGCGATTGCGGCAGAGCGGACCTCGGACAAGGTGTTTTTGCGGGCGGATGGCGCGGTACCCTATGAGCGGGTCGCGCAGATCATGGGCGCGCTGAATGCGGGCGGGTTCAACAGCATCGGCCTGGTGACCGATGCGGATGGGCCCACCTTTGGAGGCGGGAACTAAGCGGTGGACTGGGACCGGGGCACCATCGGGTCGGCCTTGCTGCATGGCGGGTTTTTCGTCTGGGTGATCCTGGGCGACTGGCTTTTTGCGCCCCAGGCCGTGCCCGAAATTCCGGTGTCCGAGGTCTCGCTTTTGTCGGAAGCCGAGTTTGACAATCTGACGGCGGCCTCTGCGGCGGCGGTTTCCCCGCCGGTTGCGGCGAGCGATCCACCCCCGCAGCGCCCCGCGCCCGCCGAAGAAGTGACGCCCGACGTTCTGCCCGAGGCCGAGCTTGCCCAGCCCGATATCGCGCCGCTGCCCGACGCGCCTTTGGCCGATGAGGCTCAGCCGATCCCGGTGCCCAGCACCGAAGTTCCCGCCGCGCCGCGTCCGATTGACCGGGTCGAGGATACGCCGGTGGACGATACCAATGACACGCCCGAACTGGCCGATACCGTGACCCCTGAGGTCAGCGAACAGCCTGCCGAGGACGTGGTCGAAACCCCGCCTGAACCCGCCGCCAGCCCCGAAGAGGCGGCGACGCAGATCGTCACCGAGGCGGTGGAAACGGAGCAGGACGCGCCGCAACTGCCCCCGACCGCCTCGCGCCCCCCGCCGGGGCGTCCCAAGGTCGTGGAGCCGGTGCCGCCAGAAGAAGAGCCGCCCGTCGAACCTGTGCCCGAAGAAACAGCACAAGTGGACGTCACGGACGCCTTGAACGAAGCCCTGGCCGACACCCCCACCGAGCCTGCCAGCGATCCAACCGCCCCCCCCGGCCCGCCGATGACCTCGGGCGAGCAGGATGCTTTGCGGGTGGCGATCAAGAAATGCTGGAATCTGGGGGCGCTGTCGTCCGAAGCGATGCGGACCACCGTGACCGTCTCCGTATTCTTGGGCCAGGACGGCACGCCAGACCTTAGCTCTTTGGTGATGATCGGCTCCGAAGGCGGAACCGAAGCTTCGGCGGAAAAGATGTTTGAAGTCGCCCGCCGCGCCATCGCGCGCTGCGGCAAGGCGGGCTTTCCGCTGCCGCCCGAAAAATACGAGACCTGGAAAGAGTTGGAGCTGGTCTTTGACCCCGACGGGATGAGGTTGCGGTGAAGAGCGCTTTCAAACCTGACCTTTGTTCGGAAATCCGCCTATCGGGGAAACCCTTGCCGGTTTCCCATCGAATCCGCGTGCCTTTTGGCGCAATAGACCCAAATAATAAGAAATGAGGACGCCCATGCGCCTGATCCAGATATTTGCCCGCGCGGCTTTGACAGCCCTGACCCTGATGACGCCCGCGACGCTGCTTGCCGAGCCTTTGCGCATCGTGATCGACAGCGGGGTGATCGAGCCGATGCCCTATGCTGTGCCCAACTTTATTGATGAAGGCGGAGCGGGCGAATATGCGGCCAATATCAGCCGGGTCATCGCGTCGGATCTGACGGGCACGGGGCTGTTTCGCGAAATCGGGCCGGAGGCGTTTATCTCGCAGGTTACCTCCTTTGGCGCGCCTGTGGCCTATAGTGACTGGCAGGCGATCAACGCGCAGGCGCTTGTCACCGGGGCGGTCAGCGGGTCGGGCGATCAGATCGTGGTGAAATTCCGGGTCTATGATGTTTTTTCGGGGGCCGAACTGGGTGAGGGCATGCAGTTCGCCGGCACTCCGGGCAGCTGGCGGCGCATGGCGCACAAGGTGGCAGATGCGGTTTACAGCCGCATTACGGGCGAGGGCGGCTATTTTGACAGCCGCGTGGTTTATGTTGCCGAAAGCGGGCCCAAAAATGCGCGGCTCAAGCAGCTGGCGGTGATGGATTATGACGGGGCCAATATCCAGTATCTGACCGATAACTCGGCGCTGGTGCTGGCGCCGCGCTTTTCGCCCACGGGGGACCGGATCCTTTTTACCTCCTATGCCACGGGTTTTCCGCAGATATATCTGATGTCCGCCGCTGATCTTTCGATCCGCGCGTTGGACCAGCAGGACGGCACCATGACCTTTGCCCCGCGCTTTTCGCCCGATGGCAACCGGGTGGTTTTCAGTCTGGAGCGGGGCGGCAATACTGATATCTACACCCTCGACATCGGATCAGGCGCGCTGAGCCAGTTGACGGACTCGCCCGCCATTGAAACCGGGCCAAGCTACAGCCCCGACGGCAGCCAGATCGTGTTTGAATCGGACCGCTCGGGCACTCAGCAGATCTATATCATGTCGGCTGGTGGCGGCGAGCCGGTGCGGGTCTCGAATGGCAATGGGCGCTATGGCACCCCGGTCTGGAGCCCGCGCGGCGACATGATTGCCTTTACCAAGCAGAACGAGGGCCGGTTCCACATCGGCGTGATGCTGGTGGACGGGCTTGAAGAGCGGCTTTTGACCTCGTCCTTTCTGGATGAAGGCCCTTCCTGGGCCCCAAATGGCCGGGTGATCATGTTCACCCGTCAGGGCGCGGGCGAGGGCGGCGAGGCGGCGCTCTTTAGCGTCGATATTTCGGGGCGCAATCTGCGTCAGATCACGACGGACGGGCCTTCGTCGGACCCGGCCTGGTCGCCTCTGCTTCCGTAACAAATCGTGCCTTGCGGTGGATTCACATCGCCGGGTTTCAATGCTATAAGGGCCCAAAGAGCCCAATCAAAAAAGGACTGTAGGCATGAGCATCCTGACCAAAGCGCTAATTCTGATCCTGACCTTGGGCCTGGCGGCCTGTAACAATCCTGATCGCAACGGCGACGCTTCGGGGAACAATGGGCTGAACGGGTCCGGGATTGACGTGAACGGCCTGGGTGACCCTTCGGACCCCAATTCGGTGGCCTATTTCAATGCCATGATTGGCGATCGGGTGCTGTTCGCGGTCGATACTTCGACGCTGACCGACACCGGCCGCGCGATCTTGCAGGGCCAGGCGCAATGGCTGGCCTCGCATCCGAGCTATGCCGCGATCATCGAGGGCCATGCGGACGAGCAAGGCACGCGCGAATACAACCTTGCGCTTGGCGCAAAACGGGCGAGCGCGGTGCAGGATTTCCTGATCTCGCAAGGCGTGGCGGCTGGACGGCTGCGTACGGTCTCTTATGGCAAGGAACGCCCGCTGGCGGTCTGTTCGGATGAGGGCTGCTATGAGCAGAACCGCCGGGCCGTGACCGTGCTGCAGGCCGGCGCGGGGGCCTGAGGCCGATGCTGCGCCGCCTGATCCTGACCTTGGTTCTGGCCACTCTGCCCCTTGGGGCGGACGCGCAGGACCGCAGCCAGACCCTTGCCGATCTGAAGGCGGAACTGACGCTTTTGATGGCCGATTTCAACGCGCTGAAGGGCGAATTGATCTCATCGGGCGCGGCGGCTACAGGGGCGGCGGGCGGCGATGCCTTGCAGCGGCTGGACGCGATCGAGGCGGCATTGGTGCGGCTGACGGCGCAGGCCGAAGCGGTGGAGCTGAAGGTCAACCGGGTGATCAGCGATGGCACCAATCAGATCGGCGATATCGAGTTTCGGCTTTGTGAAGTGACGGAAGGTTGCGACATCGCGAACCTGCCTGAAATCGCGGTTCTGGGCGGCGCTCCCATTGTGACGGACACGCCGCTAGAGCCGTCGACATCGGACGAGACGGGCGGCGCGGAACTGGCGCTGAGCGAGCAGGCGGATTTTGACCGGGCCAAGGAGGTGCTCGCTCAGGGTGACTTTCGCGGCGCCGCAGACCTCTTTGCGACCTATGCCCAATCCTACCCGGGTGGCCCGCTGATGCAGCAGGCGCAGGTTCTGCGCGGCGATGCCTTGGCGCAGGCAGGCGATATCTCGGGCTCGGCGCGATCCTATCTGGAGGCGTTTTCGGGCGCACCTGATGCAGGTTTTGCGAGCGAGGCGTTGATGAAGCTCGGCATGGCGCTGGGCGCGCTGGGGCAAAGCAACGAGGCCTGCATGACCCTGGCTGAGGTTGGCGTGCGCTTTCCCGGAACCGCCGCGGCGAGTGAGGCTGCCGGGGCGATGCCGGGCCTGCTGTGCCCGTAACGGACGAGCCCGGCGCCGAGATTGACGGCGCCCACCTGCTGCATGTTGCCGCGCGCGCCTTTTCTGCGCTTTGTACGCCGACAAAGGTGGGGCTAGCCGTTTCAGGCGGCAGCGATTCAATGGCGATGCTGCATGTGATGGCCCAAGCGGCCCCGCAGATGGGGTGGCATTTGCGCGCAGTCACGGTCGATCATGGGCTGCGCCCCGAGGCGGCGGACGAGGCGCGTTTAGTCGCGGAGGTGTGCCAAGGGCTTGGAATCGCACATGATATCTTGAAATGGGACCATGGGTCTATCGCGGGCAATGTAATGGATGCCGCCCGCCGAGCGCGCTATGCGTTGATGGCAGAGTGGGCGCGCAGCCACGGCATCGGGCATGTGGCGCTGGCCCATACCGCAACTGATCAGGCCGAAACCTTTTTGATGGGGCTGTCGCGAGAGGCGGGTTTGGATGGGCTGTCGGGGATGCGGGGCCATTTTTTCCAAAACGAGGTCATGTTTGACCGCCCGTTTTTGGGGCAAACCCGAGCCGTTCTGCGTGGCTACATGACCCAGCACGGCTTGGCGTGGATCGACGATCCGACCAACGTGAACGCGGCCTATACGCGGGTCAAGGCGCGTCGGGCGTTAAAGGCTTTGGCACCATTGGGGATTACCGAAGAACGGCTCGCCAGCACCGTGCATCACCTGACGATGGCGCAAAACGTGGTGCGGCGCGCAGCGCAGGATGCGGCCCAAGCGGTGGTGCGCGAAGAGGCGGGCGCGCTGCAAATTGACCGGACGGCATTTCGTGGTCTTGGCCCCGAGTTGAAACGCCGGATTCTGATCCTTTGCCTTATGTGGCTGAAATATCAAGATTATCCTCCGCGCGCCTCGGGGATCGGGCGCTTGTCCTTGGCCATCGCGCAGGGCCGGGATGCGACCTTGGCGGGCTGCCGGGTGATTGTCGGTGAGGAACACGTTGTGATCGTGCGTGAGCCACGGGATTTGGGCGGCGGCCTGAATTTAGGGCAAATCTGGGACGGGCGTTGGAGCGTCGAGGGCCCCCAATTGCCGGGTCTGCAGGTGCGGGCGCTCGGGGTTGCCGGGCTTGCCGCCTGCAAGGATTGGCGCGATCTGGGCCTGCCACGCGCTGTTCTGCTGGTCACTCCCGGAATTTGGGCGGGAGAGCAACTGCTCGCGGCTCCGATGGCGGGCAAGGCCCAAGGCTGGTCGGCCAAGGTCAGCCAAAGCTTCAATCAATTCATCTTATCGCATTGAAGATGGCCAAGTTATCTCTATCTTAGGAAAACGCCCAATGAATGGCCCTGTGATGACAGGTTCCCGGGCACATGATAGGAGCTATTAGGTGGGTAACGCACGCAACATGGCATTCTGGGTCGTTCTGGTCCTTTTGGTCGTGGCGCTGTTCAATATTGTGAACGGCTCATCGATCACGCATGCGTCGAACGGGGTCGGTTACTCTGATTTCATCGCCCAGGTGGATGCAGGCCAAGTTCAATCGGCGGAACTGGACGGCGAGACGGTTATTTTCCTCGGTAAGGACGGCAAGACCTATAGCACGATCCAGCCCGGCGACACCGCGCTGAGCGATCGGTTGGTCGCGGCGGGCGTTGAGGTGACGGCGCAGAGCCAGCAGCAATCCTCGATCCTGTCGCTTTTGTCGGTCTGGTTGCCCTTTATCGTGCTGATCGGCGTGTGGATTTTCTTCATGAACCGGATGCAGGGCGGCGGCAAAGGCGGGGCGATGGGCTTTGGCAAATCGCGGGCGAAACTGTTGACCGAAAAGCAGGGCCGCGTGACCTTTGACGACGTGGCGGGCATCGACGAGGCCAAGGAAGAGCTTGAGGAAATCGTGGAATTTCTGCGCAATCCGCAGAAATTCAGCCAACTCGGCGGTAAGATCCCCAAAGGCGCGCTTTTGGTTGGCCCTCCGGGCACGGGTAAGACGCTGCTGGCACGGGCGATTGCCGGCGAGGCTGGCGTGCCGTTCTTCAGCATCTCAGGCTCGGATTTTGTGGAAATGTTCGTCGGCGTCGGCGCTAGCCGGGTCCGGGACATGTTCGATCAAGCCAAGAAAAACGCGCCCTGCATCGTGTTTATCGACGAGATTGACGCCGTGGGCCGGGCGCGCGGCGTGGGCATTGGCGGTGGCAACGACGAGCGTGAGCAGACCTTGAACCAATTGCTGGTCGAAATGGACGGCTTTGACGCCAACGAGGGCGTGATCATCGTGGCGGCCACCAACCGCAAGGACGTGCTGGACCCGGCGCTGCTGCGCCCCGGCCGTTTTGACCGCCAGATCTATGTGCCCAATCCTGACATCAAAGGCCGCGAGAAGATCCTGAATGTGCATGTGCGCAAGGTCCGCAAGGGCCCGGACGTGGATCTGCGCATCATTGCACGTGGCACGCCGGGCTTTTCGGGCGCTGATCTGGCCAATCTGGTCAATGAGGCCGCGCTTACCGCCGCCCGCATTGGCCGCCGGTTCGTGGCTATGGTCGATTTCGAGCATGCCAAGGACAAGGTCATGATGGGCGCCGAGCGGCGCTCGATGGTGCTGACGGACGACCAAAAGGAAATGACGGCCTATCACGAAGCGGGCCATGCGATTGTGGGCATGGCCCTGCCGAAATGCGATCCGGTCTACAAGGCCACGATCATTCCGCGCGGTGGCGCCTTGGGCATGGTGATGAGCCTGCCGGAGTTTGACCAGTTGAACATGTACAAGGACCAGTGCAAGCAGCGGCTCGCGATGACCATGGCCGGCAAAGCGGCGGAGATCATCAAATGGGGTGAGGAATCGGTCTCCAACGGGCCGTCGGGCGATATCATGCAGGCCTCGGGCCTCGCACGGGCGATGGTTCTGCGTTGGGGGATGTCGGACAAGGTTGGCAACATCGACTATTCCGAGGCCCATGCGGGCTATAGCGGCAATACAGGCGGGTTTTCGGTTTCGGCCGATACCAAGACGATGATCGAAAGCGAAGTGAAGCGGTTGATCGATGACGGCTATGATCTGGCGCGCAAGATTCTGTTGGAGAAATCCGAAGAATTCGAGCGTCTGGCCAAGGGCCTCTTGGAGCATGAAACCCTGACGGGCGAAGAGATCAAGCGCGTGGTTGCGGGTCTGCCGCCGCAAGAGGACCGCGATGCCGAGCCGCCTGCGCAAGGCGGCGGCGGGGCTTCGGCGGTGGTCAGCATTCCCAAGACGCGGGCGCGCAAGCCGAAAACCAACCCTGAGCCCGAGCCTTTGAGTTAAGGCCGAACGCTGGACGGGACAAACAGATCAGACCTCGCCTAACGGCAGGGTCTTTTCGATTCTGGGCTGCGCCTTTGGCCGAATTATGCTGGCAATGGGCGGCAAACAGCCTTTAGTCTGCCGGGCAAACAGCTGAAAGGTTCACCATGCCCGCCCTGCTCCCGACCCGGTTTTACGGGCGCATCACCTTTCTTGGCCGGGTTTTGGCCGAGCCTGCCATCCTCGCCAGCCAGAGCGAATCCCGGCTTTTCGCCAGCTTTGCCGGGGTTGAGGGTGAGGTGCATTCGGGGCTGACGCGGGCCGCGTGTTCGCGGGTGACGGATCAATACAAAAAGGGCACGACAATCGCCAACACAAGGCAGTTTTCGGTGCTTTCGGCCGAGGAATTGGCGCAAATCGCGGCGAAAATGGGTATCACGACGCTGGACCCCTGCCTGCTCGGCGCGTCGATGGTGGTCGAGGGGATCCCCGATTTCACCCATATCCCGCCCGGATCGCGCCTGCAGGGGCCGAGCGGCGCCAGCCTTGTGGTCGATATGGAAAACCGCCCCTGCGTCCTTCCGAGCAAGGGGATTGACGAGGTCCATGAGGGTCACGGCAAGGGGTTCAAACAGGCGGCCAAGGGGCGGCGCGGCGTGATAGCGTGGGCCGAGGCTGAGGGTTGGTTCGCGCTCGGCGAGCCGCTGCGTCTGCATATCCCGGATCAACCTGAATGGGCCGGAAAGGCGCTGCTCTGAACGCCGTCCCGACAAATTTTCGGCAATCAGCCACTGGAAAGTCACCGCGGCACGGGGTCCAGGAAGGCTCGGGCGCAGCATCGATCTTGCTCTGCCCGAAAGCGCTGGCGAATTTAGCACCGCAGAAGTCGGAAAAGTGACTTGGTTGCGCCGCTGCCCGCGCTATGAGTGCCGCGAGCGACCCCCCCAGACCTTCTCAGGAGCCCCCTATGGCCTTCAAGACCGACATCGAGATTGCGCGCGAAGCCAAGAAAAAGCCGATCATGGAGATCGGGGCCAAACTGGGTATCCCCTCCGAACATCTGCTGCCCTACGGCCATGACAAGGCCAAGGTCAGCCAGGAATTCATCAAGTCGCTGGCCGGCCGTCCAGATGGCAAGCTGATCCTTGTGACCGCGATCAACCCGACGCCTGCGGGCGAAGGCAAGACCACGACCACCGTGGGTCTTGGCGATGGTTTGAACCGGATAGGCAAAAAGGCCGTGGTTTGTATCCGCGAGGCCTCGCTCGGCCCGAACTTTGGCATGAAGGGCGGGGCTGCCGGCGGCGGATATTCGCAAGTCGTGCCGATGGAAGAGATGAACCTGCACTTCACCGGCGACTTCCACGCGATCACCAGCGCGCATAACCTGCTGTCGGCGATGATCGACAACCATATCTACTGGGGCAATGATCTGGACATCGACGAGCGTCGGATCGTTTGGCGCCGCGTGATGGACATGAACGACCGCGCGCTGCGCGATATCGTGGTGTCGCTGGGCGGCGTGTCGAACGGCTTTCCACGCCAGACCGGGTTTGACATCACCGTGGCTTCGGAAGTCATGGCGATCTTGTGCCTTTCGAACGATCTGGAAGACCTGCAAAAGCGTCTGGGCGACATTGTGGTGGCCTATACCCGCGGCAAGGCTCCGATTTTCGCCCGTGATATCAAGGCTGACGGCGCGATGACCGTGCTTCTGAAGGACGCAATGCAGCCCAATATCGTGCAGACGCTGGAAAACAACCCGGCCTTCGTGCATGGCGGCCCCTTCGCCAACATCGCCCATGGCTGCAACTCGGTGATCGCGACCAAGACCGCGTTGAAGCTGGGCGAATATGTAGTGACCGAGGCTGGTTTCGGCGCTGACCTTGGCGCGGAAAAGTTTTTTGACATCAAGTGCCGCAAAGCGGGGCTGAAGCCTTCGGCAGCGGTGATCGTGGCCACTGTGCGCGCAATGAAAATGAACGGCGGCGTGGCCAAGGCGGATCTGGGCACGGAAAACGTCGATGCGGTCAAAAAGGGCTGCCCGAACCTCGGCCGCCATATTGGCAACGTCAAAGGTTTTGGCGTCCCGGTCGTTGTGGCGATCAACCACTTCTTCAGCGACACCGATGCCGAGATTGCAGCGGTAAAGGCCTATGTGGCTGAGCAGGGCGCAGAGGCGATCCTGTGCAAGCATTGGGCATTGGGCTCGGCTGGTATCGAAGAGCTGGCGCATAAAGTGGTGCAGATGGCCGAAGGTCCGTCGAACTTTGCCCCGCTCTATCCCGACGACATGTCCCTGTTCAAAAAGCTGGAGACGATCGCCAAGCGGATCTATCACGCCGATGAGGTGATTGCCGACAAGTCGATCCGCGATCAGCTGAAGACCTGGGAAGCGGCGGGCTATGGCCATCTGCCGATCTGCGTGGCCAAGACGCAATATTCCTTTACCACCGATCCCACCGTGCGCGGCGCGCCAACGGGCCATTCGGTGCCATGCCGTGAAGTGCGCCTGTCGGCCGGGGCTGGTTTCATCGTCGCGATCTGCGGCGAGATCATGACCATGCCCGGCCTGCCGCGCGTGCCAAGCGCCGAGGTCATCCGTCTGAACGACGAAGGCAACGTCGAAGGGCTGTTCTAAGCCCTAGATCCTTTCGGCACGGCCCTTGCCAAGCTGCCCGCGCGGGATTACCTCGCGCGGGGCCAGCCTGTAAGGTCTGGATCGGGAGCACGAGATGAGCGAAGCGGGAAAACAACCGGACGAGTGCATCGATATGGCGGATCTGCGGGTCGAGATTGACCGCTTGGACCACGATCTGGTGCGGCTTTTCGCGCAGCGGGCCGAGTATATCGACCGGGCCGCGCAGATCAAGGCGGGGGCCGATTTGCCCGCCCGGATCGAGGACCGCGTTGAACAGGTGGTCGCCAATGTGCGCCGCCACGCTACAACCTACGGCCTGCCTCCTGAACTGGTGGAAAAGCTGTGGCGACGATTGATAGACTGGTCCATCGCGCGCGAAGAAAGCCGCCTTGGCCCGGACAGCTTGCGCAAAGGGTGACAAATGACGGCTAAAGTGATCGACGGAAAGGCCTTTGCGGCATCGGTGCGCGCGCTGGTCGGCACGCATGTGGCGCAGCTTTTGGCGCAGAACGGCATCGTTCCGGGCTTGGCCGTGGTTCTGGTCGGCGAGGATCCGGCCAGCCAGGTCTATGTGCGCAACAAACATGCCTCGACCATCGAGGTTGGCATGAACAGCTATGAACATCGGCTGGATGCGGGCACGTCGGAGGCTGATCTTCTGGCGCTCATCGGCCGGCTGAACAAGGATCCCAAGGTGAACGGCATACTGGTGCAATTGCCGCTGCCGGGCCATCTGAACAGCGATCTGGTGATCAATTCCATCGATCCGGCCAAGGATGTGGACGGGTTCCATATCTCGAACGTCGGGCTTTTGGGCACCGGTCAAAAATCGATGGTGCCCTGCACGCCGCTGGGCTGTTTGATGATGCTACGCGATCACCATGGCAGCCTTTCGGGGCTGAACGCGGTTGTCGTGGGCCGCTCGAACATCGTCGGCAAGCCGATGGCGCAGCTTTTGCTGGGTGACAGTTGCACGGTGACCATCGCGCATAGCCGCACCAAGGATTTGGCGGCTGTGTGCCGTGCAGCGGATATTCTGGTGGCGGCCGTTGGGCGGCCCGAGATGATCACCGGTGACTACGTCAAACCGGGCGCAACAGTGATCGACGTTGGCATCAACCGGGTCGAGCGTGACGGCAAGGTCAAGCTGGTAGGCGATGTCCACTATGCATCGGCTGCCGCCGTGGCCGGTGCGATTACACCGGTGCCGGGCGGCGTGGGGCCAATGACGATTGCTTGTCTTCTGGCCAATACCCTGACCGCGACCTGCCGCGCCAATGGTTTGCAAGAACCGAAGGGTCTGACGGCTTAGAGCGGATTGCCTTCACTCTGATTCAGATTAAAGGCAATCCAAGACCAGCACAGGCCGGGAATACTGCGGGTAGGCCCGATTGAGCGCAACACGCTCTAAAGCCCAAGCTTTTGCCCGGCCTTTTTAGGCGGGCGAAGCCGGGGTCATATAGCAGGCCTTCAAGCCTGCCAAAGCTGGCCTCCATCCCCTCCTCCATGCCGGGGGCCAGCATCATCTCGCGGGTTGCGGCGTTGGGCAGGGTCATGATCATGGTCGGCAAAGGTCGTTTCGTCCTGATTGTCGGGCGTGGCATCGGGCAGGAACATGCGTTCGACATGAACGATCCGATGCGGCGCATCGACCGCCCGAAACTCGGCCGTCAAATAGAATGCGCCCTCGCCGCCGCCCACAGGGGCCCAATCGCAGCGTATGGTGCCGCCGGCGCGCGCATCGCAGTGGCAATGGGTCATCTTCCAGCCGTCCGGACCCGTCATCCAGAGTGGCTGCAGCGAAGGGTCGGTGTGGTAGGCAAAGACGCGGGCGGGCGCTGCGGCAAATCGTCAGGTGACAATGGCTTGGGTGTCGCTGTGCAAGGCGATGGTCATACCGGTCATGGGGTCTCCTTTGCGTACATATCTTCGGCCAGAAGGGCGTCGAGGCGGGTGTAATTCTGGTCCATGGTGCGGCGAAGGGCGGCCAGCCATTGGTCCAACTCGGACAGGGCCAGCGGCGCAATGCGGCAAGGGCGGCGGGTGCCATCGACCCGCCGCACGATCAGTCCAGCATTTTCGAGCACCTTGAGGTGCTGGGAAATGGCGGGTTGGCTGATGGCGAAGGGCGCAGAGATTTCGTTCACACTCGCCTCGCCAAGGGCCAAACGGGCCATAATGGCGCGCCGGGTCGGGTCTGAGAGGGCACCGTGCATGATCCCGCCATTGGGACCGAACCTCAAAGACGCGCGGCGGTGGCGGGGGTAAGTACGCGAGTGCCGGGCCGATGACGATTGCCAGCCTTCTGGACAATACTCTGACCGCGAATTGCGGGGCGCACGGCCTTGCGGAGCGCCGTCGTCTGTCGCCCCAAGCTGGCCAAACCTGCCCGATGGTTTGTTGAAACGCCCCGATTCTGACTGTAGCCTAGCGCAATGTGGGGCATCGGCGGGGGCGCCGACATGTTTGTCAGAAACTTGATTGTAGAACTACGCACACCGGATTTGCCGCCGATCTTGATCGGCTTTTCGGTGATCATTGCGATTTCAGGGCCCTTCGGCAGCTATGCCATGCTTGGGTTCTGGGAGAGGTTGGCATTTTGGGCCCCTATCTTTTGCATGGGTGCGACCAGCTTTTTGACCTCTAGAGTTTTGGTCTTGGGTTTTACGCCGAAGGCACTGCGCGGACCGGCAGCGATTTTTTCGGCAGTGGTCTTTGCCGTTTTGACCGCCCCGATTTTCGGAGAATTGTTTGCAGTGGTTTTTGGCCCCAAATTTGGCACGCTCGAAGGCTGGGGCGAGATTGGGACGCTGGTCTTTCTGGTGTCGCTGGGCCTGTGCTTTTTGCGTCATTCCTCCAACATCGGCCATCTCGATTCAGACCTGAGCGCCGTTGAGCCCAGCGAACCGACGGCCCCGGTAGTGCCCGCCGAAGCGGCGGTGGCGCCGCAAGTTCAGGCGCCCGCCCGGCCCAAACTGCTTGACCGACTGGCCGCCGATCTGCGGGGCGAGTTGCGCTCACTAGAGGTCGACGACCACTATGTCATCGTGTCCACGGGCAGGGGGCGCAGTTCCTTGCTGATGAGGCTGTCCGATGCCATTTCTGAAACCCCGCCCGATCAAGGCGCGCATCTGCACCGCTCGTTTTGGGTTGCTTGGTCGGCGATCATGCGGGTTGAGCGTGCGGGCGGGCGCTGGTTTGTGGAAATGGCCTGCGGCACCCGTATCCCGGTCAGCCGCACCAATGTGGCAAAACTGGCGCGGCGCAGGCTGATCTGACGGCGCTTAGCTGCGCCGTGGCCTTGGGATCAACAGTGGCGTTGGGCCGGTCAGAACGGCGCGCGCGCCGGGGCCGATCAGGGCGTCAAACCGCGGATGCTCGGCGCGCAAACCGCCGGTGTATGCGCCGTAAGCGGGCAGGATGAGCCGGCTTTTCCCGATCAGAAAACAGGGCCTCGCGCCGCGCCCCGCAAGGCTGGCCTTGGGGTGGTAATGGCCCGAAATTTCAAGGCCCATGCCGCCGCCCTCATGGCGAAAGATCAAGGGGCCGAGCGTCATTTCGGCCCGGTGCGCACCGCCCAGATCGACTGGGCCGGGGTCGTGGTTGCCCTCGATCCATACCCAATGGCGGCCGGCCATCAGGCGGGTCAGCCAAAGGCGAGCCTCTTCGTCGAGGCCCTCGGCGGCGGCAAGATCGTCAAAGCTGTCGCCGAGACAGATGACGCGGCGCGCACCGGTGCGTTCAAGGTCCAGATCCAGCTTTTCAAGGGTGGCGCGGGTCTCGTAGGGGGGCAACAGGCTGCCGCCCCGCCGCGCCATGCGTTCGGATTTCCCCAAATGCAGATCCGAGACGCAGAGAAGGCTCTCGGCAGGCCAAAGCAGCGCGCCAGAGGCCAGAGCGGTCAGATTGGTGGGTCCAAAGGTGAAACTCAGCATCAATCGAGCCCCGCTGCGCGCAAAAGTTCCCGTGCGGCATCGGCGGCCATGCGCTCGCGTCCTTCGCCCCAGATCGGGACCACGCCGGGTTCCAGCAGCAGGGGTGCGGAAAGGGGCGAGGGGCGGGTCAGGCGGCGGGTGTCGATCCGGCCTTCAACCTTGGTCAAAAGCGCCTCGATGCGGGAAAAATCGACCATGCCGCGCATCGCCTCTGTGCGGGTGATCTGCAGCAAAAGATGGTCTGGGTCGTATTTCAGGAGGGTGTCATAGAGGATATCCGAGGAAAACGTCGCCTGCCGCCCCGATTTGCGGCTGCCTTGATTGTTGCGCTCGATCAGGCCCGCGATGATGGCCACATTGCGAAAACCGCGTTTCATCACCGCATTGCCGGCCAGCCAGCCCTCAAGTCCCTCGCGCAGCGGGGCCAGATCCAAAAGTGGTGCCGCGTCCGACACCGGGTCCAGCCCCCAGATCAGCGTGGCATAGTCGCTGGCGACAAAGCCCAAGGGGGCAAGGCCGCGCGTCTCCATTACTTTGGTCAGCAAAAGGCCCAGCGTTTGCTGGCCGTTGCGGCCCGCAAAACCGTAGATGCACAGATGCTCGCGCCCGTCATGCGGGAAACTTTCGATCAGCAGGCGGCCGGGCTGCGGCAGCTGGGATATCTCGCGCTGCAGCGTCAGCCATTCGGCGGTGTGGCGCGGCAGATCGGGCCAGCTGGGGGACTGAAAGATTTCAAGGATGCGCTGGGTCAAAAGGGTGGAGGTGGCGAATTTGCTGCCGGAAAAGACGGCGACGCGCGGGTTTTTGCTGGGCGCGCGGGTGACTTCGACGGTCATCTCGTTGAGGCCCTCATAGCGCACCACTTGGCCGCCGATCAAAAAGGTATCGCCGGGGGACAGCGTGGCGGCAAAGCTTTCCTCGATCTCGCCCAGGGCCAAGCCGCCCATCTGGCGGCGCAGGCGCACTTTCAGCGTTTCGGTGTCAATGATCGTGCCCAGATTTTGGCGGAGCACGGCGGCGGCGCGGGGGTCGCGCAGTTGCCATTTCCCGGCCCTCAGCAGCAGACGCTGCCATTTGTCATAGGCGCGCAGAGCATAGCCGCCGGTGGCCACGAAATCGAGGCAGTCGTCGAATTCGGGGCGGGTGAGGGTGCTGTAGGGGCCGGCTTGAAGGACCTCGGTGAACAGGGCATCGGCATCAAAAGGCGCGGCGCAGGCAGTGGCGAGCAAATGCTGGCACAGGACATCGCGCGGGCCGGGGCCGCGCGGCTCGCCGTCCAGATCATGGGCGCGCACCGCCTCCAGCGCCGCCTGACATTCAACGACTTCAAAGCGGTTTGCGGGCACCAGTAGCGCCTTGGACGGCGCGTTGTAGCGGTGGTTGGCGCGGCCGATGCGCTGCACCAGCCGCTTGACGTTTTTGGGCGCGCCTACCTGAATGACCAGATCAACCGCGCCCCAATCGATGCCCAGATCCAGCGAGCCGGTGCATACCACGGCGCGCAAGGAGCCTGCGGTCATGGCCGCCTCTACCCGCTCGCGCTGTTCGCGCGAGAGCGAGCCGTGGTGGATGCCTATTGGCAGATCATCGGTATTGGCGAGCCAGAGGTTGTGGAAAAAGATCTCGGCCTGGGCACGGGTATTGTGGAAAATCAGCGTGGTCTGATGGCGGGCAACCTCGGCAAGGATGGCCGGGATCGCGTATTTGCCGCCGCCGCCGGACCAGGGCGGCGGGGCGTCCGTGACCAGCATCGCGATGTCGGGATCGGGGCTGGGATCGGCCAAATGGATTTGGGTCCCCGCGCCCAGAAAGGCGGCGAGGGCGGGCGGATCTTCGACGGTGGCCGAAAGGCCGATCCGGCGCAGGCCGGGGCAAAGCGTGGCAAGCCGGGCAATTTGCAGCATCAACTGATCGCCGCGTTTGTTTTCTGCGAGAGCGTGAATCTCGTCGATGATCACCCGCTGCAGGCCCGCAAACATGCGCGGCGCGTCCTCGTAGGACAGCAAAAGCGCGAGGCTTTCGGGGGTGGTCAGCAGGATATGCGGCGGGTCGGCGCGCTGGCGGCGGCGCTGGGTATAGGTGGTATCGCCGGTGCGATCCTCGACCCTTAAGGGCAGGCCGGCGCCTTCGATGGGGGTGCGAAGATTGCGGCGGATGTCGGCGGTCAGCGCTTTGAGCGGCGAGATGTAGAGGGTGTGCAGGCCGGGGGGCGGGGCGGGACCAAGCTCGGCCAGGGTGGGAAGAAACCCGGCGAGGGTCTTGCCGCCGCCGGTGGGGGCGATGAGCAGGGCAGAGGGATCACGTGCCCGCGCCAGCATCGCGGTCTGGTGGGGGTGGAGGGTCCAGCCTTGGGTTTCGAACCAGATTGTGAGGGCTTGGGGGAGCATGGGGCGGAAGATAGTGGAAGTGGGGCGGATTGCCCATCCAGCAAGGGAAAGGGGGCGTCCAGATCTGGACGTTTTTGAGAAGGGTACAAAATCAATGGGTTGGGTTTTGAAAATCTACCAAGTGTTAGGAACTTGAGGGGAATTGGGGGGCGTTGGTGCTGGGAATGGCCCGCGGGCGCCGCCTTTGCTATTGGGCAGGCGGTCCCGCGATCAGGCGGGAACATAGGTCAACTGGATAACGTCCGCACCAATTCGCTCGTGATTAATCAGGCGCAGGGGTGGGCGGGACGCCGCAAAGAACGGCGTGCCTTTGCCAAGAACGACCGGGTGAAGGTAGATCTGATATTCGTCGATCAGCCCAAGATCGGTCACGCTGCGGGCAAGGTTTGGCCCACCAATATCTATCTCGCCGGAAACCGACTGTTTCAGCTTGCGGATCGCCGTTGCGAGGTCTTCCTCGACAAGGGTGGCGTTGGGCCAACTTCGGTGAGGCTGGGGGAGATGACCCATTTAGTTTGCTTGCGCCATGCCGCCGCGAAATCCTGGTGGTCCGGGGTCCAACCTGGCTGATCCGTGTCCCATTAGCGCATGATTTCGTAAATCCGCCTGCCGTAAATGGAGCCAGTCTGGGTGCGGGTTTGCTGGACGAAGTGGCGAAACAGCGGAGCGTCGGGGGCGAACAGGTCGTGGTCGACATAGCCATCGAGCGAGACGTTCATCGCGAAGACGATCTTTGCCATTGTGCAGATCCTTTTCTGACGGACCCGACGATTAGATGCGGTGCCCAAATAGTTCAATCGGCATGCGCTGGGCATTGGTGGACAGTTTGACAAGAGAGGTTTTCGCCCTGAGGTACGATCGTTGTCATTGCCGTCGTTTTCAGGATGGACGGGGGCGGGGTGGGGCTTTAGGAGTTTGGCCCATGCGTATCTTGTTCCTTGGCGATGTGATGGGCCGGTCGGGCCGGACGGCTGTGGTTGAAAAGCTGCCGAAACTGCGGGCCGATTGGGGGCTCGATTTTGTCGTGCTCAATGGTGAGAACGCGAGCCAAGGCGCGGGGCTGACGGCGGAACATGCAAAGGTTTTGCTGGGCGCGGGGGCGGATTGTCTGACGCTGGGCGATCATGCTTTTGATCAGAAAGACATGATGTCTTTCATCGAGCAGGAGCCGCGGATCATCCGGCCGTTGAATTTCTCCAAAGTGGCGCCGGGGCGGGGGTTTCGAATTTTTGACGTCACGCAAGGGCGCAAGATTCTGGTGACGCAGGTTCTGGGGCAGGTGTTCATGAAAAGGCCCTTTGACGATCCGTTCAGCGCGCTGGAGGCGGTGCTGAAGACGCACCGTATGGGCGCGGCGGTGCAGGCGGCGCTGGTGGATGTGCATGCCGAGGCGACCTCGGAAAAGATGGCGATGGGGCATTGGTGTGACGGACAGGCGAGCCTTGTCGTCGGCACGCATACCCATGTGCCGACGGCGGATCATCAGATTCTGACCGGCGGCACGGGGTATCTCAGCGATGCGGGCATGTGCGGCGATTACAATTCGGTCATCGGGATGGAAAAGCTGGAGCCGCTGAAGCGGTTCATTACCGGTATGGCCAGCGCGCGGTTTGAACCGGCGGGGGGGCCTGCGACGCTGTCGGGGGTCTATGTCGAGACGGACGACAAGACGGGGCGCGCGCTGCGGATCGTGCCGGTGCGGCAGGGCGGACGGCTGGAGCAGGCCGGGCCATGAGCATCGCAGGTCGCGAGCGTTTGAAATACATGGCGGTGTTGCTGGGCCTAGGGCTTGGCTGGGGCTGCACGCAGCCTTTGGGCAAGATCGCGGCCTCAACCGGGCATCCGCCTTTTGGACTGCTGTTCTGGCAATGCGTGGTTGGCTCTTTGACGATGGCCATCATCTCTGTGGGACGCGGCACCGGATTGCCGCTGAACCGGGGTGCGCTGCGGTTCTATGTAATCGTGGCGCTGGTCGGCACGGTGATCCCTAACTACACCTTTTACCTGTCGGTCGCGCGGCTGCCCTCGGGGATCATGTCGATCATCATTTCGACCATCCCAATGATCGCGCTGCTGCTCGGGTTGGGGATGGGCCATGAAAAGCTGTCGGCGCGGCGGTTGATCGGGCTGCTCTTGGGGCTGGCGGGGGTCTTGATGATTGCGCTGCCGCAGGCCAGCCTGCCCGAGCGCGCGATGATTGCATTCCTGCCGGTGGCGATGATCGGACCGTTGTTTTATGCCATGGAAAGCACCTATGTGGCGCGGACTGGGCTGGCGGGAATGGACGCGATGCAGGCCATGTTCGGCACTCAGGTCGCGGCGCTGGTCCTGGTCTTTCCGGCCATGGCGGCGAGTGGGCAATGGATGGCCATGCCGCTGATCCCCGGCACGGCCGAAGGGGCGCTGATCGTCACCTCGGCCCTGCATGCGCTGCTTTACGCCACTTTCATCTGGCTCGCCTCGAAAGCCGGTGCGATTTTCGCCAGTCAGTCCTCTTATGTGGTCACCATCTCCGGTCTGGTGATGGCGATGCTGCTGCTGGGCGAGCGTTTCAGCCCTTGGGTTTTTGCGGCGGCGGCGGTGATGCTGTGCGGAATTGCCTTGGTGCGTCCCAAAGAGGCCGGAGAGCCGGTTGTTTAAACACGACTGACTTGGTAGATTTTAATTTCCAAGAATCGGAAAAGCCGCTACGATAGATCGAGATCTAACTCCGGGAGCCTTGGATGATCGGACTTGAGCTGGGCCAGAACATGCAGGCCATCGTGGCGCTGCTGATCCTTGCCTTCATGTTTGTGATGTTCGTGCGCGAAACCTTTCCGATGGAGGTTGTCGCCATTGCCGGGGCGGCTGTGATGCTGATCCTGGGGCTTTTGCCGATCAAGGATGCGGTGTCGGTCCTGTCCAACTCTGCGCCTTGGACCATTGCCTTGATGTTCATGGTGATGGGGGGCCTTGTGCGCACCGGGGCGGTGGAGATGGTGATCGGCATTGCCGAGCGCCATATCGGGGACCGGCCCAAGACCACGATTGTTGTGCTGTTTGGCTTTATCGCTGTGGCCTCGGCCTTTATGAATAACACGCCCTTGGTGGCGGTGATGATCCCCGTCGTGATCCAGATCGCGATGAAACTGGGCAAGGCGCCGTCAAAACTGCTGATCCCGCTCAGCCATATGACCGTGCTCGGCGGCATGATCACGCTGATCGGTACCTCGACCAATATCTTGGTGGACGGCGTCGCGGTCAAGGAAGGCATGGCGCATTTCAGCCTGTTTGAAATCGCTCCCTTGGGCCTTGCGGTGACGGTGGTCGGAGGCATCTATATGGTGCTTTTTGCCAATCGGCTGCTGCCGGATCGCCAGTCGATGGCGACGATGCTGGGCGATCGCAAGCGGATGAAATACTTTACCGAAGTGGCCATCCCCGAGGATTCGATCCTGGTGGGCAAGCCGGTGCTGGAGGTGCAGCAGTTCAAACGCAATGGCGTGCGGGTGATCGACGTTTTGCGCGGTGACGCCAGTTTGCGGCGCGATCTGTCGGGGGCGGTGCTGGAATCGGGCGACCGGGTCGTGCTGCGTACCGAGATGAGCGAGCTTTTGGGCATGCAGAACCGCACCGATATGCGGATCGTGGACAAGCTTTCCTCGGTGGAAACCGAGACGGTCGAGGTGCTGATCACGCCCGGTTGCCGGATGGTGGGCCGCACGCTGGGCGAGTTGCGCTTGCGCCGCCGGTATGGGGTCTATGTGCTGGCGGCGCACCGACGCTCGCAGAACATCGGTCGTCAGCTGGATGAACTGGTGGTGCAGGTCGGTGATACCTTGCTGCTGGAAGGCACGCAGGAAGATATCAAACGGCTGGCCTCGGATATGGAAATGGTCGATGTCAGCCATCCGACGCAAAAGGCCTTTCGCCGCACCAAGGCGCCGATTGCCATTGGCGCGCTGTTGTTTGTCGTGCTGCTGTCCTCGTTCGACGTGGCGCCCATCTATGCGTTGGGTTTCCTCGCGGTCGCGCTGATCCTGATTACCCGCTGTATTGACAGCGACGAGGCGCTGGGATTCGTCGATGGTCGTCTGATGGCGATGATCTTTGCCATGCTGGCGGTGGGCGAGGGGCTGGACCAGTCCGGCGCGGTGGCGCTGATCGTGGGCGCGGTCGAGCCTTGGATGGCGGGGCTACCGCCCTTTGCGATGATCCTCGCGATCTACCTCTTGGGGCTGATCATGACCGAGTTTCTGTCGAACAATGCGGTGGCCGTCATCTATACGCCGATTGCCATTCAACTCGCGCATCAGCTTGGCGTGGACCCCCGGCCCTTTGTGGTGGCGGTGATGTTCAGCGCGACCTTGGCCTTTGCGACCCCGATTGGCTATCAGACCAATATGATGGTCTACGGGCCGGGCGGGTACAAGTTTCTGGACTTTACCAAGATCGGTCTGCCGCTGAACGTGATCACCTGGCTCTTGTGCTCGGCGCTGATCCCGCTGATCTGGCCACTTTATCCATAAAGGCGGGGGGGCCTTGCCGCGCCTATGCCCGCTGGTGTAGACGGGCGCATTGTAAAAGGCACCGGAGTTCAGGGTCATGGCAGGCCATTCTAAATGGGCGAACATTCAGCACCGCAAGGGCAAGCAGGATGGCATCCGATCGAAGATGTTTTCAAAGCTGTCCAAGGAAATAACCGTCGCGGCCAAGATGGGCGATCCGGACCCGGACAAGAATCCGCGTCTGCGGCTGGCGGTAAAGGCGGCCAAGGCGGTCTCGACGCCCAAGGAGGTGATCGACCGCGCCATCAAGAAAAGCGCGATGGGCGATGCGGCGGATTACACCGAGATCCGTTATGAGGGCTACGGTGCGAACGGAATATCGATCATCGTCGAGGCGATGACGGATAACCTGAACCGCACCGCGTCCAATGTGCGCAGCTATTTCAGCAAATGCGGCGGCAATCTGGGGCAGACCGGGTCAGTCAGCCATGCTTTTGACCGGGTGGGCGAGATTTCCTATCCGGCCAAGGCGGGCTCGGCGGATGACGTGATGATGGCGGCTTTGGAAGCGGGGGCGGATGACGTTGAAAGCGACGAAGAAGGCCATTGGATCTATTGCTCGGTCGAGGCGCTGAACGAGGTGTCGGACGGCTTGGAAAAGGCGCTGGGCGAGTCGACGGAATCAAAGCTGATCTGGAAGCCGCAGGCCCTGACCGAGGTCGATCTTGAGACCGCGCAAAAGCTGATGCGTCTGGTGGATATGCTGGAAGAGGATGACGACGTGCAAAACGTCACGCATAACTTCGACATCCCCGAGGATGTGGCCGCGCAGCTTTAAGGGCGCGGCGAAGGGGCCGCTGTCCGACATGGGCGCACCGGATCAAAGCCCTTCGAGAACGGGTCTTTTCTGTATGGCCACAACATCGTGGTGGCCATCCCAAGCGCGCTCTTCCAGAAGAACCAGGCGGGCATCTGGAATCCTTTCTACCAGCCGCGTCATCCAAGCCAGGGTAGAAATGGAGATTCCATAGCCGGACTGGTTCGGGCAATCGGCGTAGCCGAACCCTTTGGCATCAAGGTCGGTGACGATCTCGTCCCATCCTTCCTGAATGCCGTAATGTTCAAACACGGCGGCCCGCGCCAGAACAAAACGCCCATGAAACGACATGACCAAAACGCCTGTGGGGTTCAGCCAAGACATCAGTTTGCGGGTCAGCGCCTCACAAGTCGGCTCGGACAGGTGGGTCAGGACTGATCCGACCCAGATAAGATCATATTGCGCGGGTGATATCAGCTCATCGACATGGATGCCGCCAGGAAAAGAGATGGCTCCAAAGGCCGATGTGCAAAAGGCCAGATCGTCGGGCCGAAGGTCGGTGACAAAGATCCTCGCTTCGGGCGCAGCTGCGCGCAGCCAGCGCGTGACCCGCCCCGCGCCAGAGCCGAAATCCAAAACCGCGCCCGGTATGATTCCCGCTCGTTGGAGGGCCGCGGAAATCACATTCATCGCAGAGGCGCCGCAGGTCAGGTAATGGTGATCATTGCCATGATGAATCCCGTCTCGATCATGCAGGCCAAGGCTCACTAAATCGCTGAGCGCCTTTGCCGGCCCGACAAACTGATCCTTTGGCACTCGGTTCAACATCGACTGTCCATTGATAGGGCCCCAGGCTGTGCCATGAGGCTGAGTGGGCGGGCCCTGCAACCCATTTTCATCCAAACGTAACTTCTATGTCACAAGGAACCCATTGCCTCTTTGCATTTCATAAACTGGAGGCGTGCCTTTGCAAGGGCAAAGCCGCCAGATCGGGGGATCATGATGACGCGGCTAGGGACTTCATCGGAATTTGACAGGGAGGCTGCTGAACCTGTTGGGGCCGCCAAGCCTTTGGCCTTTACCTATTCGCATTCGGGCCAGTCGCGGCTGCGCCGCAGCCTGATCCGGGGGGTTGAAGTGCTGAGCGGTGCGCGGACGTTTGAGAGGCTGTACAAGGACTGGAAAGCCACGCCCTCGTCCAGATAGCGCTCCTGCCAGCACCAGACGGTAGGCTTGGACGTATCTGCGCGCCGCATGATCTCGCTGGTGCCACAGCCGTCTGCCGTCGCCAGCACGATTTCGGCTCGCCAGACAACCTTGCGAGGCGTATTTCGGTCGGTGCGCAGAGCTTGAAGCTGCGCACGGTCAGCGGGGTTCAAATACAAACAAATGTCATCGCGTCTGATGTCCAGACAGTGACACACCTGATCAAGAATTGAAATCCTTCGTCAGGCGGGGAACACTAGTGCGTGTTGCGCTCAATCGGGTGAACCCGACTGAGCGCAACACGCTTTAGCGTCAGCCAAAGCGCCGTTTCCCAACAATCCGCCCGGTCTTTAAAAGCGATCTGGGCAGCGCTCGACTCTGTGTGCGCGGGGAGGTGCCTCCGCAAGAGGCCCGTCTGGTCCCGCTCGGCCCGCGCTGTCGGAACGCTCTATCGGTGCCGCCGGAAAAACTGGGTCCTTGCATATAGCGTCTCCAGCCGCTTCATCCGCTCTGCCGTATGCTCCCACGACAGGGTCTGCGCCGCCGACATCAGCGTCTCCACAAGCATCATCAGCGCCACATTGCTGTCCCAGGCCGAGGGCGCCTCGATATGGCAGCATAGGGTATGGCGGGCAAAAGTGGCGGCGGGAGAGACCCAGCGGTCGGTGATCACGATCACCTCGGCGCCCTGTTCATGAGCCATTTCTGCGACTTGCAGCACTGCATTTTCGTAGCGGCGGATGTCGAACACCAACAGCACATCGCCCGGCCTCATGTCGATCAGCGCCGGGGGCCAGGTCGAAGAGCTGTCGGACAAAAGCGTCACCTCGGCCCGGATCACCTTCATCAAGGAACAGAAATAATCAGCCAGCGAATGGGTAATCCGCCCGCCCATCGCAAACACCCGCCGTGAGTTATCGGCGAGCAGCAAGGCCACGGCATCAAACTCCGCCGGGTCGATCTGGCCAAGTGTGGCTTGCAGATTGGCCATCACGGCGCCCGCAAACCGGTTCAGGATATGGGTATCTGGCACCCCGCCCGCCCAGCGGTCATGCTTGGCCAGGGGCGAGACCAGCATCGCCCCAACCTCGGCGCGCAGGCGGCGCTGGAAATCGGGATAGCCCTTGTAACCCAGCTTTTGCACCATCCGCACCACGGTCGGGGTCGAAACCTGCGAAGCCTTGGCCAGAACCGTGATCGAGCCCAGCGCCGCCACGGGATAATGCGACAGGATATGGCTAGCCAATTGCCGCTCGGTCCGGGTCAGGCCCGGCAAGGCGGCGCGCAACTGGTTTTCAAGATCGTGCTCGATGTCCAAATTCGCTCTCCGCTCGGGGTCGATTCTGAAACAATCGTAACAGATATCTTTCACAAGAAACATAATTGACAGCGGTGAGGGAAAGCGATTGATTTGATCAAACCAACAGGATGAACATTGGGAATGCCCGCCAAAGCCGCCATGCCTACCAAGCCGTCCTTTGCCCCGGTGATCGAAAATCAGGACGCCAAGGGCCGGTTCATTTTTGTGTGCGAGCACGCCAGCAATCACCTGCCGCAGCCTTGGGGTGATCTGGGACTGACGGGCGATCAGCAGGCCGCGCATATCGCTTGGGATCCCGGCGCTTTAGGCCTCGCGCGCGGCTTGGCGCAGCGGCTGGATGGGGTACTGATCCATGCGCCGGTCAGCCGGTTGATCTATGATTGCAACCGCGCGCCGGACCAAGGCGGCGCTATGCCCGCCAGTTCGGAAGTCCATGATATCCCAGGAAACTCCGGGATCAATTCGGCCGAAAGGCTGGCGCGGACGGAGGCGATCTATCTGCCTTGGGCGGCCGGTTTGCACAATCTGATCGCACGGCGTCTCGCGCTTGGCCTGCAGCCGGTTTTGGTCACGATCCACACCTTTACCCCGGTCTATTTCGGCAAAAAGCGGCAGGTCGAGCTTGGCATCATCCACGACGCCGACCGCAGCCTGTCGGTCGCGGTGTTGACCGCCGCGCAAAAGCAGACCCGGCTCAACACCCAGCTGAACGCCCCCTATTCTGCCGCCGATGGCGTGACCCATACCCTGCGTCTGCACGGCGTCCCCTATGGTCTGCCCAATGTCATGCTGGAGTTTCGCAACGATCTGCTGTCCAGCCCGCAGGCCGAACAGGCGATGGCCGACCAATTAGCGCCAGTGCTGAACATGGGACTGGCCGAGATCCAAAAGCAGGCCAAGGCCAGCTGACGCTGCAGACAGCGGCGCCTGAGATTTTTCAAGAGAGGGGATTTCCCTCGCAAAATGACCCCGAGAAAGTTAGGGGCGAACCCATAGGGAGACCGGATATGCCCGGAACGATGACTTTGGACGCGCTGAAAGAGGCCGTGGCGCGCGGCGAGATTGATACGGTTCTGGTGGCAGCGATCGACATGCAGGGCCGGCTGATGGGCAAACGGTTCCATGCCGCGTTCTTCGTGAATGGCGGCTGGCAGGAAACCCATTGCTGCAATTACCTTCTGGCCGTGGACATGGAATTGAACACGGTTCAGGGCTACAAATCCTCGAACTGGCAGACCGGCTACGGCGATTATGTGATGAAGCCCGACATGGCCACCCTGCGCCCGATGCCCTGGCTGCCGGGCACGGCGCTGGTGCTGTGTGATCTTTTGGACCACCACCACCACCCCGTCGCCCATTCGCCGCGCCAGATCCTGAAGCGGCAGGTAGCCCGCGCCAATGCCATGGGCCTTGACGCGATGATGGCGACCGAGCTGGAGTTCTATCTATTTGAAAACAGCTACGAATCCCTGCGCGACAGCAACTTTACCGGGCTAAAGCCCGTCAGCGCCTATAACGAGGATTACCACATCTTCCAGACCACCAAGGAAGAAGACGTGATGCGCGCGGTACGCAACGGGCTTTATGGCGCCGGCATCCCGATCGAGAATTCCAAGGGCGAGGCGGATGCGGGCCAGGAAGAGGTGAACTACCGCTATTCAGACGCGATGGATACCGCCGACAACCACACGATCGTCAAGCACGGCATCAAGGAGATTGCCTGGACCAAAGGCAAATCCGTTACCTTCATGGCAAAATATGACCACCGCAAGGCCGGCTCTTCGTCGCATTGCCACCAGTCTTTGTGGACCAAGGACGGCAAGCCCGCCTTCTTTGACGACAAGGACGAGCATGGCATGTCAGATCTGATGAAGCACTATATCGCCGGCCAGTTGGCCCATGCCCGTGACATCACCGTGTTTCTGGCGCCTTACGTGAACAGCTACAAACGCTTTACCGTCGGCATGTTCGCCCCCACCAAAGCCGTCTGGAGCGCCGATAACCGCACCGCCGGTTTCCGCGTTTGCGGGATGCACACCAAGGCGATCCGCGTCGAATGCCGCATCCCAGGCTCGGATGTGAACCCCTATCTGACCTGTGCTGCGCTGTTGGCGGCGGGTCTGGACGGGATTGAGAAAAAGATGGTGCTGGAGCCGGAAATGAAGGGCGATATGTATGCCGCGGGCGGCCTGCGCGAGATCCCGCACAACCTGCGCGAGGCGGCAGATCTGCTGAACAAATCCGCCATGCTGCGCGAGGCCTTTGGCGATGATGTGATCGACCACTATCATCACGCCGCGCAGTGGGAAATCACGGAGACTGACCGCGTCGTCACCGATTTCGAAATTCAGCGCCTGCTGGAGCGGGCGTAAACCAAACGGTGGGCCAGATGCCCGCCCTACGAGGTGAGAAGATGAAACCAATTCAACTGATTAGCCCGGTGGACGGCTCCGTCTATGCGACGCGGATGCCACTAACCCTTGAGGCTGCGCAGGCGGCGGCCAAGAAGGCGAAGGCGGCACAAAAGGCTTGGGCGGCGCGCAGCCTTGAGGAGCGGATCGCGCTCGTCAAGGCGGGCGTGGCGCGGCTGAACGCTATGACCGATGTGATCGTTCCGGAAATTGCCTCGCAGATGGGCCGTCCAACCCGTTTTGGTGGCGAATTTGGCGGGGTCAATGCCCGCACCGAGTATATGTCCCAGATCGCGGCGGAAACGCTCGCCCCCCATGTCATTGAAGACAGTGACAAATTCCGCCGCTACCTCGCCCGCGAAGCGCTAGGCGTGGTCTTCATCGTCGCACCGTGGAACTACCCCTATCTGACCACGATCAACACGCTGGTTCCGGCCCTGATCGCGGGCAATACCGTGGTTTTGAAGCATGCCAGCCAGACAATGCTGGTGGGCGAGCGGCTTGCCGAGGCTTTCCATGCGGGCGGCATTCCGGCGGATGTGTTTCAAAACGTGGTTCTGGACCATGCTACGACCGAGCACCTGATTTCGGGCCGCTATTTCAATTTCGTCAACTTCACCGGCTCGGTCGGCGGGGGCCAGGCGATGGAGCGGGCGGCGGCGGGCACGTTTACGCCCTTGGGGCTGGAGCTTGGCGGCAAGGATCCGGGCTATGTGCGCGCCGATGCCAATCTGGAGGCCGCCATCGACACGCTGATGGACGGCGCGATGTACAATGCCGGCCAATGCTGCTGCGGGATTGAACGGATCTATGTGCATGAAAGCCTTTACGATGCCTTCGTGACCGGCGCGGTAAAATGGGTTTCGGCGCTGAAACTCGGCAATCCCTTTGACGCGGAAACCACGCTTGGCCCGATGGCGAACAAGCGTTTCGCCGCCGTGGTGCGGGGCCAGATCGCCGAGGCTCTGGCCGCCGGTGCCAAGGCGCTGATCGATCCGAAGCTCTTTCCGGCCGATGATGGCGGCGCCTATCTTGCCCCGCAAGTCCTTGTGAACGTGGACCATTCCATGCGCGTGATGATGGAGGAAAGCTTTGGCCCCGTCGTTGGCATCATGAAGGTCAAGGACGACGCCGAGGCGATCCGCCTGATGAATGACAGCCCCTACGGTCTGACCGCATCGGTATGGACGCAAGATTATGCCGTGGCCGAGCAGATCGGCCGCCAGATCGAAACCGGCACCGTGTTCATGAACCGCGCCGATTATCTGGACCCGGCCTTGTGCTGGACCGGTTGCAAGGACACCGGGCGCGGCGGCTCCTTGTCCTATCTGGGCTTCCATTCCGTGACTCGTCCGAAATCCTATCATCTGAAGAAGGTCTGAAACCATGTCCCACAGCGTTCCCAATCGGAACTGGTCCTATCCGACATCGATCAAATTCGGCGTCGGCCGCATCGCGGAGCTGGCGACGCATTGCCAGGCGGCGGGGGTGAAAAAGCCCCTCTTCGTGACCGACAAAGCGCTTTCCAGCCTGCCGATCACGGCGGAGGCGGTGGCGGTGCTAAAGGCCGGCGGCCTTGGCACGGCGGTCTTTTCCGAAGTGGACCCGAACCCGAACGAAGGCAACATGGCCGATGGCATCAAGGTCTATCTTGCCGGCGGGCATGATGGGGTGATCTGCTTTGGCGGCGGCTCGGCCTTGGATCTGGGCAAGATGATCGCCCTGATGGCGCATCAGCGCAAGGATATGAGCGTCTGGGATCTGGAGGATGTGGACGACTGGTACACCCGCGCCGATGCCAGCAAGATCGCGCCGATCATCGCGGTGCCGACCACGGCAGGCACGGGTTCGGAAGTGGGCCGCGCCGGGGTCCTGACCAATTCGGTGACCCATAAGAAAAAGATCATCTTCCATCCCAAACTGCTGCCCGTGGTCACGATCTGCGATCCGGCCCTGACCGTCGGCATGCCGCGCTTCATCACGGCGGGCACCGGGATGGACGCACTCGCCCATTGCCTCGAGGCCTATTGCAGCCCCTTTTACCATCCGATGTCGCAGGGCATCGCGCTAGAAGGCATGCGGCTGGTCTTCGAAAACCTCGCTACTGTCTATGCCAATCCCAACGATCTGGACGCCCGCGCCCATATGATGTCGGCCGCCGCAATGGGGGCCACGGCCTTTCAAAAGGGCCTCGGCGCGATCCATTCGCTAAGCCACCCGATCGGTGCGGTTTACGGCACCCATCACGGTACTACCAATGCCGTGGTCATGCCCATGGTACTGGATATGAACCGTGCAGTGATCGAGGACCGGATCAAGGCAGCGGCGGCCTATCTGGGCATTGCGGGCGGCTTTGACGGATTTCGCGCGGCGGTGATGGAGCTGCGCGCGACGCTCGGCATTCCGAAAAACCTGACCGAGATGGGCGTGAAAGCGGCTGATCTGGACATGCTGACCGAGATGGCGCTGGAAGATCCCTCTTGCGGCGGCAATCCGGTGCCGATGACGCGCGAAAACACCCGCGCGCTCTTCGGAACCTGTATGTGAAAAGGACGGCCCCCCGCGCGGCCCGTTTTTCGGGCCCTTGGGGGGGCCGCAACTGCCGAAGCCTTGGGAATTAGGGGGCCATCATGACCAGGACAAGCTGCGAAATCGCGATCATCGGGGCCGGGGTCGTAGGCCTTGCCATCGCGCAGCGGCTGATTGCCGAGGGGCGCGATGTGGTGATCTGCGATCCCAATCCGCCGGGATCCGGAGCCTCTTACGGCAATGCGGGCACGATTGCCGATTACGCGGTCATGCCGGTCGGTACGCCCGAGGTGCTGCGCAATCTGCCCTCGATTTTGTTCGACAAATCCTCACCGCTTTCGATCCGCCGCGCGGCGCTGCCCTCGCTTTTGCCCTGGCTCGCGCGCTTTGCCTGGGCGAGCCGGCCCGCAGCCGCCGCCCGCAGCGCCGCCGCCCTTGCCAGCCTTTTGGCGGATGCATGCCCCAGCTGGCAGGGCCTTGCCGCCCAGAATGGGGGCACCGCCCTGTTGCAAGACCGCGGGTGCCTCTATCTTTATGAAACGGGGGCCGCCTTTCGTGCCGCGCAGGCCGATATGGCCGGTCGGCGCGCCTTTGGAATTTCGGTGGATCTGATCTCCCCCGAAGCCCTCGCCCAGATGGAGCCGCAACTGCCGCAGGTTCAAGGCGGCGCGGCCTTTTTCCCCAAGGCGGTCTTCATGGCCGACCCCGGCGCGATGGTGCAGCTTTTGGCAACTTCGGTAGGCAAAGCAGCGCGCATCCTGCCGTACCGGGCCGACAGGCTGACCCGGCGCGATAGCGGGGTTTTGGTGCAAGGTCCGGGGCTGGAGCTGCAAGCGCGGCACGTCGTGATCGCGGCGGGGGCCCATTCCAAAGCGCTGGCGCGGCAAGCGGGCGACCGCGTGCCGCTGGATACCGAACGGGGCTATCATGTCGAATGGGATATGGCGGCGCCAAGGCTGAACCGCCCGGCCTGCCCAACCGCGCGGGGATTTTACCTTTGCCCCATGACGGGCCGGCTGAGGGTTGCCGGGACGGTGGAGCTGGGCGGGTTAGAAGCGCCCCCTTCGGCGCACAGGATTGACCGGCTGATCGAAGGGGCAAGGTCGATCTTTCCCGATCTCGGCCCGCCAGATCGCAGTTGGATGGGTTACCGCCCCTCGATACCGGACAGCTTGCCTGTTATCGGGCCAAGCCGGGGAGGGGCTGAGGTGATCCATGCCTTTGGCCATGGCCATATCGGGCTTACACTTGCCCCGATCACCGCGCGGATCGTGGCAGATCTGCTGGCCGGGCGCGCGCCGGAATTGGAGATTTCCGCCTTTCGCGCGGATCGGTTCTGATCGCCTCCCCCGAGCAGCCCACGATTTTCCTTCGAAAAATCAGGGCTTTGCTTTCGGGATCCCTCCTGATTTTTCGAAGGAAAATCGTTGGCCGTGGCCTTGGGATCAAAGGCCCTTCATGTTCCAAGCTGGCTGAAATCGCGTTCCAAGCTGGCTGAAATCGCGCAATGGGGCCTGCTTCAAGTCCCGGAGCAATCTCGACCGGTACTCCGTGCCATTCGGACTCGCCCGGCGTCGCAAACAAAACCTTAACATCGCTGCCT